>NZ_JBXAGC010000042.1:0-26220 GCF_058793725.1 Acidovorax sp. GW835-FHT14B10
GCCTTTCTTTGGCTTACTTTTCTTTGGCGAAGCAAAGAAAAGTGAGTCGGCCGCCGGGCCGAGACCCGGCCTCCGCCTTCAACCACAACGCACACAGAAAACTACAAAAACAATAGCTGCCAGCGCACACCCAATAAGCGCCAAAGCCCAAAAACACAAAACCCCACCTCACCCCATCTCCTCCAGACAGGCCCGCATGACCACCGGATGAAACGCCATCTGCATATGCGCCACCCCCTGCACCAACCGGTTGTCCGCCCCCGCCAACATGGCCGTACCCGCCGGAAAAACAATGTTGTCGCAGTTCGAATACCAGCAGGTGAACAGACCCGCGCGGGCGGGCGGCTCGCCCTGCTGCAGTTGCCGCACCCATGCGCCGCCCAACGCCATCTGCTGGCCGTTGACCGAACGGCTGAAACGCCCCGCCCAGGCGCCACCATGCGGTGTGCCCAGCGTGATGACCCGGTGCACGCGCGCGGTGGCGCTGTCTGCCGCCAGTGAGCGCAGCCAGGCGCGGGCCGCCAGCCCGCCCATGCTGTGCCCCACCACCACCGGTGCCAGGCCGGTGGCCTCTTGCATGCGTTGCACGGCGGCGTCGATGGTGGCCGCGTAATCGTCGATCGAGCCAAAAGCCGGCTCCAGCGTCACCGCCACAAAGGCATGGCCGCGCTCGCGCAGCGCCGCCATCCACGGCAGCCAGAAACCCCGGTTGCACAGAAAACCGTGCACCAGCACCACGCCCCGGCGCGTGGCCCGCTGGTTGGGCGCCAGGGGCGGAAGCCAGTCGGGAATGGCGCTGTGGCGAAAGGGCTGGCGCCAGCCAAACACCGCCAGCGCCAGGCGCGCCTCGGCCCACCAGGCCGTGACCAGTTGCCACCCTGGCGGCCGTGGCGCGGGGTCCGAGCGGTTCACGCGCAGCATGGTCGCGAACTGCAACCCCAGCACCAGCCCGAACAAGGCCAGCGCGGCGGCGACGCCCGCCAGCGCGGTCAGCGGCGAACGGGGCCACTGCCATGCCAACCAGGCGATCGTGGCCAGGGTGTTGACGAGGACCACGGCTTGCTGCCAGCGTGCGTTCATGGATTCGGGTGTTGCAAGGAAGGAGCACCATTGTGCGGCCTGCCCCCGGGAGGACTTGCACTGGATGCGGCCCACACCGTCCGCCACCGCAGCGCCGATGCCACGGCCCTGTCGCCAGCGGGACGGAGCTGGCACGCACCCTAGGACAAGCCCGGTAGCCGGCCCCCTGCCCCGCACCCACAATCTGGGCCTTCCCCCACTGGAGCACCCGAGGACACCGCATGGAAAAGATCTGGCTCAAAAGCTACCCTCCCGGGGTTCCCCACGATGTGCAGCCAGAGCAATACCGCTCTGTGGCGCACCTGCTGGAAGAATCCTTTCGCAAGCACGCATCGAGCCCTTTTTCGGTCTGCATGGACCAGTGGATGTCCTATGGCGAACTCGATCGCCTGTCGGCGGCCCTCGGGGCCTACCTGCAGGGCCTGGGGCTGGAGTCTGGCGCGCGCGTGGCCATTATGCTGCCCAACGTGCCGCAGTTTGGCGTGACCATGGCCGCCGTGCTGCGCGCCGGCTACACCTGCGTCAACGTGAACCCGCTCTACACCGCCCGCGAGCTGGAGCACCAGCTCCAGGATTCGGGCGCCACGGCCATTGTGATCCTGGAGAACTTCGCCCACACCCTGAGCGAAATCGTCGAGCACACCGCCGTGCAGCATGTGGTGATGGCATCCATGGGCGACCTGCTGGGCGCGGTCTATGGCCCCTGGATCACCTTTGCCGTGCGCCATCTCGCCAAGATGGTGCCCGCCTACGAACTGCCCCTGTCCCAGGGCCGCAAGGTCGTCCGCTTCAAGAAAGCACTGGCGCTGGGCGAGCGCCGCACCCTGGCGCCCAGCCAGGCCACGCTCGATTCGATCGCTTTCTTGCAGTACACGGGCGGCACCACGGGCCTGTCCAAGGGCGCGGTGCTGACCCACCGCAATATCGTGGCCGCCACGCTGCAGGCCGAGGCCTGGTTCACACCGGCGCTCGCCAAGGTGGGCGACGTCAGCCGCGCCAACAGCATTGCCGCGCTGCCGCTGTACCACATCTTCGCGCTCACGCTGTGCCTGCTGGCCATCCGCCAGGGCTCCAGCCTCACGCTGATCCCCAATCCGCGCGACATTCCCAAATTTGTCGAGGTGCTCAAGAAGCGCCCCTTCCACATGCTGCCCGCCGTGAACACGCTGTTCAACGCACTGCTGCAGAACCCGCAGTTCAAGTCGGTCGACTTTTCGCACCTGTGCGTTTCGCAGGCCGGCGGCATGGCCGCGAGTGAAGGCACGGCCAAGCAGTGGCAGAAGGTCACCGGCAGCACCATGATCGAAGGCTGGGGCATGAGCGAGACCTGCGCCATCGGCACCAACAACCCCGTGACCAACACCGCGTTCAGCGGCACCATCGGCCTGCCCCTGCCCGGCATCGACATCGCCATCAAGGACGACGCGGGCAACAGCCTGCCCCAGGGCGCCTCGGGCGAAATCTGCATCCGCGGCCCCAACGTGATGGCGGGCTACTACAACCAGCCCGAGGAGAACGCCCTGGCCTTCACGGCCGACGGCTTCATGCGCACGGGCGATATCGGCACCATGGACGCGCAGGGCTACACGCGCATCATCGACCGCAAGAAGGACATGATCCTGGTGAGTGGCTTCAACGTGTTTCCGAACGAGCTCGAACAGGTCATCAGCCTGTGCCCCGGTGTGGTGGAATGCGCGGCCATCGGCATTCCCGACGCCATGCAGGGCGAATCCATCAAGATCTTCGTGGTCAAGAACGACCCCGCCTTGACCGAGGACCAGGTGGCCAGTTTCTGCCACGCCAACCTGACCGGGTACAAACGCCCCAAGTACATCGAGTTCCGCGACGAGCTGCCCAAAAGCAATGTGGGCAAGATATTGCGGCGGGAGCTGAGGACCACCTCCTGAGCGGCGGGGCGGCCGCGGGCCCCGGTCGCACCCACCTAATTACTTGATTTTGCATAGCTTATGACGCTTACCCCACCTGCGCTACCAGCCGAAATAACGGTATTCGAGCGCGGCTGGCTCTCTGCCAACAACATTCTGTTCATCGGTCAGCGCGACACCGCACTGGTGGACACCGGCTACTGCAGCCACGCCGACCAGACGGTGGCGCTGGTGCAGGGCGCGCTGGGCAACCGTGCGCTCGACCGCATCCTCAACACCCACCTGCACAGCGACCACTGCGGCGGCAACGCCGCGCTGCAGCAGGCCTGGCCGGGGGTGGAGACATCCATTCCGCCCGGCCAGGCCGCCCATGTGCGCGACTGGGACGCCTACGCGCTGAGCTACACCCCCACCGGCCAGGAATGCCCGCCCTTTCGCTACGACAGCCTGCTGGCCCCCGGCACCACCACGCTGCTGGGCGACAAACCCTGGCAGGTGCACGCCGCGCCGGGGCACGATACGCATTCGGTGGTGCTGTTCGAGCCGCAAGACAGCATCCTGATCTCGGCCGACGCGCTGTGGGAAAACGGTTTTGGCGTGGTCTTTCCCGAGCTGGAGGGCGACAGCGCCTTTGCCGACGTGGCCGCCACGCTGGACCTCATCGAGCGCCTGGCGCCGCGCACCGTGATTCCGGGCCATGGGCGGGTGTTTGCCGATGCGCCCCGCGCACTCGCCGTGGCGCGCAAGCGGCTTGATGGCTTTGCCAGCAATCCTGGCAAGCACACGCTCTATGCCGCCAAGGTGCTGCTGAAATACAAGCTGCTGGAGTGGCAGCGCATCCCTGTGTCCGAACTGCGCGCCTGGACAGACGCCACGCCCTATTTCGGCGCCATGCACCAGCGGCATTTCAGCGATCGCGGCCAGGGCGAGTGGCTGGAGGGGTTGATGGACGAGCTGGTGCGGTCGGGGGCGGCGCGGCGGGAGGGGGAGTGGTTGGTAAATCTTTGAGGGTGGTGGGCTAGGTTGGCCTGCCTGCTGGTCTGAATTTTTAGCTTCAGTGCTGATGTATCAGGCGCTGGTAGCTATTGTTTTGATAGTTGGTGCTGTGCCTTTGCATGGGGCGGGAGCCGGGGTGTGCGCCCGGCGGCGCAGTGGCTTTCTTTTGCTTCGCCAAAAGAAAGTCACCAAAGAAAAGGCGCCCCTACAGGCTGCGTCCCTGCGCTTCGCTGCGGGCAACCTGTGGTGCTCGCGTCCAGCGGGGTCTCGCTCGAACTCGCTGCGCTCAGACAATCGCGAGCCCTGATCCGCTGGCCGCTGCGCTCCTCGGCGCATCCTGAAGGGAACCCGAGCAAACATCCCTTCGGGCGATCGCTGCGCTCGGCCCAGCCTGCGCAGCGCTTGCGCCCGCGAGATGGGGCCGAGCGCAGCGATGGCCCGTGGGGCTGTTGGGTTGTTCACCCCCATCTGGCTGCGCCTGCGGCGGGGCGGTTGCGAGGTGGCATGCGCGCCAGTGCGCGCATGCTTCGTCAACTGGCTCGCCGTGGTTGTCCGAGCGGCGCGCGCAGCGCAAAGCGAGTTCCACGGCGCACCCCGCAACCGCACCGGCGCAGGTTTGCCCCGTAGGGGTCGCAGACTGTGGGTCGCCTTTCTTTGGCTTACTTTTCTTTGGCGAAGCAAAGAAAAGTGAGGCGGCCGCCGGGCCGAGACCCGGCCCCCGCCCTCGACAAAGCACACCATCAAACCAACGCTCACAAAATAAGCGCTAGAACCAAAAAATACCAAAAACTCAACGCCCGCCCTTGTTCTCCGGCGCATCCATATCCGGCCCCACCATCGTGCGCAGCACCGTGCTGCCATCCTTGGTCACCACCGTAAACACCTTGGGAATATTGGGCGGCTCGGCAAAGCGCCAGTCGTGGTGGGTTTCACCGCTCAACCGGTAAGGCGTGACCTTGGCCGGCTTGCCCAGGCTGCGGCGCACCAGCGCCATGTCCATGCCGGGGGTGATGCGGGCAAAGTTCTCGGGCGTGAGCACCTGGTGCACGGCCACCAGCCGGCCGTCGGCGCCCACGGTGATCATGTAATTGATCTGGCCGGCGGGCTGGCGGTTGTATTCGAGGGTGCGTGCGCCATCGGCCTCGTCCCAGATGGTTTCGGGCGCGCCGAAGCGGTCGCGCACGTCGGCCTCGGTGGAAACGCCGGGCTGCAGTTCACTGATGCGCTGTGCATCGCATCCGGCAAGGGCCACCAGGCCGAGGGCCGCCGCCGCAACGGCCAGGGCACTGAAATGAAAGGGCATGAAAGGCTCCCGGTAAAATCAAGAAAGAGAGGTTATCAGTCCATGTCCATTTTCCGCCGCCCCGACTACCAGTCCGAAGCCACCCAGTTCATCAACCAGCTCAAGGTGCAAAAGCCCGAGCTCGATGCCCAGCAAAGCGCCGGCCGTGCCCTGCTGTGGGACAAGCAGGTGGACCGCAAGATCTGGGGCGAGTACCGCGAAGCCCAGGTGGCGCAAAAGCCCTACGTCTACCAGACCAACGCGGATTGAGCATCAAGATGGCGTCTCGCGCTTTGCCGACCAGCGCGAGCAGCTATTGATTGCCTCGCAATTCATGCACAGCGCCAGCCCCGCCGAAGCCACTGCCGTCGCCCCGGGCGCCATGCCCGACGTGGTGGACCAGGTGGCGCTGGCCCGCCTGTATGGCGAGCCGCTGTTTGCGCTGCCGCAAGACCTGTACATCCCGCCCGACGCGCTCGAAGTCTTCCTCGAAGCCTTTGAAGGCCCGCTCGATCTGCTGCTGTACCTGATCCGCAAGCAGAACTTCAACATCCTCGACATTCCCATGGCCGGCCTCACCCGCCAGTACCTGGTGTATGTGGATGAGATCCGCAGCCGCAACCTGGAGCTGGCCGCCGAATACCTGCTGATGGCGGCCATGCTCATCGAGATCAAGTCGCGCATGCTGCTGCCGCCCAAGAAGCAGGAGGGCGGTGAAGAGGCCGAAGACCCGCGCGCCGAGCTGGTGCGCCGCCTGCTCGAATACGAGCAGATGAAGACGGCGGCCATGCGCCTCGCGCAGCTGCCGCAATACGGGCGCGACTTTGTGAAGGCGCAGGTGACCATCGAGCAAAGCATGCAGCCGCGCTTTCCGGATGTGCATGTGGTGGATCTGCAGGAAGCCTGGCACGACATCCTCAAACGCGCCCGGCTGGTGCAACACCACAAGATCACCCGCGAAGAGCTGAGCGTGCGCGAGTACATGAGCATGGTGCTCAGAACCCTGCAGGGGCGCCGCTTTGTCGAGTTTGAAGAACTGTTCGAGCCCGCCAACGGCAGCACCGTGCTGGTGGTGACCTTCATCGCCCTGCTGGAGCTGGCCAAGGAAACACTGATTGAGATCACCCAGGCCGAGGCCTTTGCCCCCATTTACGTCCGGCTGGCGTATACACCGGCATGACCCCCCTGCGCCGCTCCGCTTCTTCCCCCCAGGGGGACGCCACCCGTGGCCTGGCAAAGCCAGTTCCACGGTGGCACTGGCGCAGTGCAGCGCCCATTGCGCAGACCCCAGAAAACCACCATGCAGTCCCATGAATTCGACGTTCTCATCGTAGGCAGCGGCCTCGCCGGTCTTTCGGCGGCCCTGCACCTGGCGCCCACGCACCGCGTGGCCGTCATCACCAAGCGCCAGCTGCAGGACGGCTCCAGCGGCTGGGCCCAGGGCGGCATTGCCGCCGTGCTGGCCAATGACGACAGCTTTGCCGCCCACATCGAAGACACGCTGGTGGCCGGCGCGGGCCTGTGCGACCTGGCCACCACCCGCTTCGTGGTGGAGAACGCGCCCGAATCCATTGCCTGGCTGCGCCGTCTGGGCGTGCCCTTCACGCTCGAAGGCGACCAGCTGCACCTCACGCGCGAGGGCGGCCACAGCGCGCGCCGCATCGCCCATGTGACCGACGCCACCGGTGCCGCCGTGCAGCGCACGCTGATCGACGTGGTGCGCGCCACGCCCGGCATCACGCTGTTCGAGCAGCACACGCTGGTGGACCTGATCACCACGCGCAAGCTGGGCTTGCCCGGCAACCGCTGCCTGGGGCTGTATGCCCTGGACAGCGACACCGACTCCGTCGTCACGTTCCGCGCACCGCAGACCATCCTGGCCACGGGTGGTGCGGGCAAGGTGTACCTGTACACCACCAACCCCGACACCGCCACCGGCGACGGCATCGCCGCCGCCTGGCGCGCGGGCTGCCGCGTGGCCAACATGGAGTTCATCCAGTTCCACCCCACCGGCCTGTACCACCCGCACGAAAAGTCCTTCCTCATCAGCGAAGCCGTGCGCGGCGAAGGTGGCAGGCTGCTGCTGCCACCCTCGGCCGGTGGCACCCGCTTCATGCTCGACCACGACCCGCGCGCCGAGCTGGCCCCGCGCGACGTGGTGGCCCGTGCCATCGATTTCGAGATGAAAAAGCACGGCCTCGATTGCGTGCACCTCGACATCTCGCACCAGAGCCCGGCGTTCCTGCAGGAGCACTTCCCCAACATCCTGGCGCACTGCGCGTCGCTGGGCATCGACATCACCAAAGAGCCCATCCCGGTGGTGCCCACGGCGCACTTCACCTGCGGCGGTGTGCTGACCGACCTGGCGGGCCGCACCGACCTGCCCGGCCTGTACGCCGTGGGAGAGGTGGCCTGCACCGGCCTGCACGGCGCCAACCGCCTGGCCAGCAACTCGCTGCTGGAATGCATGGTGTTCGCTCGCGCCGCCGCCCAGGCCATTGCCGCAGCCACCACGGCCGAACTGCCCACCGTGCCCGCATGGGACGACAGCCGCGTGACCGACGCCGACGAGTCCGTCGTCATCTCGCACAACTGGGACGAGCTGCGCCGCTTCATGTGGGACTACGTGGGCATCGTGCGCACCAACAAACGGCTGGAGCGCGCCGCCCACCGCATCGCGATGCTGCAGGGCGAGATCCAGGAGTTCTACGCGCACTTCCACGTCACACGCGATCTGCTGGAGCTGCGCAACCTGGTGCAGGTGGCCGACCTGATCGTGCAAAGCGCCCAGCTGCGCCGCGAAAGCCGGGGCCTGCACTTCAGCCGCGATTACCCCGAGGTGGCAGCCCCGGCCGCGCCCACGCTCCTCGTCCCACCGGTGCCCCGATGACTTACAGCGTCAAAGAAATCTTCTACACCCTGCAAGGCGAAGGCGGCCAGGCGGGCACACCCGCCGTGTTCTGCCGCTTCGCGGGCTGCAACCTCTGGACCGGCCGCGAGCAGGACCGCGCCCAGGCCATCTGCCAGTTCTGCGACACCGACTTTGTCGGCACCGATGGCACGCTGGGCGGCAAGTTCGAGACTGCAGCGTCACTGGCCGACACCATCGCCGCGCAATGGCCCGCGGACGCAGGCCACCGCCTGGTGGTGCTGACCGGGGGCGAACCCCTGCTGCAGGTGGACGCCGCGCTGATCGACGCCCTGCACGCGCTGCAATTCCGTATCGCGGTGGAAAGCAACGGCACCGTGGCCGCGCCCGAGGGCATCGACTGGCTGTGCATCAGCCCCAAGGCGGGTGCGCCCTGGGTGCAGCGCAGCGGACAAGAGTTGAAGCTGGTGTGGCCGCAACCAGGGTTCGATCTGCAAGCACTGGAGCAGGACACCCGGTTCACCCACCGCTTCCTGCAGCCCATGGATGGCCCGCTGCAGCGCCAGAACACCGCCACCTGCATAGCGGCCTGCCTCGTCCACCCCGCCTGGCGGTTGAGCCTGCAGACCCACAAGCTCACCGGCATCCGGTAAGCAGTTTTCGGTTTTTGGGGCCCCGTATGTTGTTCACCATCTCCCAGCGCTTCTTTTTCGACGCCGCCCACACCCTGCGCCGCGAGATCGAGGCCGAAGGCAGCCGCCGTGTGCACGGCCACACCTACCACGCCGAAGTTTTTCTGACCGGAGCACGCGACCCCGCCACGGGCATGGTGCTGGACCTGGGCCTGCTGCGCCAGGGTCTGGCCGTGGTGCGCGAGCAGCTCGACCACCACATGCTCGACGACGTGCCCGGGCTGGGCACGCCCACGCTCGAAAACCTGTGCGTCTTCATCGCCCAGGCACTGCCCGCCGACCTGCGCGCCAGCGTCAGCCGCGTGCGCGTGTGGCGCGAGGCGCTGGGCGACAGCTGCGTGCTGGACTTCTGCGCACACTGACGCGCCAACCGCCTTCGCAGCCGCGCATCCGCCCCGCCAAGCCCGTTCCTTTCGCTTCCACCGCCTTCACTGCCAGGAAACCCCATGTACCGCACCCTGCTCAAATCCAAAATCCACCGCGTTGCCGCCACCCACTGCGAGCTGCACTACGAAGGCTCGTGCGCCATCGACGAAGACCTGCTCGATGCCGCCAACATCTGCGAAAACGAGCAGATCCACATCTGGAACATCAACAACGGCGAACGCTTCATCACCTACGCCATCAAAGGCCAGCGCGGCAGCGGCATGATTTCGGTCAACGGTTCGGCCGCACGCCGCGCCGCCGTGGGCGACCTGCTCATCATTGCGGCGTTTGCCCAGGTGCCCGAAGACAAGGTGGCCACGCACGAACCGCAGCTCGTGTTCGTCGATGACCGCAATCGCCAGACCGCACTGCGCCACACCGTGCCCACGCAGGCGCTCTGACAACCATCTGAAAAAATCCCCTGGTTCCGCACAGGCCGCGCAGAATGGCCCGCGCTCCGATCCTTCCTTGCCCTGCCCCCAACCCGAGAACACGCCATGCCCCACCTGATCGTTGAATACTCGCAAAACCTCGCCGGCTTCCCCGAGGCGCAGGCCCTCACCGAACTGAACCAGGCCGTCACCAGCAGCCCCGAAGTGCTGGACGAGGCCGACCTCAAAAGCCGCTTCGTGCTGGTGGACAGCTTTGAAGTGGGCACCGCCCCCGCCAACCGCGCCTTTGTGCACGCCCAGCTGCGCCTGCTCTCGGGCCGCACCCCCGAGGCCAAGAAAGACCTGTCCGAGCGCGTGGCCGAGGTGCTGCGCCGCCTCACGCCCAAGCCGGCCGGCGTGCTGGTGCAGCTCAGCGTGGAAATCGTGGACATGGACCGGGGCTCCTACGTCAAAGAGCGGCTGTAATTCCATTGCCAAACCATCCGTGTCGTTGTTGCTTCGCCTTACCGTGCTACAGCACTGTCTGCGGCTTCGCGCCTAGACACGAATGGTTTGGCAACGGAATAAGCCACCTCACCACCATTTTTTGATCAACCAAGGCAGCAGCGCTTATTGAAGAAGCGCCTGCAGCTCTTTTTCTCATAGTGTCTGCGCTCCACGCCAGCCGCCCGCGCTGCCCCGCCTGCCTGCGCCCGCACAGCGCCTGCATCTGCCGGTGGGTCACGCCCGTGGCGCACCGCACCGAGGTGCTGATCCTGCAGCACCCGCTGGAAGTGCACGAGGCCAAAGGCACGGCCCGGCTGCTGCACCTGAGCCTGCCGCACAGCCGCCTGCTGACCGGCGAACAGTGGGACCCCGGCGTGCTGCAGCCGCTGCTGACCGCGCCCTGGGGTACACCCGCCCCGTCAGTCCCCCCGCGTCGCGCCCTGCTGCTCTACCCCGAGGCGCCACAAGACGCTGCCCTGGGCCTGGCCGCCCCGCCGCCGCTGGACCCCGCCTGGCTGCCAACGCCGCAGGGGCTGCGCCTGGTGGTGCTCGATGGCACCTGGCGCAAAAGCCGCAAGATGCTGCATCGGAACCCCTTGCTGCAGCAGTTGCCGCGCCTGCCGCTGCTGGCACTGCCGGCCTCGCGCTACCGCATCCGCATTGCACGCCAGCCGCACCAGCTCTCCACCCTGGAAGCCACCTGCGCAGCGCTGGCGCAACTGGAAGCCGACGCCGAACGGTTTGCGCCCTTGCTGGCCGCATTCGACGGGTTTGTAGCGCAGCAGGCGGGCTGGCAGGGCCGGTCGCTGCGGGCGACGAACGAATCTGATTGACCCAAAGACTACAAAAACAATCGCTATCAGCGCTTTACAGATAAGCGCCAGAGCCAGAAAACACGCGCCACATCAGGGCACCAGCTCGGCCGCCAGCCAGCCGCGCAGGCTGTTGATGAAGGCCCAGGCCTGCACGCGCGGCACGTCGGCCACGCGCACCACGGCCTCGGTCAGCCGCCCCTCGCGCAGCGCAACGGCGCGGCCCACGCCGGGCAGCAGGCCGCAGGCCAGCGGGGGGGTGACCCAGCGGCCATCGAGCAGCATGGCGACGTTGCCAAAGGTGCCCTCGGTGATCTCGCCCGCCTCGTTGTACAGCACGGTGTCGAACACGCCGGGCGTCGTGGGCGCAAAGGCCGCGTAGTGCGCGCGGCGCGTGGTCTTGTAGCGCACGAATTCGCCATGGCCCTCTGGCAGCGGGCGGCTGGCCAGTTGCAGGCGCACGGGCTCGGGGGTGGGCTGCAGTGCAAAGGCCTCGGCGTGGGGCTGGCCGCTGGCACGCAGCAGCAGGCGCACGCGCCAGGCACCAGCGGGGTGGCTGTCTGCCAGCGCCTGCAGGCAATGCTGCACGGCAGCGGCGTCAAACGGCGCGGCGAAATGCGCGGCCGCGCCCTGCAGGCGTGCCAGGTGCGCGTCCCGATGGCGGAACTGGCCATCCACCAGCGCCAGGGTTTCGAGCAGGTCGAACGGCGCGCTGGCACGCTCGACGAAGGCGCGCTTGTGGCGCCATTCGGCCCATTCGGCGTCGGCCGTGGCGCCCGAGGTGATGCCGCTGCCGATGCCGCAGGTGGCCATGGTCCCGCCGGCCCCGGCGCGCAGCACCACGGTGCGGATCGGCACGTTGAAGGTGGCGGCCACGCTGTGGCAGCCATCCGCCCCGGCCGCGCCCGCAGGCCGCACCACGCCGATGGCACCGCAGTAGATGCCGCGCGGCGCGGCCTCCAGCGCCCGGATCATCTGCATGGCGCGCACCTTGGGCGCACCAGTGACCGAGCCGCAGGGGAACAGCGCGGCAAACACATCGGCCAAGGTGGTGCCGGGCCGGGTGCGCGCCTGCACATCCGATGTCATCTGCCACACGGTGGGCAGGGCCTCGGTGTGGAACAGCGCGGGCACGCGCACGCTGTAGGGCTGGGCGATGCGCGAGAGGTCGTTGCGCAGCAGGTCCACGATCATCACGTTCTCGGCGCGCTCTTTGGGCGAGGCGCGCAGGTGGGCGGCCTGGGCAGCGTCTTCGGCGGGCGTGGCGCCGCGCGCTGCCGTGCCCTTCATGGGGCGCGTGAGGATGTGGCCACCGCCGGGCGCGTCCTGCCAGTCAAAAAAAAGTTCAGGCGAGACGGAGAGCACCTGCTCGCCGCCCGCGTCGATGTGCGCGGCATAGCCACCGGGCTGGGCGCGCTGCAGCGCGGCAAACAACGCCGCCGCACTGCCCTGGCGCAGGTGGCCGGTGAGCGGCGCGGTGTAGTTGACCTGGTAGAACTCGCCCGCGCTAATGGCCTGCTGGATGCGGTCGATGGCGGCATCAAAACCGGCGCGGTCGGGGTCGCCGGTCCATTCGACTTGCGCAGCGGGATCGGCGTCAGCAGCCCCATCAGCGGGCCAGGGCAAGGGCGCGCCATAGACGGCAAACCAGGCCAGGGGGCCGTCGGCGGGGTGGGTTTGCAGGGCGGCGTCGAAGGCGGCAGCGGCCTCGTAGCGCACATGGCCCACGCACCAGCGGCCCTGCTGTGCGGCGGCATGCACGGCATCGAGCAGGCCGTGCACCTCATGCAGGGCATGGGCTTCCAGCACTTGCAACGGGGCATCGAAGGCGTAGCACAGGCGCGGGGCGGAGGAGTCCAGCGGCTGGGCGAAGTCGATCCGGGCCGTACCCCTCATGGCAGGCCTGCGATGAAATTGCGCTTGGGCTTGTACTGTGCACGCAGCTCGGCCAACCACAGGGTCTGCGCCTCGGGCGCAAGGCGCTTCAGAATGTCCCGCACCAGTTCCAGGGGTCTGGCGTAGGGCGACGAAGCGCCCGCCATCGCCTGGTCGAACACGCGGCGCAGCAACTGCGCGGCGGCGGCATGCTGCCGTGGGGGCAGCTTGCGGGCCAGGGCTTCAAGCGTCGGCGCAAAGCAGGAGGTTCCGCTTTGCTGCGCCAGGGCCAGCGCCGCATCGAGGTCGCGCTCGGCCAGCAGCCAGTCCACACGCACGCTGACGTCGCGCGCCGCCGGGCCGGGTGGGCGCCCGTAGGGGCTTGCGCGCTTGGCCTTCAGGGCTTGCATTTCGTGCTGCTCGGCCCCGGCGAAGAGCTCGGCGCGGTAGGCGGCACGGTCGCGCCCGGCGCGCTCGGCGGCCTTCAGCACGGAGAGATACATGTCCGGCGACTGGTTGCTACCCAGGCGGCGGCGCCAGATGGCCAGCGCCTCGTCGTCCCAGCCGTCGCGCTCGTAGCAGCGCAGCAGGTCTTCTTCAATGCGCCAGTCCTGGGGATGGCGCTTGGCGGCCGCCTGCGCCCATTGCAGGGCTTCGCGGTACCAGCCCTGGGCCTCGCACAGGGCCACGAGTTGGTGGAATTCGCCCGCGTCGTCGGCACTGGCGGCCATGGCATCGCGCAGGGCACGCGGGTCGCCCTGGGCTTCGATACTGGCAAGGTAGCGGCGGCGCAGCTGGCTGCGCTGGTGGTCAAAATGGCCGGAGGGCGAATGGCTGCCCTGCCAGCACTCCCAGTCCTCGCGCACGCGCTCGGTGTAGCGGGCCTGCACGGCGGGTCCGGCGGCTGACAGAATGGCCCGCTCGTCCCACAGGCCCCAGGGGTCTTCCTCCATGAGCTGGAACCAGCGGTTCACCCACGCGGCGGGCGGTGGCGCGGCGCGCAGGGCCTGGACAAGCAGATCCAACAGTTCTTCCATCAAACCGCCCAGTTCGCCGTCCGAATCGTCGGCATGCTCCGCCACCTTGTACAGGCTGCGCAGCGCGTGTTCGCACAGCGTGCGCAGCTCGGCCGGGTCGCGCTGAAGCCAGGGCCGCAGCAGCGGCAGCACCCGGCGCGCGCGGCCGATGTAGGTGGGCATCTCGTGCCAATCCAGGTAGTCGCCGCGCAGGCGCAGCATGTCGCCGATGGCGCCGCGCAGGGCCTTGGTGTCGCTACCCGCGCTGTGCTCGGCCTGCCAGGCCTTGAGATCAACCATCAGGTTGCGGTCGTTCTCGGCCCAGGTCCAGAGGCGCTCGGCCAGTGCCTGAGCCGTCTGCGCTTGCACGAATCCGCGCAGCGCCTCGCGGTGGCTGGCCTGGGTGCGGGCGCGCCGGGCGGCCGCGGTCACCTTGCTGGCGGCCTGGGCGTCGGGCGCGGTCGCTTCGCCGCCCTGTTCGCTGCGCCAGGCCAGGCACAGCGCAACGAGGTGCTTGCAGAAGTTGCCGTCCTGCGCATGCGGGCAGTCGCATTCGCCGTCCAGTTCGTCGTCCTCATCGATCCACGCGCGCACCTGGTAGGCCTGCGTGCCATGCACCACGGCCTGCAGCGCGGCCTGCTCGCCCGGCGCGGGCGCGGGTTCTTCCAGGGTTTCTATGGCGCCGCTGGCGGCATAAGCCTGACCGCGCGCGAACACGGCCGCGCCGCTGAGCTGCCGCAAGGCCGCGTCGGACAACAGGGGGAGCCAGGAGGGTGGGTCGGCAAAGGTGGCCATGGATGGCGCGCAGAATATGCATGAAAAATGCCTTCAGCGCCTATCAATAAAGCACTGAAAGCTATCAAAATAAAAGCAAACGCCTCACGCCGCCCCGAGATGGGGCACCAGCCCCGCTGCAGACTGCCCGCTTTTCAGCGTGGCCGTGAAGGCCAGCATGCGGTCAATCGGCAGGCGCGCGCGCGGGATGATGGCCGGGTCCACCTGGATGGCGTTGGCGCCGCTTTCCAGCACCTGCGCCACGCCGGCCAGGCCGTTCATGGCCATCCAGGGGCAATGGGCGCAGCTTTTGCAGGTGGCGCTGTTGCCGGCGGTGGGGGCCTCGTAAAAGACCTTGTCGGGGTTGAGCGTGCGCAGCTTGTGCATCATGCCGTTGTCGGTGGCCACGATGAATTCGCGCGCGTCCATCTCCCGTGCCGCCTTCAGGATGCCCGACGTGGAACCCACGGCGTCGGCCAGGGCGATCACGTCGGCGGGGCTTTCGGGGTGCACCAGCACCTTGGCGAGCGGGTGCTCTTTTTTGAGCGATTCCAGCTCGAAGGCCTTGAACTCGTCGTGCACGATGCAGGCGCCGTTCCACATCACCATGTCGGCGCCAGTTTCGCGGCGGATGTAGTCGCCCAGGTGCCGGTCGGGCGCCCACAGGATCTTCTGGCCCTGGTCTTTCAGGGCGCGCACGATGTCGAGCGCGCAGCTGCTGGTCACCAGCCAGTCGGCGCGGGCCTTCACGGCGGCGCTGGTGTTGGCATAGACCACCACGGTGCGGTCGGGGTGCGCGTCGCAGAAGGCGCTGAATTCCTCGATGGGGCAGCCCAGATCCAGCGAGCAGGTGGCGTCGAGGTCGGGCATGAGGATGGTTTTCTCGGGCGAGAGGATCTTGGCCGTCTCGCCCATGAAGCGCACGCCGCTCACCACCAGCGTCTGCGCGGCATGGTCGCGGCCAAAGCGCGCCATCTCCAGCGAGTCGCTGACGATGCCGCCGGTTTCCTCGGCCAGGTCCTGCAGATCCGGGTGGACGTAGTAGTGCGACACCATCACCGCGTTCTTTTCCTTCAGCAGGCGGCGGATCCTGTCCTTGGTGGCCGCGCGCTCTGCCTGCGACAGTTCGGCGGGCACGCGCGCCCAGGCGTGCTTTGTGCTGCACACGCCGCCTTCGGCGGGCTGCTCGTAATCGACTTCCTTGAGGGTGATGGTGGTGTTCATGCCAGCTCCTGCAGGCGCATCGAGAAATCGGTGGCCTTCACGTCCTTGGTGAGGGTGCCAATCGAGATGCGGTCCACGCCGGTTTCGGCCAGTTCGCGCAGGCCCGCCAGCGTGACGCCGCCGGATATTTCGAGGATGGCCCCACCGCCCGAATGTGCGGCGTTGATGCGCACAGCCTCGCGCAGCAAGGGCAGCGGCATGTTGTCCAGCAGCACCATGGTGGCGCCGGCGTCCAGCGCCTCGGCCAGCTGCGCCAGCGTTTCCACCTCGATCTCGATGAACTTCGCCTGTGCGGCCACCTGCTCGGCGGCGCGCAGCACGGCGGCGACGCCGCCAGCGGCAGCAATGTGGTTCTCTTTGATCAGTACGGCGTCGTGCAGACCGATGCGGTGGTTGGTGCCGCCGCCCGTGCGCACGGCGTATTTTTGCGCCAGGCGCAGGCCGGGCAGGGTTTTGCGCGTGTCCACGATGTGGGCCTTGGTGCCTGCCACGGCCTCCACATAGGTGGCGGTCTTGGTGGCCACGGCACTGAGCAGTTGCAGAAAATTGAGCGCCGTGCGCTCGGCGCTGAGCAGCGCGCGGGCGTTGCCCTCGATTTCGAGCACCACCTGGTCGGGGGCGCAGCGCTGGCCCTCGGCCACGCGCCAGGTCAGCTGCACGCTGGGGTCGAGCGCGCGCAGGGCGGCCTCGGCCCAGGGGGCGCCGCAGATCACGGCGGCTTCGCGGGCCAGGATGCGCGCGCGGGTGCGACGGGCGGGGGCTATCAGGCCAGCGGTGAGGTCGCCGCTGCCCACGTCTTCTTCAAGGGCGCGCGCCACATCGGCACGGGCCAGGGCGGCCACGGCCGCGTTGCTGAAATCGTCGATCGGATGGGTCATGGGCGGGAGCATAGCGGCATTGGCAAGGGCCGCGCCCGTTTCCGGGCTTCCCCCCGGCCCTCTCCGGGTCTGGCCTGCGCCCTCGCGTTGCTTCATACGGTCTTGCATTCAAGCGGATACCTAGGCGGGAAGCCGCAGACAGTGCTCTAGCACGGCAAGGCGAACCAACTATCGTTTACGCTTGAAGGCAAAACCGTATCAGCGCGCGGGCAGCACCGTGCCCCAGCATTCGCCAAAGCCGATGCGCGCTGCACCGGGTTTTTCGCACCAGCCGCGCAGCACGACCGCGTCACCGTCTTCCAGGTACACGCGCTGCTCGCCGCCGGGCAGCTGCAGCGGGTTCTTGCCGCCGGTGGTCAATTCGATCAGCGCGCCCGCCTGGTCGAGCGTGGGACCCGACAGGGTGCCGCTGCCCAGCAGGTCGCCGGGCTGCAGGTTGCAGCCGTTGACGGTGTGGTGCGCGAGCATCTGCGCCACGGTCCAGTGGGCATGGCGGTAGCTGGTGCGGCAAATGCTGGCATCGCCTTGCCCGGCCGCAGCCATGCGCGGCGTGCGCAGGCCCACCTGCAGCTGGATGTCGAACGCGCCCCCCGCACGGTTGGCGGGGCTGTCGAGGTAGGGCAGCGGCGCGGGGTCGCCCTCGGGGCGGGCAAAGGCCACGCGATACGGTGCCAGGGCCTCCAGCGTCACGATCCAGGGCGAGATGGTGGTGGCGAAGTTCTTGGACAGGAACGGGCCCAGGGGCTGGTATTCCCAGGCCTGGATATCGCGGGCCGACCAGTCGTTGAGCAGGCAGATGCCAAACACATGCTGCTCGGCTTCGGTGATGGGAATGGCGTCGCCCTGGGCATTGCCCTGGCCCACAAAAATGCCCAGCTCCAGCTCGATATCCAGGCGCTTGCAGGGACCGACCGACGGCGTCTGGGCACCCGGTGGCAGGGTCTGGCCCTTGGGCCGGGGAAAGGCCTGGCCCGACACGCCAATGCTGGACGCCCGCCCGTGGTAACCGATGGGCACCCAGTGGTAGTTGGGCATGAGCGGGTTGTCGGGGCGGAACAGGCGGCCGATGTTGGTGGCGTGGTGCACCGAGGTGTAGAAGTCGGTGTAGTCGCCAATGCGGGCGGGCACGTCGTATTCGGCCCCTGCCTGGGGCAGCAGGCAGGCGGCCAGCGCGGCCTGCTCGGGCGCGCCTTCGCGCAGGGCGCGCGACAGGGCCAGGCGCAGCGCGCTCCAGGCGCTGTGGCCCAGGGCCATCAGGGCGTTGAGCTTGTCGCTGGCTGCGGCCTGGGCCGCAACCTGGGCCTCGCCCGCCAACACGCCCGCAGCGGCCAGCGCCGCCATGTCGATGATCTGGTCGCCAATGGCCACGCCGCCGCGCCAGGGCTCGGAGCGCCCCTGGCGGCGAAACACCGCGAACGGCAGGTTCTGGAGGGGAAAGTCGGCACCGGGCGCATGGGCCGAGGACAGCCAGCAGCGCAGCTGGGGGTCGTGGGTTTCGTTCAGAAAGGTCATGGTGGGGCAAGCAGGTTCGGTGGGACGGGGTTGAGAGCGGATAACAAAACCCAGCGCAGCGGTTCTGGCCAGGCGCTGTGTCGCAGACCGTACGCGTAGTACGACAAGACGCGGCAACGACGCCAGAAGGGTTTTTTAGCCGCTCTTACTGCGCCATGCTGCCGTCGTGCATCCACGCGGCGTGCTTGGGGGCGCGGCGGGTTTCACTCCACTCCTGCAACATGTCCCACTTCACGGCATCGAGCCGGGCGTACATCTCGGGGGTGCCGATGTCGCAGGCCAGCTCCAGGCGGTGGCCGTTGGGGTCAAAGAAATAGATGCTCTTGAAGATGGTGTGGTCGGTGGGGCCCACGACTTCAATGCCGGCCGCCTCCAGCCGGGCCTTGGTGGCAAGCAGCGTGTCCATCGAATCGACCCGCAGCGCCAGGTGCTGCACCCAGCTGGGGGTGTTGTGGTCGCGGTCCATGGGCGGCTGGCCGGGCAGCTCGAAAAACGCCAGCACGTTGCCGTTGCCGGCATCCAGGAACACATGCATGTACGGATCGGGGGCCTTGGTCGAGGGCACTTCGTTTTCTGCGATGGCCAGCACGAATTGCATGTCGAGGTGCTTGACGTACCAGTCCACGGTCTGCTTGGCATCCTTGCAGCGGTAGGCGACGTGGTGAATTTTCTGAACCAGCATGGCGGTCTCCTTGGGGCGTGTGTGAGGGGGCAACAATGATTGGGGTTTACAAGTCTTGCAAGGCCGCCTGCAGATGGCGGCCAAACGCCCCGGCGTCGCCCAGCGCCTGGGCGTTGAGCAGTGCGAGCTTGACCAGGAACAGCTCGGCCTTGTCGGGGCCGGCCTGGTCGATGGCGGTGGCGAGCTGGTCATAGACCTGCTCCAGCCCGGCGATGCCCAGAACAGGCTGGCCCGGTGCGGGCGATGGAAGCGATGTGGAAGGCTGGGACACGGTGCGGTCTCCTTACTGGGGCAGTGCGTGGTTCAGGGCCGCCTGCAGGCGGGTGGCATCGAGCGTGAGCCAGCGGGCGCACACATGCTGGTCGGGGCGCAGCAGGTAGGCGGCTCCGCTGGCGGGCACGCCGTAGCGCGCACGGAAATGGCCATCGGCATCGGCCAGGGTCTGGTCGGCGCCGGCGACGGGGGCGCGGGCCCCCACGGCGGTCAACCGCAGCGGCACGCCCCGGGCGCGGGCGCTGTTCACGACATCCAGCAGGGCCCCGGGCACAGCGTCAGCCTCGGTGAAATACAGCAGGTCAAAGCCGCCACCGAGGTGGTCCAGCAGGAAGTCGTTGGCCGACAGGCGGATGTTCTGCGGCGGTGCGCCATGGGCCGGGCCGGCCCTGAACAGGGCGTTGTCGTCGCCGGGGCTGTTGAGCGCCGAATGCGTGTACTCGTGCGGCCGCGAGGTGCGCCAGTGGTAGAGGGGGCGCACGAACGCCTGCGACAGCGACAGCGACAGCACGGCATCGCGCAGCAGCCGAAAGCCCCGCGTGGGCGGCGTCATGAAGCGCGTGCTCTTGCCCGACTCTTCGATGATCTCGCGGGCGGCGCCCACGCGTTCGCGGCTGTAGTTGTCCACCAGCGCGTCGCCGACGATGCCCTTGACCGCCAAGGCCAGGTGCCAGCCCAGCGACTGCGCATCCTGAAAGGCGGTATTGGCACCACGCACGCCAAAAATCGGCAGCAGGTGGGCCGCGTCGCCGGTGAACAGCACGCGGCCGTGGCGGTAGTCGGGCAGCGTCAGCGTGCGGGCCGAGTACACCGAGCTCCAGTCCATCTCCCAGGGCCTGTCGCCGTGGCCGATCTGCGCCAGCAGGGCATGGATGCGGGCGGCCAGCGCGGCGGGCTGCAGCGCGTCTTCGGGGGTTTCGTTCTCGGGCAGCTGGTAGTCCACGCGCCAGATGCCGTGCGGCTCGCGGTGCATCAGCACGGTGTTGCCGGGGTTCCAGTCGGGGTCGAAAAAGGCCAGGCGCTCGGTGGGCAGCGGCAGGTCGATGCGGATGTCGGCAATCACGAAGCGGCCTTCGTACGAGGCGCCCTCCATCTGCAGTCCCAGCGCGGTCCGGATGCCCGATCGGCCGCCGTCTGCGGCCACCACCCAGTCGGCGCACAGCGTGTAGGGCCCTTCGGGGGTATCGACCTCCAGCGTGGCGCCGCTGGCATCCTGCGCCACCTGCGCCACCTGCGTGACCTTGTTGCCCCAGCGGAAATCGACCAGCGGCTCGGCCTGGCAGGCGTCATGGAGGTATTCCTCCATGTACTGCTGCTGGATGTTCAGCATGGGGAAAAACCGGTCGTCCGCGTCGTGCGGCGCTTCCATGCGGAATACGCGCTGGCCCCGGTAGTGCGAGTTGCCAAAGCGCCAGGGCAGGCCGTTGTCCACCATGCGCTGGGCCACGCCGACCTGCTGCAGGATCTCCAGCGAACGGCGGGTGAACACGATGGCGCGGCTGCCCTGCGAGACCTGCAGCTCGGACTCCAGCACCACGCTGGCCACGCCGTGGCGTGCCAGCTCCAGCGCCGTGACCATGCCCGAGGGGCCCGAGCCGACGATCACCACCGGGTGGTTGCCCTGGGCCGGATGCTGCGAGGCCAGCCACGGCGCGTGGACCTGGTAGGGGTAGTAGATGGAAGAGCGCGCTTGCGTGGTGGGCTGGTGCATGGTCGGTCGTGAATCAGAAAAGGAAGGGGCGGCCGGTCAACCGCGCTCGTTGTGCGCGACCAGGCGGTCGAGCAGCCGGCCCAGCTGGGCCAGCTCGCGGGGCTTCAGGCAGCCAAAGATCTCGCGGTTGCGCCGCACCACGAGCTGGTTGGCGGCCTGCCAGCGCTCGCGGCCCTGCGGCGAGAGCATCAGCACCACGCCACGGCCATCGGCCTCGCTGCCCTGCTTGAACACCAGGCCCTGGTCCACCAGCGCCTGGGCAGCCCGGCTGGCCTGGCTCTTGTTCAGGTTGGACAGGCGCGCCAGGTCCTTGACCGACAGCGGCTCGAAGGTGCCGATGGTGGTCAGGCACCGGCCATCGCTGAGCGACAGACCCGCTTCGTCCAGATAAGCCTGGTGGCTGACCGGGTCGGACAGCTTGCCCAGGTGGTGGAACCGGTAGGTGAACGAGCGGTTGAGCGGCACCTCGAACGGGTCGGCGGCCACTTCGGCCTGGGGGGCGGTGGAACGGGAGGGCCGGGCCATGGGATCAGTCCAGCTTGATGCTGCCGACCTTGATGACCTGGCCCCACTTGGCGCGCTCATCGGCCCAATAGCGGGCCATCTGCTCGGGCGAGCTGGGGATGGACTCCAGGCCCAGGGTCTGCAGGCGGGCCTTCACGGCCGTGCTGTCCATGGCGGCGAGCAAGGCCGCATTGAGCTTGGCGATCACGTCCCCGGGCGTGCCGGCAGGCACCACCAGGCCTTGCCAGGCGTAGGCCTCGAAGCCCTGGAGGCCCTGCTCCTGCAGCGTCGGGATGTCCTCGAAGTTCTTGACCCGCTTGGCGCTGGCAATGCCGATGGCCCGCAGCTTGCCGGTCGTCACGAACTGGTAGCCGCTGGCCGTGTCCACAAACATGAACGGCACCTGCCCTGCCACCACATCCTGCACTGCAGGGGCCGCGCCGCGATAAGGCACATGGGTGAAGCGGTTGCCGGTTTTCTCGCGGAACAGCTCGGTCGCCAGATGGTGCGGGCTGCCCGGACCGGGCGATGCGTAGTTGGCGGCGTTCTGGGCTTTGGCCCAGGCCAGAAATTCGGGCAGCGTCTTGGCCGGCACCTGCGGGTTGACCACGAGGATCATCGGAAACCGCACCGTGAGGCCAACCGGGGCCAGGTCCTTTTCGGCGCTGTAGCCCAGCCTGGTGTACAGCGACGGGTTGGCCGCCAGCGTGGCGGTGTCGGCGGACATCAGCACATAGCCATCCGCCTTGGCGCGGGCGACGTACTCCGCACCGATGTTGGTGGCGGCGCCGGGCTTGTTGTTGATGATGATGGGTTGGCCCAGCCACTTGCCCATGGACTCGGCCAGCGTGCGGGCCACCACATCGGTGCCGCCGCCAGCAGGGTACGGAACCACCCACTCGACGGTCTTGGAGGGATAGGACTGGGCCGCCGCAGCCGTGCAGGCCGTGAGCACAGCCAGGGCAAAAAGGCGGCGGGTGGTGGGCAGGAAGGTGCGCATGAAAACCTCGAAATCGGGCAGGATGGGTTGAGCTGGAACAACGACACCAAAACCACCACCGGGCAAACGCACGCGGCTTTGATCTGGCTCAACAAATGTATGCAATTTGGTTGCTTACGCAACTAGATACTTACCCTGATGGTTGCGATCGCAACCTGTTACACCCAGCGGAAACCACTTACAAGTGCTGGGCCCGGTGCGTTGAGACAGGCCGGGGCATGGCCGGGTCTGTCGGCCGAACAAGGCCGGCCAGGTGCTTGGCAGCGTGGACATGGCATAGACTCGCGGCACTTTTTTGCCCATGGGACCTTCATGACTGATCCTGCCCAGCTCCAGGCGCCCCCGCACGCCACGCCGTATGGCACGCCGTATGGCACGCTGCCGCCCGCATCACCGCTGCCCCAGCGCCGGCCCATCAGCCTGCCGCGCCTGGCGCAGATGCGCGAGGCCGGAGAAAAAATCACCATGCTCACGGCCTACGACGCCACCTTTGCCGCCGTGGCCGATGCGGCCGGCATCGAGTGCCTTCTGGTGGGCGACTCGCTGGGCATGGTCTGCCAGGGCCTGCCCAGCACGGTGGGCGTATCGCTCGACACCATGGCCTACCACACGGCCAGCGTGGCACGCGGCCTGCACCGCGTGCAGGGCACGGCCTGGCTGGTGGCCGACCTGCCCTACGGCAGCTACCACGAGTCCCGCGAACAGGCCCTGCGCAGCGCCTGCGTGCTGATGCAGGCCGGCGCACACATGGTCAAGCTCGAAGGCGGCGGCTGGACGGCGCCCACGGTGGAGTTTCTGGTGCAGCGCGGCGTGCCCGTGTGCGCCCACCTGGGCCTGACGCCGCAAACCGTGCACGCCCTGGGCGGCTACCGCGTGCAGGGCAAGACCGAAGACGCCGCCCGCACCCTGCGCAAGGAGGCGCTGGAACTGCAGAACGCCGGCGCCGCCATGCTGGTGCTGGAGATGGTGCCGGCCGCACTGTCCGCCGAGATCACCGCCGAGCTGCGCCACTGCCACACCATCGGCATCGGCGCGGGCAACGGCACGGCCGGCCAGGTGCTGGTGCTGCACGACATGCTGGGCATGAACCTGGGCAAGATGGCCAAATTCGTGCACAACTTCATGCAGGACGCCGACAGCGTGCGCGGCGCCATGGAGGCCTATGTGCAGGCCGTCAAGCAGGGCCGCTTCCCCGACAACGCCTTGCACGCCTGGTAAGGCCCCTCTCCCACCCAGATCCCCAAAATGCTCATCGCCCGCTCCATTCCCGAACTGCGCGCCGCCCTGGCCGGCCGCCGCCCCGCCTTCGTGCCCACCATGGGCAACCTGCACGCGGGGCACCTGGCGCTGGTGCACCAGGCCCGGCCGCTGGGCGACTGCACCGTGGTCAGCATCTTTGTGAACCGCCTGCAGTTTCTGCCGCACGAAGACTTCGACAGCTACCCGCGCACCTGGGATGCCGACTGCGCCCAGCTGCAGGCCGCCGGCTGCGATGTGCTGTTTGCGCCGCGCGAAACCGACCTCTACCCCGAGCCGCAGACCTTCAAGGTGCAGCCCGATCCGCAACTGGCCGACCTGCTCGAAGGCCAGTTCCGCCCCGGCTTCTTCACCGGGGTGGCCACGGTGGTGATGAAGCTTTTCAGCTGCGTTTTTGGCGCCACCGGCGGTGGCACGGCGGTGTTTGGCCGCAAGGACTACCAACAGCTCATGGTGATCCGCCAGATGGTGCGCCAGTTTGCGCTGCCCATCGAGGTGGTGGCGGGCGAGACCAGCCGCGCCCCTGACGGCCTGGCCCTGAGTTCGCGCAACGGCTACCTCAGCCCGCAGGAGCGCCAGGAAGCCGTGGCGCTGTCGCAGGTGCTGCGCCAGCTGTGCGACCGCTGGACTGCGGCGCAGGCCGCCGGAACGCTGCACCCAGCCGAGCTGGAGCAGCAGGCACTGGACCAGCTGCGCGCGCGTGGCTGGCTGCCCGACTACCTGGCGGTGCGCCGCCGCCTGGACCTGCAGCCGGCCACGCCAGGCGATGCGCCCGGGACCCTGGTGGCCCTGGGCGCCGCCCGGCTGGGGGCGACGCGGCTGATCGACAACCGGGAGTTCTGAACAACGCCCTGCCCTTGGGGTGGCACACCGCCCAGCCGGGCGCCGCTGCTGGCGCGCTGCATGCCAAAAGCTGTTAGTTCAATAGCTGATGGCGCTGACCGATCAAGGGATAGAACCAGATTGGAGTCAAGACATCCAACCTTGCCAACCAGCACCTGCGGCAGGTGGAGCGGGCGCCGCCGGCCATCGGGCATGGAGCGCTGTCCACCGCGAATGCCCGGTAAACTTCCACGACGCGGATCAATTGCCTGATCCACCGCACCCCTGCGCCTTTTCTCTGCACCCGGATCACCCCATGTCCAACCCCTTCTCGCCCGCACAACTGTGGTCCCTGGCCGACCAGTTTGGCACCCCGCTGTGGGTGTATGACGCGGCCACCATCCGCCAGCGCATTGCGCAGCTGTCCAACTTCGACACCATCCGCTTTGCGCAGAAGGCCTGCTCCAACATCCACATCCTGGCGCTGATGCGCGCGCAAGGCGTGAAGGTGGACGCGGTCTCGCGCGGCGAGATCCTGCGCGCGCTGGCCGCCGGCTACCAGGCCGGTCAACCAGGTGACGGGCCGTCGGAGATCGTGTTCACCGCCGACCTGTTCGATGCGGCCACGCTGGCCTGCGTGGTCGAGCATGGCGTGCCGGTGAACGCCGGCTCCATCGACATGCTGCACCAGCTGGGCGCGGCATCGCCGGGGCATGCCGTGTGGCTGCGCATCAACCCCGGTTTTGGTCATGGCCACAGCAACAAGACCAACACCGGCGGCGAGCACAGCAAGCACGGCATCTGGCACACCGACCTGCCGGACGCGCTGGCCGCCATCCGCCAACATGGCCTGAAGCTGGCGGGGCTGCACATGCACATCGGCTCGGGCGTGGATTACCACCACCTCGAACAGGTGTGCGGCGCCATGGTGGAGCTGGTGCGCACCACGCACGCCGCGGGGCACGACCTGCACGCCATCTCGGCCGGCGGCGGCCTGTCCATCCCTTACCGCGATGGCGATCCGGTGATCGACACCCAGCATTACCACGGCCTGTGGAATGCCGCACGCCAGCAGGCCGAGGCCATCGTGCGCCACCCGCTCGGCCTGGAGATCGAGCCCGGCCGCTTTCTGGTGGCCGAATCGGGCGTGCTGCTGGGCGAGGTGCGCGCCACCAAGGATGCCGGCAACAACCATTTCATGCTGCTCGACACCGGCTTCAACGAGCTGATGCGCCCCAGCATGTACGGCAGCTACCACACCATGAGCGTGCTGCGCCGCGACGGCAGCACGGCGGCACACCGTCCCTGCGTGGTGGCAGGGCCGCTGTGCGAGTCGGGCGACGTGTTCACGCAGGGCGACGGCGGCGTGGTGCTGCCACGCAACCTGCCGGATGCCCAGGTGGGCGATCTGCTGGTCATCCACGACGCGGGCGCCTATGGCGCCTCGATGTCCTCCAACTACAACACCCGGCCTTTGACCGCCGAGGTGCTGGTCGATGGTGGCCAGGCCCGCCTGATCCGCCGCCGCCAGACGGTGGAAGAACTGCTGGCGCTGGAGTTGGGGCTGTAAATCCACCAGCTTGCTGGCACTGCCGGTCAATGAGCGGGTAGGTGCAGGCCTACGCCACGGCGCAGCAGATGCGCACAGGTGGCGCGGGCACGCGGCAATAAGAGCCTGTTCACGATCTCCCAGAGGTCGCGCAGTGGCCTTTGCGGGAGGGGATGCAAGGCGCGGTGCGCAGCCAATAGCTTGGCTATTGGCAAGCGCCGC
>NZ_JBXAGC010000043.1:0-22390 GCF_058793725.1 Acidovorax sp. GW835-FHT14B10
ACGCTGGTACGAGGCACAGCGCAAAAAGGCCGCGTGACTTGTGGGTTAAGAACTCCACCAAGCAGGGGCAAGGTCACACCTTGGCGAGAGCCGACTCATCAACCCCGACGCCCTGAGCCCGAGACATCGACATGCGAATCGACAATGCGTTCAGGAAACGTTTGATCAAGCGCGGGTTACCAGCGATACCACTTGCAATTGTCATCAATGGCGCCAGCCGATCTGCGGCATCGAGGCGCGCAATCAACACATCAGACAGCTTGTCGTTCAAGCCCCTGAGAAACTTAAGATCGACTCGCTTTCCTTGCCAGGTTCGCCCCAACTGCGAGCACACCTCTTCTCGAATTCGTCCTTTCTCCTTGGGGTCAAGGTCGCTGTTCTCGACAAACAGCATCATCATGTACGCACGAACCTCCTGCGTACCCAACGGCGGAACACGAATCGGAACCTGAATGAGCTTATCGAAATAGTTGATGACAAGCTCATCGTCCACGCCCTGGAAGTGACGCTTGACGGCGTGCTTGATCATCTGGTCATCAGCAGCGATAACGAAGGCCGTGTGCTCCAAGAACAGGAGGAGACGAATGGCTTCCAACGTGGAGATCGTGGTTTCCGGGAGGCACCGATCCAGATCGTCGATGAGCACCACCAATGTGACATCCATTTCCTTGAGCAAGTCTTCGAAACTCGCGCGCAGAGCTTCAATCTCCTTTGGCGGTGAAGTGGCCTTTTTGGGCTTGATCAAGCCTGCCGCCGCTTTTTCAGCTTCTCCCGCCGCCGCTTTGGCTGCATCAATCGCTTCCTTGTCGAGGTCTCCAGCGACTAAGCTCTTTCCGAATCCCCAGAGTTCGCCGAGGAGGCCTGTTGGTGGCAGCCCCAACGCCAGTGAGACAGCCGAGCCGGATGCAAGCTTGATCGCACGAAACCAGTTGACCCGCTCAAGTAGGTCCTTCGCTTTGTCAATCCCAGTCTTTCGCTCTTCTGCCTCCTTCGCCAAAGTCGAAGCGACCACTTCGATCAGCGCCGCGCGCGCATCGTCATAGCCCTGGTAGAGCCACGCATTGAACTCGACAAAGAGGAACTTGCTCGGCTTAGCATCCTCGCCATTCCGCGCTGACAATTCGGTGCGGATCAGCTTGATCATCGAAGACTTCCCGACACCCCACGCGCCGGAAACGCCAATTGAAATAGGCCGCGACTGCGCCTGCTCGATGATCTCGGCGACCGTCTTAGCAATACCGCCGAAATTCAGAAAATCCTGTGTCGTCTCGTTGTCTGTCCACATCGTCGGATGTCCTCTTTATCTAGCGTTGCCGAGTTGAGCCACACACTCACACGCGCGAACACGGGTACGAGTTCTTGATGTAGACATGCAGAAATCTTCCCTTTGAATCCGAGGCCAGGAAATCGTGATAAACCGACTCCGGTACGTTGTAGTACTGGTATGTGCCACCACTCTTGAATTCGACCTCCAAGGTCTCTGATGCAGCTTCGTAGCCCGCGGACAAAATCGTGGACGAAGCAATCATTTCGCGTTCCATGGCGGCAATCTCCTCGGGCTTAAGTTTTTCGCGCGCATAGCGGGCAGCAGCCCACAATGAATTTTGAGCGCGCCACGACGCAGCGAGCCGTGTGTAATCTTCGTCGATGCGCGCCCCCTTCCAGCGAGCTGCAACTGCTGGGTCTTCACTCTGTGGGCGATGCTCTTCGTTCGGCAGCGCGATACGGCAGCGCAATGGGAGGCGTGCGGCTTCCCCCGTAATGATCGCCTCACCAGTTCGCAGAACGGGAAGACTCTCGACAATGCCGGACAGGTTGTCCGGCAGCGTGCCTTGGACTTTGCTGCGATCTGCCGCATTGGAAAGCCGCAATGCGATGAAGGTGCCGCACTGAGACAGGATCGTCTCGTCGACTTCGGAGGGACGTTGACTGACGATCATCGCGCCGATACCGAATTTGCGGCCTTCCTTGACGATCCTTTGCACGATGTCGCGTGCTGGGCCGCCGCCCTCCTTTGAGAGATAGCGGTGCGCCTCCTCCATGACGACAAGCATGGGACGGTGAATGCCACCCTCGCTCTTCTCGCGCCCCCAAAACAAGCCCTCGTAGATGATCTTCAAGATGGCGGCTATCAGCTGCGCGAGAACGGCACTTGGTATGCCGGAGAGATCCAGGATCGTTATGGGCTTTCCGTGGCCGAGCCAGGTACTTAGCAGATCTGGCAGATCTTTGTCGGTACTACCGTCTATCTTGGGTTCCCATGTACCTGGGTGCAGTAAGAAGTCGAAGCGTCGATCGAGAAGACGCGATCGCATTTGATCCAAGGGCCGCCGGATGCTGAGCACGCCAATGTTGTTGATGAATGGTGCCGTCGACCCCAAGCCGTTTGGTTTGTACTTCGGCGCCTTGAGTGTTTCTGCGTCGCCCGCCTCCATGAGCGCAGGCTTGGTCTTGGCCGAGTCTTCCCAAGTTTTGATCTCCGGATCGACCAGTTCAAACCACAGCTTCTTCAGACTGAACGGAATGGGGCTATCCGCCGTCATCGACGTGACGTCCAGCCCTGCGAACGCCACCGCATTGGCGAGCGTCATCTTGTATTCCAGGACCTTGTCCAGGATTTGGCTCGTGGCTTTGTCGTCGAGCTTCCCCATCAGGAAGGTCAATAGGTCAGCCGGGTCAAGTGCCCAGAACGGGATGTGCAACGGTTCCTCGCCATCACCGGGGTTGACCCGAAAGACCGTAGCTATGGATCTCAAGGCACGGCTGTACTCGCCATGGACATCGAGTAGGAGAACGCTCGCGCTTGGAAAGCCACCCTGCACCTCACCGGCTTCTCCCGTGACGATCGATCGCAGCAGACTTGCAACCGTTGTCGATTTCCCTGCCCCAGTGGAACCAAGCACAGCACTGTGTCGTGTGACGAGTTTGTCCAGATCGATCCGGACTGAAATTCCTTCGGCGTTGGCCAAGCGGCCAATGACGACCTGCCCGCCATCAGTCGAGCCGTATATGACCGCCAGATCTTCCTCGATGACCAAGTGCACTTCATCGTTGACGCTGGGGTACTGGCTAATCCCACGTTCGAAGGACGAGCCGACGATCTCACCAACCAATTGAATCGTCATCCAACGGTCGCCGCGATCATTGGGTTCGCGCACTGCCGCCGGTGACGCGTTTGCACCGACCTCGGCGACGATACCGTACAGGTCGTGATAGCCCTGCGGAATGCGCACGAAACTTCCGACCTGACCTATGCGATAGCTCTTGCCCCCAATGATGGCGATGCCTGAAGCCACACTCGGCGACTGACGGATGCTCACCGTCGCGCCTGTCACGGCGCCAACGTATCCCAATAGCGTCGGCTTCGAGTTCATGCTTGGCCAGCGGCGGAACCCGCTGCCGACAACGGCCCGTCGACTTGGGGAGCGAGTTCGACAGTCCCGGCCAAGGTGTCTACTACCGGTGCAGCGGAAGGGAAATGCTGCGCAGCGCGCGACGATGCGAAGAACCGCGCGAGCCGATCAAAGCGCCCAAGTTGAAATTGCGCTGCCCCGCTTTTCTCGTCGATGCCCCAGTAGGTCGCTCGGATCGCCCCCCAGTCGCGTGTCGGCAAGTCACCCGGCATCCAAGTAGCGGCAATGCCGTTGATCATGGCTTTGTCTGGGGAATACAGACTCATGTTGGCGCGACGCCCCGCAATGTCGCGGGCATGAACTTCCTGGTCGAGCGGTTTGAACTGAAATGCGAACACGCTCGCAGAAGGATTGGCCGCCAAGCATTCATCGATCCGCGCGGAAATGTGCGCATCAGCAAAAGAAAAACCGGTGGCAATCAGCAACGTGTCCGGCGTCATCAGGAATGCTCGTAGTCTGTCGAAGAGCGCGGCATACGGCGCCTTCTGCGTCTGGTCGTACTTGAGGTGCTCTGGGAACACCAGGTGCGTCGCATTGGCTTGCCCGGTACGCACAACCTCGCCTTTTGCGTTGGCGGCCCAGCCAAGCGATCCATGCAGTTTTCACAAGCGCGTCCAACGCGCCGGCAAGTCATTACTGGCAACCGAAGACGGATCGAAGAATGGTTCACTTGCACCGCTGAAGCCATCAAAGAACGGGACACGTGTGCGTTCCAAGGCTTGTTCGAATAGCAAGTCGTAGTTGGTTGTGAAGATTTCGACTGGGTGCTCGCGACCTGTACCGCTGATCCATGTCACAAACTCAGTGTAGGGCGAAGTCCCCTCATGAAGGGGCCTGTTAACGATGGTGCCAATCTGCTCGCAGATCGCCTCGCTCAGCTTCTTGTACCCTTCCCCATCAAGGTCATGAACCTTCGTTTTTCCGATGACGCCTGCCAGACTCCGCACCCGCGATAGGATCGTTTCGATGTTGGCCGTATCGAGTTCGGCACACACGGAATCCAAGGCCTTGCCGTAGCTGGGTTTCAGAGCCTCCATCACCATTTCTGTGAGGCCGGCCACAGCAGGAATCAACGGCTTGTCGCTGCCAGGTGGGAATATGCCGGCTGGTGCGCCCGCTCCGACCAACAAACCAATCCGCTTGCGCCCCTGGGCAATGATCTGCCGCAGGCTCGCCATATATTGGTCCGGATTGTGGACACTGACTGTCATTTTTACTCCTCCCTCCCATCTATAGTTTTTACCAGATCGCTTATCTGATTCGAGCAAGGAGTTGCTCTATCAAATCGCAGGCTTGCCTCTGCCGTAGCGCCCTCGCTTCCCGCAGGTCGGCCTCGTCACCGTCACCTTGTTCGAACCTGGCAACCGAGACCGGGCCATCTTTCCGGTATCCCTCTGTCTTCCCGTCGCCAGCGAAGCGGCTGCGCAAGATGGCCAGTGATGTATCGACCACGGCGCCATGTTTGCCGACGAGTTCCTGCCGAAAGGCTGCAGCCACAGCGTCAAGCCCTTCTGGCGCGTGTTCGATGCAATAGATCAGGTCATGCGCATCCTTGCGCTCGAAGCGCTGGTCGAATGCGAAGGACTTCAAACAGGTGAAGCTGACGAGGTTGGCGTGCTTGATCTTCTCGGTGGCCACACCGTTGCCACCCAGCAACTCGGCTTGGATTTCGGTGACCTGGTGCAGGTCGAAGACGATGGACGAATGCGGGATGTTCAGCGCCGAGATCGTGCCTTCGGTTGGCAGTGGCTGTACCTTGCCGCCAGCGATGTCGGGCGCGTCGGCCAACAGCTCCAGTACCATCAGCGCACCGTGCTCGGTGCGGGTCTGCCAGCGCCATGAGAGCTTCTTCCCGGCTTCGTTTTCGGCACGCTCAAAGCCCATCCGCTTGAGGTTGTCCTCCAGCGTGTGGTAAGCCTCGGTGTCGGCCAGGATCTGAAGGTCGATGACGATGTCCACGTCGAGGGTGCCAGCATGCGCGGGCACGACCGGTGGCCGTGCCGGGACAAGGTATCGCGGCGTGAGGCCGCCGACCAGGTAGACAGAATCCTTCCAGGGTCCGAGCCCGCGCAGCAACGTCACGAGGACGCGTTCGCAGTCCACCGTGTATTGGTCGCTGTAGCCGTCGAGTGTTGCAGGTTTGGCCATCAGAAGCCGATCCTTTCTTTGCGGAAGTGCTCGGCCATTTCCTTCGATCGACCTTCGCCGCGCACCAAGTCAAGGTAGATCTGAATCGGGCTGGCCAGCCAAAGGCCATCCTTGCGCTCCCGGAACAGCAGCTCGCCAGTCGACTTGGTCTCGATCACAGCCAGGTTGGCCCCTTCGGTGACCAGTCGTGCACCCAGGCCGCTCAAGGCGGCGTCAGCGGCTTGCCCAGGCAACAGCCGCAGGCGCACCTGGGACACGCTGGACAGGAAGGGTGCAAGCCGCTGGGCCGCAGCCTCATGGCTGATGGCGTACTCGACGCCTCGCCTTTCCAGGGTTTCGGCCAAACGCATCGGCAATGCGTCCGGTTTGGTCGCCGACACGTAGTACCTGCGCAGCGCAGGCGCTTGATCGCCCTTCACCTGCTTGGCCCAGGCGTCGAGCAGTGCCGTAGGTTCGCGAAGGTGGCGCTCCTTGCTGGGGCCCTGCCCTCTCGCATCAAGCCAATCGAAGCGCTCCAGCTCGGTCAGCACCTGCGATGTCGTGGCTGGCGACACCTGCGCCAGCTGGGCCAGTTCGGTGACGCCAAACCACGCCTGACGATGAAGGAGCAGTGCGTGCAGCACCTGGGCGCGTCGGCCAGAAAACAGAGAGCGGATCGACTTGACCAGCGTCTTGGGTGGAGGCTTGTCGATATAGAGGTAGATGCCGGGCGCGGGCAGGTAGAGGCTTCCACCACTGTCGTAGTAGCCCACTCCCTCGCTCCTGAGGAGTTCCTTGGCGCCAGGCGAGATCGACTCCGCCGCGATCAGCGACACGACCGCGCCTGCATGGCTGCCTGCCCAAGCACGGCTGGCATCCCGAATCTGCCAGATCACCTGGCGTACATCGCGGGGGTAGACCACCTTCTTGGCTTCGACCAGCACGGCCAGCGACCTCCCTGCCACGTGCAGGTCGACCGCAGCGTCAAGCCCTCGATCGGGTCGACCGCCGGAAAGCTCCCAGCGCCCCACATCCGCATGGACGTCGGGAATCTCGCGCAACGCTTCCACGAGGCGCGAAACCAACTGGTGTTCGGTCATGGTCAGCTCAAGCATGCTTTTGGGCGGTTTACTGCACAGTGAATTTCTGCACTTTATCGAATTTTCCAGAAAATCGCAATATTTACTGTTCAGAAAATATGCAAGTTCACTGACGTCTCGGCGTTCCGCCGCCGGGCTCGCGGGCTGCGCCCCGGGCTTCGTGCCGAATCCCGGCCATCCGGCTTTGATCCCTGACGTCTCCGCGGCGTTGCCGCTGCGCGCTGCGCTTGCCTGGGCTGTTGTGGCGTGAGGGCGTGGCGGTCTTGCTGTGCCCTTTCAACCTACCACGCCGTTCTCGCCGTCAAGGGCTGTGCGTGCCCTGCACGCTGGCGTCCTGGCGGCCGTCTCTGGCTGCGCCTTTGACCCTTGACCGCTTGCGCTGCGGCGTGGGTGGCCGGTTCCGGGCAATCCCGCCCGATTCTGAACCGGAGCCGATCATGTCGCAGCTGTCTTCCCTGTCGTTCAACTCTTCCACCGATTCCTCCCTGCTCGTTCGCGATGTCGCGGGCAGCTACCGTCCGGCCGAGCCGGCAGAGGTTCTACAGGCTGCGCTGCGGGTGTTGGCGAGTCAGTTGCGTGGTGCCGAGATGCTGTCGTCGCCGCAGGCTGTGCGCGACTTCCTGCGCATCAAGCTGGGCACGCTGGAGCACGAGGTATTCGCGGTGATCCACCTGGACGCCCAGCACAGGGTCATCGAGTACGTCGAGATGTTCCGCGGCACGGTGACCCAGACATCGGTCTATCCGCGTGAGGTGGTCAAGGAAGCCATGGCACACAACACGGCGGCCATCGTTCTGGTGCACAACCACCCGTCGGGCGTGGCAGAGCCTTCACGGGCTGATGAGCATCTGACCCAGACCCTCAAGAGCGCGCTGTCGCTGGTGGACGTACGGGTCATCGATCACCTGATCGTGGCCGGGCCGACGATTCTGTCCTTTGCAGAGAGCGGGCTACTCTGAGCACGCACAACCGGGGGCCACTGAGGCCCCCGGTTCTGATTGCACTCCTTCAAGCCAGCTACGCTCGAGAACGCCTGAGTGGGTTGAAGATGCGACGCATCCAAACGAGGATCGAACGCTGTTCCCGTTACCCCGCTTTGACAGGGGTTCGGAGAGCGAATGCACGTCCTCAACTCATATCCCTATCCCATGAACCACCAGGGCATCAGTGAAATTTCCTTTGAAGAAACCTACAGCGTACCGCCGGAGCAGACGGCCCGGGCACTGTTCTCTCGGCTCCCGCATGGGAGCGACTATGCGCAGAGGCTGATCGAATGCCTGGCGACCGGGTATCTGGTCGCCGTCGTCGAGTCCATCTGCATCCGCGAGATGCAACGGCATGTGGATGCCGACTCGGAGGTCGTGGTGGGTCGGAGGATCGAACTGGAGCACAAGGGGCCGATCCCGCCAGGATCAACCCTGAAGCTGCGGGGATGGGTGGAGCGACTGGGAGAGCGAAGCGCGAAATTCCGCGTGCAGGCATCCGACGACCACGAACTGGTTTGCGACGGCTGCGTCATCTTGGTGGTGGCGCCTCGAACCTCGATGGAGTCGCGCATTGCCGTGAAAGTCGATGCACTCGCGACGAAATCTGAGGGAGACCTGGTTGAGGAAGCGCACGACAGGTGTTCCTCGCTGGATTCGTTCAGCCGCCTAGAACCGCAGATTCCCTGAACGCACCCTGCCCTTCCAGGGGATCAAGTAAGTGGGGTTGGGCTGGCTTGCTGTTGCATCCAGCGTGCCACGCCGTTCTCGCCGTCAAGGTCGGCGCGTACCTGCGATGCGCTGGCGGCCTGTACGGCCGTCTTCGAACCTTGACCGCTGCGCTGCGCCGTGACCCGGAGGCTGCGGGCAATCCCGCCCGGCATTCCTTCTGGAGTTCACCATGAACGCACTCATCACCGACGAGCAGCACGTGCTGCTGCTGACCAACGGCCGCGAATCGTTGCAGAACCCTGACTTCGATCCTGCGCCCGTGGTCAAGCTGTTCACACCCGACGCCGGCGCAACCTGGCTGCTGACCGAGATCGACCCGGGCGACCATGACCATGCTTTCGGTCTGTGCGACCTGGGCCTGGGTGCGCCCGAGCTGGGCTGGGTCAGTCTTCAGGAACTGATGACGGCACGTGGTCGGCTCGGGTTGCCGGTTGAGCGCGACCTGCACTTTCGCGCCGAAAAGCGCCTGAGCGCCTACGCGCGGGACGCACGGCTGGCCGGACGCATCCTCGTCTGACCAGCCACCAGGGCGTCGCGGACACCCTGGTTTTCAGGGTTTGATCAGATCCGGCAGGCAATCGGCGAACGCCGGCTGGATCTTGCTCATCGGCTTGACAATGGATTCGTCGCCGGTGAGCACCGCCATCGTCATGCCGGTCATGGTGCTCAAACCATTGGAGTTGCGCAGCACCTGCAGCGCCAGGTGCACGGGAAAACCATCGGCACTGCGCCGCAGCGGGTGGATGCCGCCGTGCACGAAGGAGTTCATGGCGTTCCAGGACACGTCCTTGAACTGGGTCAGCATCCCGTGGGCTGCAGCCGGCACGCCCTGCCCGACCCGCTTGCCGATCTGCTCGATCATTTCCTTTGCGCTGGGCAGGTTCTTGGCAGCCTGCTCGGTTTCCAGTGTGAGCGGGGCCGACAGTTTCTCGATGGCGGCATCGCCGGCCGCATAGATGAGCCACATCGAGCGGGTTAGCGCTTCGAACTGCAGCCGCATCAAGCTGACCGCCGAGGTCGGCAGTCCCAGCGCCATCAAGGCACGTAAGGCGGTCCCGTGTTCCATGGCCACCACACACATGCCCAGAGCGGCCTCGCCACGCGCAGACCCGTCGAACTCGGCCTCGTCGAGCAGCTCGTTCAGCCGTTCGTGCAAGGCATCCGAACGCAGCAGCATCTGCTCCAGGGGTTCGGGGTGGTTCTGGTCTTTCTCGATCATGTCGTCATCGTAGACCGCTCCATGAAACCGGGCATCGCCGGCCCTGTGAGTCTGGCCGGCCGCGCTGTCGTGCTGCGCACCGAGCCCCCGGTCCCTGCCGTCCCGCGGTCTCGTCCCTGGCGGACTTTCATCGTTCCCTTCCCTCCGGTCGGCTGACGCCTTCGGCCCGACCTCGCGTCCGGGCCTGCGCGCTGCGCTTGCGTGGGGTCGGCGCCATCTGCGGCCAGGGGCCACTGGCGCCCTCTTCCCTCGTCCATCACCACTTGAGCGACCGTAGCCCGCCGCCCGGTGCCGTCAAGGCGCGCCAGGCCGTGTCCTCGGCTTCGCCTGCGGGCCGCACCAACCCTGGCGCTTGCCTCCTTGACGGCACCGGTCAGCGCGCTCCTTTGGTCGCGGGCGATGAACTCAGGAAAGACGGTGGCGACGGGGCCGGCCCAGGTCTCTGCGCCGACCCACCGGAAGACCCGAAGAGGGCTCCGAATCTAGGAATCCGGTGGGGGTTTTCAACAGCCAGCTTCATTTGGAGAAATGACATGCAACTTGCTTCCAGATTCGCACCGCGTTCGCCGGTGCTGCGTTCCGAACTTCCGCTGTCGGATGACCAGATCCGTGCCGTGGCCCCGTCGATCTTTGCCGAGGCGCCGCACGGCAGCCGCTCTGAGCGCTACAGCTACATCCCCACAGCTACCGTGCTGCAGGAACTGCGCGGCGAGGGCTTCCAGCCCTTCATGGTGTGCCAGACCCGCGTGCGCCAGGACGACCGGCGCGAGTTCACGAAGCACCTGATCCGGCTGCGCCACGCCAGCCAGATCAACGGTCGCGAGGCCAACGAAATCATCCTGCTCAACTCCCACGACGGCACCAGCAGCTACCAGATGCTGGCCGGGATGTTCCGTTTCGTCTGCCAGAACGGGCTGGTGTGCGGCGACACCGTGGCCGACGTGCGCGTACCGCACAAAGGCGACGTGGCCGCCCAGGTGATCGAGGGCGCCTACACCGTGCTGCAGGGCTTCGGACAGGCACAAGAATCGCGCGAGGCCATGCAGGCAATGACGCTGGACACAGGCGAATCCGAGGTGTTCGCGCGGGCCGCGCTGGCCCTCAAGTACGACGACGCCGAGAAGGCACCGCCCGTCACCGAATCGCAAATCCTGATGCCGCGTCGCCACGACGACGACAGGCGCGACCTGTGGAGCGTGTTCAACCGCACCCAGGAGAACCTGATCAAGGGCGGTCTGACGGGTCGCAATGCCAACGGGCGCCGCCAGAGCACCCGCCCCGTGCAGGGCATCGACCAGAACCTGCGCCTGAACCGCGCCTTGTGGCTGCTGGCCGATGGCCTGCGCCAGCTCAAGGGCTGATCCCCTTTTCATCCCCCCCGCGCGCGGCGCGCAGGGCTTGAACTCGACGCCGCGCCTCTTCCCGCCTTCCTCATGCACTCACCCAAAGGAGTTTCGCCATGAACGCACTCACCCATCCAGAAGCCCAGGCCCTGCACGCCATCCCCGCACCGCAGGTGCCCGCCCAGCCCTCACAGCAGATGCTGCTCGTTCCGCTGTCACGGCTGCGCCCGTCGCGCCGCAACGTGCGCAAGACGGCGGGGCCGTCCATCGAAGCGCTGGCAGCGAGCATCGAGCGGGTGGGCCTGCTGCAGAACCTCACCGTCACCCTGGCTGCGGACGGTGGGCATTACGAGGTGGTGGCCGGAGGTCGCCGCTTCGCGGCCCTCAAGCTGCTGGCCAAGAAACGCCGCATAGCCAAGGATTGGGACGTGCCCTGCCTGCTGGTGGCCGACAGCAGTGCGCGCACCGCCAGCCTGACCGAGAACGTGCAGCGCGAGGCCATGCACCCGGCCGACCAATTCGAGGCCTTCGCCGCCCTGGTGGCCGAGGGGCGCCCGGTGGAAGACATCGCGGCCGACTTCGGCGTCACGCCGCTGGTAGTACAGCGCCGCCTCAAGCTCGCCAATGTCTCACCCCGGCTGATGGCCGACTACCGCGCTAACGCCCTCAATCTGGACCAGTTGATGGCCCTGGCCGTGACCGACGACCATAGTGCCCAGGAGGCCGCGTTCTATGAAGCACCCGAATGGCAGCGCAACCCGACAGCGCTGCGCCAGCGCCTGACCGAAAGGGAAATCTGCGCCGACCATGCACTGGTGCGCTTCGTCGGCCTGGACGCCTACACCGCGGCAGGGGGTAGCATCCGTCGCGACCTGTTCGCCGACGACGAGGACACTGGTGCCACTCTGACCGATGCCGTGCTGCTGGAACGGATGGCGCGTGAGAAGCTGGAGGCGCTGGCCAAACCTGTGCGCGCCGAGGGCTGGGCCTGGGTGGAAGCGGTGCCGCACCTGAGCCCTGCCGAACGGCAGGCGTTCCAGAATGCACCGCGCACGCGCCGCGAACCCACGGCGCGCGAAGTGCGGCGCATGGAGGTGCTGCAAGGCCGCATCGCCCGCACCGACGCCGCGCTCGAAGAAGCCTACGACGCGGACGACGAGGACAAGGCCGAAACCCTGCACCAGCGCCGTGAGGCCCTGGCGGCCGAACTGGAAGCCGTGCAGTCCCAACTGAGCGGGCACGCGCCCGAGGTCCGGGCGATGGCCGGGGCCATCGTGACGCTGGACCGAGAGGGGCAGCCCCTGATCCACCGGGGACTGTTGCGCGACGCCGAAGCCAAGGCGCTGCGCGCGCTGAACGTGGCGCGCCAACGCGCCGCCAACGGGCAAACCCCTGGCGACGATGGCAGCGATTCGGACGGATCAATCACGGGCGATGCGCCGAACGGCACGGAACACCTGTCCGACCGGCTGGCGCAGCGCCTGAGCGCGCACCGTACCGCAGCCCTGCAGATCGAGCTCGCGCGCCAGCCCCAGGTGGCGCTGGCTGCGCTGGTGCACGCTCTGGTGCAGCAGACCCTGCAGGGCGGCTATCGCAACGCCTTGCCCCTGGGTTTGCGCCTGAGCCTTCGTGATCGACTGGAAGACCTGGCACCCGACTGGCCCGAGTCGCCCGCCGCGCTCGCGCTGCGCGAACTGCGTCAGGCATGGGCCGACCGTCTGCCACAGGAACCGGGCGAGCTGTTCGCGTTGCTGCTGGACAAGTCCCAGGACGAACTGGTGCAACTGCTGGCGCTGTGCACCGCCGCGGCGGTGGACGTGGTGACGCCCCGCACGACCGCTATTCAGCCGGGCGCTGAACTGGCGCAGGCGCTGAGCCTGAACATGGCCGCGTGGTGGAAACCCACTGCCGACAGCTACTTCCAGCACGTGCCCAAGGTCGCCATCCTGAACGCGATGGCGCAGTTCGCGCCGAATGAAGTGTCCCACCTTTCCAAGCTCAAGAAGGCCGAAATTGCGCAAGAGGCCGAGCGACTGGCCGAGGGCAGCGGCTGGATGCCCGCCGTGTTCGGCTGTGAGGCGCCAGCAGCCGTGGAACGCACCGAGGCGGATGCGTCCGACGATTGACTCGGGCAGTCGGCAAAGCACTGCAAGGCCCCGGCGCTTACCGCCCGGGGCCTTGTTGCTTTTGACCTGGGCGCACGCAGCATGGGCTGAACGAGGCCTCAGAAAATCGCCACGCCGCCGCCTTCGATCAGGCGTCGGCGTGGCGGCGCGCAAGGTCTTGCGCGGGCGCTTCCTGCCAACGCGTTCGGCATCAGCGCATAGAATGCCGATACAGCCGCGTCACGCTGAACCTGCTGCCGGGTTAAACGACGTTTCTTGCCTCCCTCTCTGATCGCAGACCGTGTCCATTCCTCCGGTCGGTGCGTAATCGGCAGTCATCGACCATGCACAAAGGAATTTGGCATGTCTGATTCGACATTCTTCGTCTCCGCTGCGGCCGTGCGCAATCTCAAGCACAGTGCCCAGCACCGCGTGAGCGGTGTCTCGTCCTCCCATCTCAGTGAAGCCCTCGCGTCGGCGCTCGGCTTCAAAACGCATGCGGCGCTGCGTGCAGCACTGGCCGGTCGAACGACCGTCGAGGTGCCCAAACCCAGCAATGCGCGCATGGTGCGGCGGCTCCAGGAACTGGGCTACAACGCCACAGAGGATCTGCGCCTGGTCCCAGAGTTCGAGCACTCGTACTCGCCATTCCGCAACTTCCCTCTGAGAAGGAAGCGCAGTGCACGCTGGATGGGCTGGCGCAACCTGGTGGTCGCCGCCATCAACGCCGGGCTGGAGCAACGCCTGTTCGGCCTGGAGCCCAGCGACAACTGGTGGCCGGGCAGCGATCCACACAGCCAGCGCTGCAAGCGGCACATCTACCGCTTTGGGCTTAAGGACGGCCGTACGGCCGTGGCCAGTGTGGATGCCATCAGCGGCGACGAGCTGTCGATCAACGTGGTGCTCGATCCGCGGCATGAAGGCATTGAGCCCGACCGATTCAATGGTCTGCGCGATGGCGACGCCCATGCACACGCATGGATGGAGCGGCGCCTTGGTGCATGGATTCAGGACGGCGGCGAGGACTTTTCCTGCAAGCGTGTGGTCCAACCCTGGCTGGCCCAACTGAAGATCGACGCCAAGGGCTACTCGGACCAGGGAAGCTTCTTCATGTGACTTGGGCTGTGGTGAGCCCCGAGGTGGGCGTGTCGGCGCCCTGCGCCGCCAGGCTCTCGGGCTGCGCCCCGTGCCGTCATGGCCGTCACGGCCCTTCTGCTTCGATCCTTCACGCCTGCGCGCTGCGCTTGCCTGAGCGGGCCGGAAGCGTTCGCGCTCCGGCATCCGGCCCTGCATCACCCTGCCGTGCGAGGCGGGTGCTACGCCCGTACTCGCTGCGCTGGGTTGCCTGGCATGCCGTCTTCCCTCACGCTGGCGGGTAGGTCGCAGGGGGTGCCACAGACCGCAACGTGTGGGCACCGTCCTGGTTGACCTGGCAGGCGGCGTGCGATGCGGGGCGCCGGGTGGATGCTGCAGGGGCTTCTCGCGTTGTTGCGACTCCGACCGATGACGCAAGTGTGGTGGCCGCTGAAGTCTCAATACAGGCATGGTGAACGTGCTCGGCCAAGAGGCCTTTCGGGGGAGGTGCATCCCAGGCGTCCTTGTCTCGTCGTGAATCCTGGCGGGGTCGCGGCTGCGCCTCGGGCTTGATGGCCGCAACCGTACGGCCCAAGAAATTTCCCCTCCGCTGCGCGGATTCCTCGCGAGGCAAATTTCCCGTGCCTGCCGGTCCTCCACGCTGTTGCGGCCCCTTCGCTGCGCTGCGTGGTGCAGCCCGCCCGTCCCCCGCCTGACGGATCACAACAAGGACGCGATGGGCGCGACCTTGGCAACCCGAAAGGAAATCACCATGGCCAACATTGGCACCTTCACCGCTCAGAACGATGGCTTCATCGGCACCGTTCGCACCCTCACGCTCAACGTCAAGGTCAAGTTCGTGCGCAACGACAAGGGCAGTGAGAACGCCCCCGACTACCGCATCCAGGCCGGCACCGGCTACGACATCGGCGCCGCCTGGAAGAAGGTCAGCCAGTCCGAACGCCCCTACCTCTCGGTGACGCTGGACGACCCCTCGTTCCCGGCGACCATCTACGCCCGCCTGATCGAGGAAGAAGACGGCACGCACAACCTGATCTGGTCGCGCAGCAAGCCCACGGCCTGACGGCCACGCCGATCCCGCCGCCCCGGCGGGATCGATGCTGCAGGGCAGGCCTGCAATCTCAGGCCTCGGTCGAACCCAGTTGGGCTTCGGTCGCGGCCATCAGGTCGGTTGCACCGCACTCCAGCGCTACTGCGATCTTGAAGATGAGCGGCAGCGAGGGAATGTGCTCGCCGCGCTCGATCTTGCCCATGTGCGAGCGCTCGATGCCCGCGCGGTGCGCCAGCGCCTCCTGGGCCATGCCCTGCTCCGAGCGCAGCGCGCGCACCGCCGCGCCGAAGGCTTGCACCAGTTCGGCATCGAAGGTGGTGGCGCCAGCCGGACGGCCAGCCTGAATGGGACGCTTCTGCATGGACAGAAGCGTCCTGTTTAGAGAGAATTAAAACCACGTTATCTTTAACTCAAAACCAATACCTGCCGCCGCTTTGGTGCTTCCCCTCTTGGGTGTTTTCGTGTTTCTGCGTAAAACCTCAGAGCCACATCGGCGCATTCGAGCATTCACGTCATGCCGACTTTCAGCCTTCGTGCAAAGGTGTTTTTCTGCAAAAGCGGCTCTGCGCCTTTGCGGGCAGGCATGAAACCGGCTTTGCGATTCCGTGCTTCTGATGCAACGCAGGTTTCCGCACAGCGCCACGCACTCTGACCATGCCGGCTGAACCCCTCATCACCGACGAACAGCGCGCGCAGCTACTGGCCAACGGCCATGTTCGCGCCTTTGACTTGCAGGCCGACCTGTGGCCCGTGGTGCGCCTGTTCACGCCGGACGCGCACGCGACCTGGCTGCTCGCCGCCCTGAACCCCGCCGACGGCGACACCGCCTGGGGCCTGTGCGACGTGGGCATCGGCATGCCTGAGCTGGGTAACATCAAGCTGTCGGACCTCGCAGCCATCGTCGGTCCCAACCAGCTACCGGTGCGGCGCGACCTGCACTTTCAAGCCGTGCGACCGATGTCGGAATACCTGCGACTGGCACAGGACAACGGCTCGATCACGGACTGAGCACTCCGCAACGCCACACATCAGACCCGGACGGTCTGAATGTCACCAACACGCTTTCGCCGTCACCATTCAGACCCAAACGGTCATGACGAACGCGCTGTACCACGCCATGGTCAGCTTGCCACGATGGCATTGAGGCCACGTGGCCGTCGCCTCGGGCGCGCTCACCGCGAGCCCGGCCACTATCGGACGCAATGTCACCGCCCTGCACCTCTCAACCGGATCGCTGACCGATGACCGCGTAGCCGCTGCCAACCGATGCGACGTTCCCGCACAAGAACAGGGAGTTCGCACCATGGCAGACCTTACCGACGGCCAGCCACAGGCCGCCCAACCGCCGCCTTGGCACGCCAGCGCGGCCTACCTCTACGCGCTGCACCTCGACGGGCCGGCACTGGCCTGGGAGTACCTGCGACGCAACCCCGGCTACCGTTTGGCCTGGCGCATGCAGGCAACTAACGCCGGCGCAGCGCGGCCCTGGGGCCTGCGCACGCTGGAAGACCCGGCGCTGGACGCGCGTGAAGCGCTGCCCCACTGGCTCAACACTCGGGCTCACGCCATCCGCGTGGTGCCCGACGACGACGCTGGGCCCGATGACTGCCCCTTCGAGTTCTGGCGCCTGCCCGGCCGCAAGGCCTTGCAGCACGACGGCCAAGGCCTCGTGCTCGCCGCGCGCTGGCCGGGTTGCTGCACACGCATGGTGCTGGCGCCCGAGCTGCAAGACGGCATGCCGCACGCCTTTGCCGTGCGCGCCTGCCGCGCCCCAGGCTCACGCTACCGCGACATGGCAGCCGAACTCGACCAACTGACTGCCGCCTGCCAGGCTGAACCGCTGGCCACGACGCAGCCGCGCCCCTGTCCTGCTGCACTTCAAACGCTACACACCCTACAGGCCCTCGATGCCAGCCAGGACGGCGCCTCGCTGCGCGAGATCGCCGAGGGCCTGTTCGGCGCGACGGAGGTCGCGACCGACTGGCACGCCGACAGCGCCTTGCGCGCCCGCGTGCGCCGCCTGGTGCAGCGTGGCCGCGCGCTGATGAATGGAGGCTACCGCGAGCTGGCTGGGCTCGGTCCGCTGTCCGCAGCCCAGCAGGGACGAAACAGCCCCACCCCAGGTCGTCCCTGAGCAGAACGCCCGTATTTCCTGAGACTGCCTCTACCCGGCTGCAACCCCGTAGCCGGACCTTCCTGACCGATGGAGGCGCCTCTCATGCGACCAGCTCCCCTGCGGCCTTCTGCCGTACCCGCTCACCCGCCACAAGGCACTGCGCAGGCGGCTGCCAAGCCACAGCCGCCGCGCTACCTCACCAACGACGAGGCCGCCGACTACCTGCGCCTGTCCCCGCGCACCCTGGAAAAGCAGCGCGTGATCGGCGGCGGCCCGCGCTTTCGGAAGTTCGGCCGGCGTGTCATGTACGCCGTCACCGACCTCGACACCTGGGCCGACCAGCGCAGCTTCGAGGCCACGTCCGACCCCGAGTACGCCGAGCACCACTCGGCCGACAGCCGTGCGCGCTGAGGGGCGCTGCGCGCCCGCTCAGCCGCCTGTTGCCGATGTCCTTGCCCGCGCCACGCTCCCAGCGCCCGGCCGAACAGCTCGACCTGTTCCGCGCGCTGCCGGGCGACATGGCACCGCGCGACAGCCAGGACCTGATGGCCTACCCCTTCTTCTCGCTGGCCAAGTCGCGGCGCACCAAGCCCATCGACTTTCGCAGCGGCAACGTCGCCATCCGGGTGGAAGGCACGCAGGAGCACGGCATCGCCACCATCTGGGATGCCGACATCCTCATCTGGGCGGCCAGCCAGATCGTGGAGGCGCGCGACGCCGGGATCACCACCTCGCGGTTGATGCGAGCGCGCCCCTACGAGATCCTGCGCTTCATCGGGCGCGGTGTGTCGCTGCGCGACTACCAGCGCCTCAAGGCAGCGCTGGATCGCCTGCAGTCCACCACCGTGGCCACTTCCATCCGAGAAACCACCGGCCGGCGCCTGCACCGCTTCTCGTGGATCAACGAGTGGAAGGAACTGGCCGATGCCCGCGGCACGCCGCTGGGCATCGAGCTAATCCTGCCGGACTGGTTCTATGCGGGCGTGCTGGACGCCGCCTTGGTGCTCACCATCGATCCGGCCTACTTCGACCTCACCGGCGGCATCGAGCGCTGGCTCTATCGTCTGGTACGCAAGCACGGCGGTCACCAGCCTGGTGGCTGGCAGTTCGACTTCAAGCACCTGCACCGCAAGTCCGGCAGCACCGCCAAACCGAACGACTTCGCTTGCGACCTGCGCGCCCTGGTGGCGCGGCAGTCCATGCCCGGCTACCGCCTGGGCATCGTGCGCATGCCGGGCACGGGTGCCGAGGTGCTGACCTTCCGGCCAGTGCCACCCACGGCACGGGGATAAACGGTTCATGGCCTGTGGACGGGCTCGTGCCATTGGGCGTGTCTCGCCTCGTGCTATCCGGCGTGCCTCCATCGTGCCATCAGGCGTGCCGATCGGCCGCCAGCCCAATGGCGGCGCGGGTTTTCGTCGGCCGTAACGTACCTAACCAGATTCATCTAACTGGTAGTGAGAGCTCGCCGTTTCGGTGGACAAGTGCCGACCGGCACGCTGTCGCCGCCACGCTTCGAGCGGAAGGGGCCACGCCGTGATCCTTGCCCTGCTCAACAAGAAAGGTGGCGTGGGCAAGACCACGCTGGCCACCCACATCGCGGGCGAGCTTGCGTTGCGCAGTCATCAGGTGGTGCTGCTCGATGCGGACCCGCAGGGTTCTGCCCTCGACTGGACCCAACGCCGCAGCCAGCAGGGCCTGCCCCGGCTGTTCAGCGCCGTGGGGCTGGCCCGCGAGACCTTGCACCAGGAAGCGCCCGAGCTGGCCCGGCGGGTCGATCACGTCGTCATCGACGGCCCACCCCGCATCGCGGCGCTGGCGCGCTCTGCGTTGCTGGCGGCCGACCGCGTGGTCATCCCGGTGCAGCCCAGCCCCTACGACCTGTGGGCCAGCGCCGAGATGGTGGCGCTGATCCGCGAAGCCCAGGTGTTCCGCCCGGCGCTGCGCGCGGCGTTTGTCATCAACCGGCGCGTCAGCACCACGGTCATCGGCCGCGAAGCGCGCCAGGCGCTGGCCGAGCAACCGCTGCCCGCGCTGCGTTCGGAGGTGCACCAGCGCATCGTGTTCGCCGACAGCGTGGCTGCCGGCCGGCTGGCCTGTGAAACCGCACCCTACAGCGCGGCCGCGCGCGAGGTGGCAGCCCTGGTTGATGAACTGCTGCGGTGGCCGTCATGACGGAAGAACGCGCGCCACGCGGCATGCGCATCGCCATCGGCGTGCGCCCGCCCGCCAACCCACAGGCCGAGGCCTGGGTGCGCCAGGGCGATGGCGAAAACCTGCAGAAAGGCGATCTGTTCACCGCCCGCCTGACGCTGGACGTCACGCCCGCCATGCGCGCACGTATCAAGGTCTCTGCGTTTACCCAAGGCACCACTGTGGCCGAGCTGCTGCGCGCCTTGCTGGAGCGCGAATTCCCGGAATCCCGTTCGGAGACATCCCCATGAACATGCACACCACGCCCAATGGCACGGTTGCGCCAAGCGCAGCACATTCGCCAATGCCGCGACCTCTTCCGCTGCAACACAGCCCGGCAGGAACCCCGCCGCAGACCCGCGTCTCGCTGGCCTACGTCCACCAGCGCTTCAACCTCTATCTGCACTTTGGGCAGCCCGAACGCACCTTGCAACTCGACCACTGGCGTCGCTGTGCGGTCTTCAATTCGTCTGCCATCTTTTGTCGCGTGCGCTGGCAGGCGAACGACCATGGCACGACGCTGTGGCAGTTGATGGTGCTGCAGGCTGCCACCCCGCTGGACACCTGGCAGAGCCTGCCCGGCGTGCGCCCGGGCGCGCGTCTGTTGCTGAACGTCGAAGGTGAACTGAAAGTGCGCACCGTGCTACAGCAGATCGACGCCATCGAGGCCCAAGGCATCGACGCCTGCACAGTCGCCGCCGCGTACTGGGGCACGCTGGGCAACCGCCTTGCGGCCTGGACCTCCGGGCCGTCGGTCGCTCCACTTCAACTGCCTGCATACAGCGCCAACCGCCACGCCGCAGCACGGGCCGCGAGGGACTTGCCATGAGCAGCTCGCGTGCTTCCACACTTGCGCTCGGCAGCGCAGCGGCCGTCGCATTGGCTGCACTCGCCTGGGCGTCGTTCGCCAAGCCCTTGCCGCGCCTAGTCTATAACCCATCTGACAGCGTGCCGGTAGGCTGGTACCGCGTCGATCTGATGCTGCAACAGCCTACGTCTGACGCCATACCGGAGCCCGCACCGCTGCAGGTCGGCAGCATCGTGCTTGTCCGCCTGCCTGCTCACGCTGCTGCACTGGCTGCGCAGCGCGGCTACCTGCCGCTGCAGGTGCCGCTGCTCAAACGCGTGGGCGCCCTGGCACCGCAGCGCGTGTGCATCACCGGCCAGGCGTTGCGCATCGACGGCCATACTGAGGCAACCACCTTGCGCACGGACCGCCTGGGTCGTCCGCTGCACGGCTGGCCGCAGTGCCGCCGCTTGCGGGCTGGCGAAGTCTTCCTGCTCAGCGCAACAAATTCGGCCTCGTTCGACAGCCGCTACTTCGGGCCGGTGCGCAGCGTCGATGTTATCGGCACCGCGCACCCGCTGTGGCTGGAGGCCCAGCCATGACGGCAGCGCGACGGCAGTCGCCGCAGCCGCCGGTGCATCGCCTCACCGTGCCCGCCGACCCGGTGGACGGCACAGGTGCACGGAGAAAGATGCAGGGCAAGATAAAAGGTGGCGGCACCTGGCCGCTTGAAATCCCTGTCTGCACATGGGGGTGGCGAGGCACGCACCAAGAGGCGGCAGCGTGCCGCGAGGGTGCGCAATGCAGCATCTGTATTGGCGAAGGCGCGTGCTTTGCCCTCTCGACCGCGCCGCGCTTGGATGGAGGCGCCTGATGAGCCACAGCGATGACAACCGCTTTAGCGTCCGTCCTGGCACGCCGAAACAGCGCGGCGACGCCTTCATCAACAAGGTGCTGCGCCAGACCAACAAGGCCGGCGCCAAGCTCGGAAAGACGATCGGAAAGGCCGGCCAGCGGCCCGGCTCCCGGCTGGGGCGAGGCCATGTCGCGGCCCGCTTCGCCGGGGCCTCGCTCACGCCCCATGCCCGGCGCGTGACGATCAAGACGCGGCTCGTCAATCTGGCCAAAGCCGGGCCGCGCTCGACCACCGCGCACCTGCGCTACATCGAGCGCGAAGGGGTGGATCGTCAAGGCGGGCCGGGTCACGCCTATGGCCCGACGACAGACGCGGCGGACACCACCGCTTTCGAGGACAGAGGATGCGAGGACCGGCATCAGTTCCGCTTCATCGTTTCACCGGAGGACGCCGAAAAGCTCGACGATATGCGCACCTACACCCGGCACCTGATGGCACGCATAGAGGCCGACCTGGGCACGCGGCTGGACTGGGTGGCGGTCGATCATTGGAACACTGACAACCCTCACACACACGTCGTCCTGCGTGGCAAGGACGACACCGGCAAAGATCTCATCATCTCCCGCGACTACATCGCCCAGGGGATGCGTCACCGAGCCGCCGAACTGGTGACGGAGTGGCTAGGACCGCGCAGCGAGCTGGAGATCCAGCGCGCCGTTCAGCGCGAAGTGAATCAAGAGCGGTGGACGGGGCTGGATCGGACCCTGCAGCGCGAGGCCGTGGATGGTTTGGTGTCGCCGGAGACGCTGGCTGCACCCCGGCTGCAACGCCAGCGGCTAATGCTCATCGGCCGCTTGCAACGCTTGCAGCAGATGGGGCTGGCGACCGAGCAGCAGCCCGGCACCTGGGCCATCCATACAGACGCCGAATCCACGTTGCGAGCCATGGGCGAGCGCAGCGACATCATCCGCACCATGCAGCGCGCCATGAGCGGAAGGCAGCGCGAGCTGGCCGTGTTCCAGCCTGGCGAAGATGGCCGTGCCATCGTGGGCTGTGTGGTCGGCAAGGGGCTGGCCGACGAGCTGTACGACAAGGGCTACTTGGTCATCGACGGGATCGACGGCAAGGCGCACTACGTCGCACTGCCGCCGCACTTGGAACTGGAGCAGTACCCAACCGGCGCCGTGATGGAAGTGACCTTGCCCCTGCTTGGTGGAGTTCTTAACCCACAAGTCACGCGGCCTTTTTGCGCTGTGCCTCGTACCAGCGT
>NZ_JBXAGC010000044.1:0-21821 GCF_058793725.1 Acidovorax sp. GW835-FHT14B10
GTAGCCCAACTGGCGGATAGTCGCCCCGGTGCGCTTGCCCAGCTTGATGTAGAGCGTCACCGCTCGAATGCGGTCTTAGTATGAATACATGAACTACTTTCAGGTAGTCCAAGATTTCGTCCGCACCCCCCAACAAATAGCCCAATGAGCGCGTACCGCCTGGGCGATTTGCTTGGCAAACTGGTGATCAAGAAACGTCGATCACTAGGGGTATTCCCCGTGTGCTCCTAGATTTGCTTGACGCTCAATGATTTTTGTTTTTAAATATGAACAGTGATTCACAATTCATACATTGGATTATGAGTTGCTTATTGGATATGTAAACAAGCAGGGCTTTGACCTGTAGAGCACTACCCGAGCAAGACCAAGGCACACGCGGCATGAGCGTGCGCGTTTATGGAGACAAAATGAAATTACGATCAATTAGTGTTTCGATTGCATCCGCATTCAGCATCGCACTTCTTTCCACACCCGGTTTCGCGCAGGACACCATCAAGATTGGCATGACGTCCGCGTTGACCGGTCCTTATAACGAATACGGTGAGGGCGGCAAGCGGGGCGTCGACATCGCCATTGAGAAATGGAATGCGCGCGGAGGCATCAATGGTAAGAAGATTGAACTGGCGATGGCTCTCGACGACCAGTTGGTGCCTGATCGCGCAGTTCAAAACATGCGCAAGCTGCTCGACAACAAGGACCTTGCGGGCATCATCGGCCCGGCCGGCAGCGGGCCGACCCTGGCGGTAATTGAAATGGCGGCGGCAGACGGTCGGCCTTACATGAATCCCGTTGCCCAGTCGCCTGCTGTGACTTATCCGGCCGGCGGCACTCCTCGCCCCAACGTATTCTCGTTTGCATTGCAGAACGACGTCGAGGCCAAGGTGCTGGCCAACTATGTGGCTAAACGCTTCAAGAAGGTCGGCTTGATTCACGAAAGCACGGCCTACGGCACGGGCGGTATCGACCTGATCAGCAAGGAGCTTAAGGCGTTAGGTGGCGCCCAGTCTGTCGGTGTCGAGTCGTATAACCAGCGCGCGCAGGATATGACAGCGCAACTGGCTAAGCTGCAACGCGCCGGTGCCGATGTGATCCTGTGCGTTGGCCTGGGGGCTGACCTCGCCGTTTTGCGTCGCACCATGGCGCGCCTCAACATGTCGGTGCCGTTGGTGGCATCGAATGGCGCCTTGTCAATCCCGTACCAAGAGGGTGCCGGCGAGTTGGTGACCGGAACCCGGGGAACCATGGTTGGTGTCTTTGGTGAGCAGCCATTGAATGCCGCCGCCAAGGAGTTCGCAGACGCGTACAAGGCCAAGCATGGGCCAGACCGCTGGTGGGGTACCGACCCCGCCAGTCCGCAAATTTTCATGTCGCTGTCGGTGACCAATGCGTATGACGCTGCGAATGTGCTGTTCGAGGGTATCAAGCGCGCCAACTCTACCGATGCGGCGAAGGTGAACAAGGCCATTGAGGGCATCACGGGCCTGCGCGGCGTCAATGCTGTCTATTCATTCTCTCCGGTCAAGCACCACGCCATCACCGAGAAGGACGTGTCCGTGTTCGAGTACGTGAAAGCAGGCGACAAGTCCGTGCTGCGTATCGCCAAAGACTAACCGTCAAGATAACAAGGAGCCCATCGATGGAGTTCTTCCTGCAACTGGTATTCGCGGGTGTCTGCGTGGGTGCGGCCTATGCGCTGATCGCGATGGGCTTGTCGCTCACGTTCTGGACAACGAAGACCCTGAACTTTGGCCAGGGCTCGCTGCTGATGCTGGGCGCCGTGTCTTCTACCGGCCTGATTGCCGCGGGCATGCCGGCCGGAGTCGCGTTGCCACTGGCCCTGCTAATCACGGGTGCCTTGATGGGCGTGGCCGAGCGCGTGACGATCCGGCCGCTGCTCAAGTCCGGTGAGAGCATGGGCTGGGTCGTTTCCACGCTGGGGTTTGGTCTGTTCGTGCAGGGCTTTGTTGCGAAGTTCTTCGGTTCGCAGGCGATCGCCGTCCCTCCGTTGGTGTTCGATAGCATGGCCTTCGTCTCCATTGCCGGCATTCAGGTGTCGGCCCAGTCGCTCTCCGTGCTGGTGGTTTCGCTGGTGCTGATGGTGGCAATGGAGCTCTTTCTCCGGCGCAGCGCCTGGGGCAGGGCCGTGCTGGCCGTTGCGCACGATGCCGACGCGGCCTCGCTAGTCGGCATTCCGGTGCGTCGTGTGGTCGTGGTTTCTTTCGTCGCGAGCGGCGTGCTGGCCGGGCTGGCCGGCATTCTGCTCTCGCAGATCAACGGGACCGTTGATCCGGGCTTTGGCTTCAACCTCATGGTGCTGGGTTTCGTGGCGGCGGTTTTCGGTGGCATGGGAAGCATCCAGGGCGCCATGGTTGGCGGCATGGTACTCGGCGTGATCGAGAAGCTGGTCGGGGGCTATGTGTCGACGGCATTCGAGCATGCGATGGCGTTTGCGATTTTGATGGTGATCCTGGCAACACGGCCCCAAGGCCTGTTCGGCCGGGCTGAAGTGACCAAGGTTTGATGATGCTGACTAAAGTAAGAAACAGGATGGCGTTCGTCGCGGACCCGCGAGTTGTTCTGGTGCTCGTGCTGGCGCTGGGCATTGGTTCGGAGTTCGCGTCCGGTTCCACCGTACAACTGTGGTCTTTCGTACTGATCAATGTGCTGATCGCACAGAGCATCAACTTGCTAACAGGCGTTGCCGGGCAAATCTCGCTCGGCCACGCGGCCTTCCTCGGTATCGGCGCGTACACCTCTGCCTTGTTGATGAAAAAATGGGGTGTTCCGCTGCCGGTCGCCCTGGTCGCGGCCACGCTGCTCAGCGCGGCCGCCGGGTGGTTGTTGTCGTTCGCGGCTGGCCGGGTCCGCGAGTTTTACCTGGCCATGATGACGCTGGGATTCGGGATGATCTTCTACGAGCTGATCCGTGAATGGACAGCTGTGACCGGTGGGGTAGCCGGCCTCAGTGGCGTGCCCGCTCCATCCCTCAAGACGCTGAGCCTGAACGGGTATGCCGTGGGTCCCGTGGCTTACTTCCAGATCATGCTGGCAGTGACGGCGGTTGTCATGTGGCAACTTGGCAATTTCCAGACCAGCACCTATGGGCGTGCGTTCTTCGCGATTCACGCCTCTGAAGTGGCCGCCGGCAGTATCGGTGTGGCGCGCGTCGGCACCAAGCGCGAGGCCTATACCATCAGCGCTGCGCTGACGGGGCTGGCCGGCGGTTTCTACGCGCATTTGGTGGGTTACCTCGGCCCCGAGTCCTTTGGCCTGCACCGCTCGGTCGAAGCGCTCGTCATGGCCGTCGTGGGGGGACTGGGCAGCCTGTCAGGTCCAGTGCTGGGAGCCATCGTGTTCACCTATCTGCCTGAGAAGTTGCAGGTTTTCGCGGACTGGCAGTTCATGGTGTACGGCCTGCTGCTGATGGTTTCTTTTGTCCTGCTGCCAAAGGGGCTGGCCGGGTTGCTGCTGCCGCGCAGCCGCTACATCAAGGTATCGGCACAGGCAGGCGCAAAGAAACTCGTAAGCCACCGCTCTGGAGTTGAAAGCAAGACTGCGGCAGGAATAAGCGCGGCATCAGACACGGAGCCGCTGCTGGTGGCAAAGGACATCGGGTTGAGCTTCCTCGGTCTGCGGGCGCTGGATGGTGTCACTCTGGAGATCCGGCCGGGCCAGATCATTGGTCTCGTCGGCCCGAACGGCTCAGGCAAAAGCACCCTGGTCAACGTGATCAGCGGCATTTATCGCCCGAACGCCGGCGTCGTGACCTTCGAGGGCAAACCGATCACCGGTCTGCACGATCATGAAGTGGCCCGGCTCGGTGTGTTGCGCACTTTCCAGGACCCTCGGCTGGTGCCTACATTCACGGTGCGTGAAAACGTCCTGATGGGCATGCACAGGCTGTATCGCCAGGGGCGTGTGGCTGCAGCCCTGAACCTGCCATCCGCACAGCGGGAGGAAGCAGAAATGCTGGCACGAGTCAACGAGGCCTTGGCGCTTGCCGGCCTGACTGGGTTGGCCGACATGCCGGTTAAGGACTTGCCCTACGGCGACCAGCGCATGACCGAACTGTCACGTGTGCTCGTGGCTGACCCGCGTGTGGTCCTTCTCGATGAACCCGCAGCAGGGCTTTCCGAGGGAGAGCTGGTTCGCCTGGCGGATGTCATACGGGTCCTGAAAGGGCGAGGGGTGTCTGTCGTGCTGATTGAGCACCACATGGATTTTCTTGACGACCTTGTCGATGACGTCGTCGTCCTGGAAGGCGGAAAGATGATTTATCGGGGTGGTATGGAAAGCATGTACCGCAACCCTGCGGTGATTGCAGCCTACCTGGGAACAGAAGGCCGTCCGGAGGTGAAACATGCTTGAAGTTCAAGGCCTGCAGGTACGGTACGGTTCGATCACGGCCGTCCGCAACTGCAATCTGACGGCGTCTTCCGGGACGATTACGGCAATTCTCGGCGCGAATGGCGCCGGCAAATCCTCGCTGATGAAAGCCATCTCGGGGCTGGCGCCTGCAAGCGCAGGCACGGTACGGGTCGACGGCACCGATGTGACCAGAATGTCGGCGCATGAGCGGGCGCGCCTCGGCATTTCCCATGCGATGGAAGGACGCAGGCTGTTCCACCGGATGTCGGTCGAGGACAACCTGAAGCTGGCCTGGGATTTCCGGCATCGGGAGGGGTCGTTTTCACAAGCGCTGGATCAAGCCTTTGCGCGCTTTCCGGTGCTGGCCAACCGGCGCGCAAGCCAGGCCGGCCTGATGTCCGGTGGCCAGCAGCAGATGCTGATCCTGTCGGCGGCCCTGATTCACAAGCCGCGCTACCTCCTGCTCGACGAGCCCTCGCTGGGTCTGGCGCCGGTGATCGTGCAACAGATCTTCTCGGTGATCGAAGGAGTGCGCCGCGAGCAAGGCACGACGGTCATCCTTTGCGAGCAGGTCGCTGCACTGGCGCTGAGCGTGGCGCAGCAGGGGTATGTGTTGCGTCGCGGCGAGGTCGTGCAGTGCGGCCCTGCGGCACAGCTTGCCGCCGATCCGGCACTTTCCGCCGCCTATCTTGGCGCATAAATTTCAAAAAGAGACAAGCATGGCAATGTCCGGTATCTATGAATTCCTGGCCCAGGATCGGGTGATTTTCGGCCGGCCCGCGCACGAAGCCGTAGTCGAAACGGCCGACAAGCTCGGCAAACAGCGTCTCATGATCGTTGCCAGCAAGTCGCTTAGCCGCAAGACCGACGTCATCAGCACAGTGACTGATGCGTTGGGCACGCGGTGCGTCGGCTTGTTCGACGAATGTGTCGAGCATGTGCCGCGCGAATCCGTGCTGGCCCTGGCCGACGAAGTGCGTCGTCTGCAGCCCGACCTGATCGTGACGATAGGCGGCGGCACCCCGATGGACACCGTCAAGGTGATGCTTGTGGTGCTGGCCGAAGACATCCGGGACGTCGAAGGCTTCGACCGGGTACGTATCCGGGTAGGCGAGGATGGCAAGCGGGTGGTGCCCGTGGTCAAGGATCCGCCGCTGCGCCAGATCATTGTGCCGACCACGCTGTCGGGTGCCGAATTCTCCAGTCTCGGCGGTGCGACCGACCATACACGCCAGGTCAAGGACCTCTACCATGGCCGCTTTATCGGCGGGCAGGTGGTGATCCTCGACGCCGCGGTGACGGTGCATACCCCGGCGGGCCTCTGGCTGTCCACCGGCATTCGCGCAGTCGATCATGCCGTGGAAACCATCTGCTCCCGCAGCCCCCAGCCGTTTACCGACGCGACCTGCCTGCATGGCTTGACCATGCTGTCGAAGTCCCTGCGCATCAACCATGTCTCGCCTGACAACCTGGATGCCCGGCTCGAAAGCCAGCTTGCGGTGTGGCTTGCGTCGACCGGACTCGGCCGGGTGGAGTGGGGCGCCAGCCACGGCATTGGCCACCAGCTGGGTGCCGTTGCCAACGTGCCGCACGGGCATTGCTCGTGTGTGATGCTGCCGAGCGTTCTGGTCTGGAACCGCGCGGTCAACAGCGAACGCCAGGCCCTGGTCGCCCGGGCGATGGGCCGTGACGACGGCGACGCGGCCCAAGCTGTGGCCGATCTCGCAGCGTTGCTCGGTCAGCCCTCCCGGCTCCGTGATGTCGGCGTTGAGCGTTCGCATTTCGATGCCATCGCCAGGGGAGCAATGCAAAACATGATGGTGCGGAGCAACCCACGACCGGTGACATCCGAGGCCGACATCCATCAAATCCTTGAACTTGCTTGGTAAACACTATGTCAAAAAAAGAAAAGACGGAACAGTTGCTAGCACTCAACCGCACGATGCTGCTGATCCGTACTGTTGAAGAAAGCCTGATAAAACTGTTTTCCGACAGCGAAGTGCCTGGCTTCATTCACCTGAGCCTCGGGCAGGAAGCTGTTGCAGCCGGTGTGATGGCCGCCTTGGATGGGCGCGATACGATGGCCACGACCCACCGCGGCCACGGGCATGTGCTGGCGCGTGGCCTCGACCTCGACCTCTTTTTCAGGGAGATCATGGGCAAAGCCGGCGGCATTTGCGGCGGGCGGGGCGGTTCCATGCATGTGGCCGACATGCGACTCGGCATCCTTGGCGCGAACGGCATCGTCGGTGCGGGCATTCCAATTGCCCTCGGCAGCGCTCTGGCGCACTCTGTGCGCGGAAGCGGCGGTATCGCTGTCGTTTTTTTCGGCGACGGCGCAATGGCCGAGGGTGTGCTCCATGAGACCCTGAATATCGCAGCGCTCTGGAAAATGCCGTTGCTACTGGTTTGCGAGAACAATGGCTGGTCGGAGTTTTCCCCGACAGCCCTGCAGTTCGCCGCCCAGCTGAAAAACCTGGCCAGCGCGTTCGGAATTCCCCATACCCAGGTCGACGGCAGCGACGTTGAGGCGGTCGCAGACGCAGCGGCGGCTCTGGTCGGAGAGATTCGCAACGGTGCCGGCGCACGCGTGCTGGAATGCTCGACGCATCGGGTCCGCGGGCACTATGAAGGTGATCCTCAAAAATACCGCGAGGCGACCGAGCTGACTGCAGTCGCCGAAGCCGATCCGCTCAAACACGCCCGCAAGGCGCTGCTGGCGCGCGGCGTCAAGGACCAGGCACTGGACGCAGCGGTCACTGATATCGAGGCACAGGTAAAAGCGGCGATTGACGGTGCCCGCGAAGATGTTCAGCCCGAATTTGAGGCTGCCTTCTCCGACGTCTACACCCAGGGCGCACGCGCCTCCTATGGAGCCCAAGCATGAGCAATCCGACGGAAATGAAATACTTCCAGGCGGTCAATCAGGCGCTGCGTGATGCGATGGTTGCTGACCCGACTGTGGTTTTGCTGGGCGAAGATATCGCCGCAGCCGGCGGCTCCTTCAAGGTGACCCGTGGCCTGCTCGACGAGTTTGGCCCGGCACGCGTGCGTGATACGCCGATCTCCGAAGCCACCATCGCAGCAATGGCGGTCGGGGCCGCGATGACGGGACTCAAGCCGGTGGTCGAGATCATGTTCATGGATTTCATCACCCTGACGATGGACGCGCTGGTCAACCAGGCAGCCAAGGCACGGTTCATGTTTGGGGGCCGCAGCAGTGTGCCCATGGTGCTGCGCACACCGCACGGCGGCGGGCTCAGTGCCGGCCCGCAGCACTCGCAGTGCCTGGAAGCCTGGTTCGCCCACGTGCCCGGTCTGAAGGTCGTTTGTCCCTCCACACCTGCGGATGCCTACGGCCTGTTGCGCACCGCGATCAACGATTCGGACCCGGTCCTCTTCATCGAGCACAAGGCCCTGTACGGCAGCAAGGGGACAGTTGATACCAGCGTTGCCATCGAGATCGGCAAGGCGCGCATCGCCCGCAGCGGTCGTGACGCCACGATCGTCACCTACGGCAGCACGGTGGCGACCTCGCTGGCGGCGGCCGAAGAGCTGGCCCGCGAGGGCATCGAGGTCGAGGTAATCGACCTGCGCAGCCTGCAGCCCTGGGACAGCGAAACCGTGTTTGCGTCCATTGCGCGGACGCACCGGGCCGTGGTCGTCCACGAGGCCGTCCAAGCCTTCGGCGTGGGCGCGGAGATTGCGGCCCGCATCGCCGATGAGGCCTTCGACGAACTCGATGCACCGGTCGTGCGCGTCGGTGCCCCGTTCATGCCGGTCCCTTTTGCAAAGTCGCTTGAAAGCGGCTATGTCGTTACCGCCGAAAAAATTGTCAAGGCGCTGCGGCGAACCCTTGAGTAATACCTCGGCGGAGCATCCCCTCAACCCATAACTGGAACCCTCCATGACTGAACAGGCAATACTGAGCGAAAAGCGGGGCGCGGTAGGCGTGCTGACCATCAATCGCCCCAAGACCTTGAACGCACTGAACGTGCCGACCCTGCTCGAAATGGAAGCGGCCCTGACCGCCTTCGAGACGGATAACGAAGTGCGTGCCATTGTTATTACCGGCGCGGGCGAGCGTGCCTTCATCGCCGGTGGCGACATTGCCGACCTGGACAGCCGGCGCGGTCTTGCGCACTACCAGGAATTTGCAGAAGTGATTCACCGCGTGTTTCGCCGCTTCGAAGACTGTGACAAGCCGACGATAGGTGCCATTAACGGCTGGGCGCTGGGTGGCGGCACTGAACTGCTGCTCACGCTCGACATCCGGCTGGTCGCGGAGGACGCCAAGCTCGGCTTGCCGGAAATCACGCTGGGCCTTTTTCCGGGCGCCGGAGGATCGCAGCGCATCATCCGCCAGATCCCCCTATGCCGTGCCAAGGAACTGATGTTCACCGGCGACCAGATCACCGCCGCCGAAGCCGTGACATTGGGCCTGTGCAATCGCACCGTGCCCAAGGCCGAACTCATGGCTCAAGCGCTGGCGCTGGCCGACAGGATTGCCCAGAAGTCGCCTCTGACGCTGAAGCTGCTCAAACGCAGCATGCGCCAGGGCGTCGAGATGCCGCTGGGCGCTGCACTGTCGTACGAGCAGGCGATCATCGGGTTGGTGCTCGACTCGAACGATGCCCATGAAGGCTGCCGTGCGTTTCTCGAAAAACGCCCGGCCCAATTCAAAGGAAACTGACCCGTGCGTCGCGAACTCCTGATGCCCAAGCTGGGCCTGACCATGACCGAGGGTGCGCTGGCCGAATGGATGCTGGTGCCCGGCGTGGCCTTCAAAGCCGGCGACGGCATTTTTGTCGTCGAGACCGACAAGGTAGCCAGCGAGGTGCCGGCCGATTACGACGGCGTCCTGCTCGAGGTGCTGGTTCCCGTCGGCGAGATGGTCCAGGTCGGCGCCGTCATCGGGTACGTCGACGACGGGGTGGCCGGCTCCACCAGCAGCCAGCCAGCATCGCCACCGGTCGCCGCTGCCAGTGCCGTGCCGGTCATGCAGTCCGGGGAGATCCGTCGTTTTTCGACACCGCTCGCACGCCGCCTCGCCGCCCAGTTGGGCGTGCCGTTGGCGGACGCTGTAGGCAGCGGGCCACGCGGCCGGATCAGAGCCGCCGACGTGCGCGCCGCGCAGGGCGGCCAGACTCGAACTGCTGCCGCCCCTGCGCTGGCGGCGCCGGTTGAAGCTGCCCGTCCCACTGCGGCCGCCACCAAGACCAAGCCGACACCGACCCAGGCGACGATGGCGCGTCGCCTGACACAAGCCAAGCAGCAAATACCTCACTTTTACCTGGCGGCGGAAGCAGAGGTGACCAAGCTGATGGCGCTGCGCACAGAGCTCAATGCCATGCCCGGTTACCCGAAGCTGACACTGACCCATCTGCTGGTTGCCGCTGTCGGCCGCGCGCTGCGCGAGCTGCCGGAACTCAACCGGGTGTGGACCGACGACGGCATCGTGTCCTTTGCATCCTGCGATGTGGGTGTCGCCGTCAATGCGGGGCGCGGCCTGCTGGTGCCGGTGGTGCCCGACGTGGCCGGCCGTTCTCTCGAAGGCATTGCGCGGGCTACCCAGGAACTGGTCGACAAGGCCCGCAATGGCGAGCTGGAGGCCGGCCAGATGAGCGGCGGTGCGATCAGCATTTCCAACGCCGGCATGTTCAACGTGAGCTGGATGACGCCGATCATCAATCCCGGCCAGTCCATGATCCTCGGTGTCGGTAGTGTGCGTGAGCTGTTCCGTCCCGATGCCAACGGACAGCCGGCCTTGCGCCGTGAACTCGGTCTTGTACTTGCGGCAGATCACCGCATTCTTGATGGCGTGTCGGGTTTGAAAATGCTCAACGCCGTGATTGCCAGCCTCGAGAAACCCCTGTTCCTGCTGACCTGAAACTGGATGAAATAGCCATGCCTGCAAACATTCCCCTGACCCGGCGTTTGGCCAACTTCGTTGTCTCGCTCGATACAAGGAGCCTGCCGCCGGAGGTGCTGGAGAAGGCACGCGCCTGCCTGCTCAATGGCTATGGCATGGCACTGGGCTCCCACACCACCCCGTTTGCGCCCGTTGCGCGTGCGGCGGTCCTGGCCATGGATGGCCGGGTCGACGCGGGTGGCGCCACGCTGCTGGGGGACGGACGCAAGACCACCATGGGTGGAGCAGCGCTGGCCAACAGTGCGCTGTTTCACGGTCGGGCCCAGGAAGATACCTGCGGCGCGGCCCACCTGGGAGCCATCATGATTCCGCTGCTGACCGCGATGATCGAAGCACGCGGCTGGCCGGTCGAGCGCTTGATCCCGGCGCTGGTCGCCGGCTATGAAGTCGGCGGCCTGATCGAGAGCGCCTATTCGGCAAAAACTACGCCTTCCGGGCTGCGGGCCTCGCCCTTGTACGGCGTCATCGCCGCCGCCGCCGCCGCCGCTCGCCTGATGGACCTTCCGACCGAGAGAACTGCGGCGGCAATCGCCAATGCGGCCTCCTTTGCCGGTGGCATTCTCCAGTCGTTTGACGATGGTACCGATGAATGGCGCTACCAGGTCGGCGTCGCCGGTCGGCAGGGGCTGATCGCGGCCGAACTGGCCAAAGCCGGCTCGGTGTCGGCACCGCACGCTTTGGAGGGGCGCAATGGATTTGTCCGCGCATTTGCGCGGACCGACTGCGATGTGGATGCGCTGGCTGCCCGCTTGGGCCGCGACTGGTCCATGCACCGGGTGACCTTCAAGCCGTACCCGGTATGTGCCTTCAACCAGACGCCGGTCACTGCGGGGCTGGCACTGCGGGAGCGCATTGCAGGGCGGGCCATCAATGCGGTACGCGTGCGCATGAACCCTTTTGAAACCGGCTATGCCGGCATGGACAGCAAGGGCCCCTTCAACAGCGTCTCGGGCACCTTGATGAGCATTCCGTTTTGCATTGCCAACACCCTGATCAACGGCGTGCCTTCGATGGCGCACATGACCACCTACACGGACGCCAGGGTCAACGCTCTGATCGGGCAAATCGACCTGCTGGCCGATGAGAGCGTGCCGCGCCTGAGCTGTGTCATTGAAACTGATCTTCAGGACGGTAGCGCACTGGTGCAAGAGCAGCGGATGACCGCGGCCGATTATTCGTATGGGCGTGACCAGGTGTCTGAACTGGTGCGCCGAATCGGCACCGAGTCGGGCGTGCCGGGTGCTGTGTACGACAGCCTGGAGAGTTTTGTCGCCCATCCGGATCAGGGGATTGGCGTGGTCCTGGCCTGCTTTGCAGCGTTGCCCTCGGTGTTGCAAGAAGGAGTCGCTGCATGAGCACCACAAGTTACGACCTGATCGTGATCGGTGGCGGTCCGGCCGGCTATGTCGCAGCGATCCGGGCTGCCCAGCTGGGCATGCGTACCGCACTCGTCGAGCGTGAGCAGCTCGGTGGCATCTGCCTGAACTGGGGTTGCATCCCAACCAAGGCCTTGCTGCACGCGGCTGAAGTATTGCGCACCCTTGACAGCGCAAAAGCCTTGGGCATCCATGCCGGCCAGGCAACATTCGACTTCAAGCAAGTCATCGCGCGCTCACGAACGGTCTCAGGACAACTGACCAAAGGAGTGCGGCAACTGATGGCCAAGCACAAGGTCACGGTCGTTGCCGGTGAGGCCCGGCTGGACGGGCGGGGCGGCGCCGATGTCATCACAGGCGATGCCCCCTTGAAGCTGAATGCGCCGCATATCGTCGTCGCTACCGGTGCCCGGCCGAGGGAACTGCCTGGCGCACCGGCCGACGGCAAGTGCATCTGGAACTACCGTCACGCCCTGGCGCCTGCCGCGCTTCCCCAATCCCTGTTGATCGTGGGTGCGGGCGCCATCGGTATGGAGTTCGCGAGCTTCTACGGAACCATGGGAACGGCGGTCACCGTGATCGAAGGCCAAAGCCGGGTGCTGCCGGCCGAGGACGAAGAGGTTTCCGCATTTATCGAGAAAACCTATCGAGCCCAGGGCATCGATATCCGCACAAAAGCGACCATCGACGCCATCCAGCCGGAGCAGGGCGGTGCCGTCGCTTCGCTGCGCACGGCGACGGGTTCCGAAACCCTCAAGGCGGAACACGTCCTGGTGTCGATCGGGGTCGTGGGCAATACAGAAGGTCTGGGCTTTGAAGGCACCAGGGTGCAGATCGACGCCGGGCATGTGGTCACCGACCCTTTTGGTGCCACAGCCGAACCTGGCATCTATGCGATCGGCGATGTGGCTGGCGCGCCGTGGCTGGCCCACAAGGCTTCCCACGAGGCTATTGCCTGCATCGAACGTATTGCAGGCCTTGCCAGCGCACACGCGCCACGCAAAGATACTATCCCATCATGCACTTACGGCCACCCCCAGACTGCGAGTATCGGGCTCACGGAGCGCGCAGCAGCAGAAGGCGGCCGCAAGATTCGGGTCGGTCGTTTCCCCTTCCGCGCCAATGGCAAAGCGATTGCGCTTGATGAAGCTGACGGTTTTGTGAAGACGATTTTTGACGCGGACAGCGGGGAGTTTTTGGGAGCGCATCTGGTGGGCCCTCAGGTGACAGAACTGATCCATTCGTTTGGCCTCGCCCGCATCATGGAGGCCACTGAGGCTGAGTTGATGCAGACGGTATTTCCCCATCCAACGCTTTCGGAAACGCTGCATGAATCAGTGCTCTCGGCGTTTGACCGAGCACTGCATATCTGAGGTTGTTTATGACTATAAAAAGCAAGAGTGAAATCGCTATCGAACCGGCAGGCGTTGCCAGCCCATCCGAAACGTCATCACCACGCGGACCGGCAATTCGCAAGCCGCTCAAGGTAGCAGCTGAGGTACACAGCTGGCGCGGTGCCCGCAACCGCAATGAAAAAGCTGAGTTGATTCGCGACTGCCTGTTTCGAGCGGCGGGAGAAATTGTTGGTGATGTCGGTTACGCCGATGCTTCCATTGCGCTGATCACCAGCAAGGCGGGATTGGCCCAGGGCACCTTCTACAACTATTTCGAATCGCGCCAGGATATTCTGGACCAGCTGCTCCCGGCGTTGGGCCAGCAGATGAGCCAGCATGTAAGGAACCACGCCCGCAAAGGCCGTGATTTCAGCGAGCGCGAGGAACTGGCTTTTCGCGCTTTCTTTTCCTTCCTCAAGGATACGCCGCACTTCTTCAGGATACTAAATGAGGCCGAAAGTCTCGCGCCCAATGCCCACCATACCCATATAGAAGCAGTAGCACGCGGGTATATGGACTTCCTGGATCATGCGCATGCCGATGGCGAGTTTCCCGGCTTCGAGCCGAAAGAGCTCGAGGTCGTGGTCTTCATGTTGATGGCGGCCCGGAGCTACCTTCCGATGCGTTACGCGAATGGTGCAGAAGGCCAAACCGAGATCCCGGATTGGGTCGTCAAGGCCTATATGAAGTTCATCAAGTACGGCCTGATGGGCCAGCCGCCTGCCAAGCCCGCCGACGCCAGCCAGGCGCGTGTTACCAAGGAAGCCGCCAGTCCTGCTCCTGCGACGCGCAAAACGCGTGCGCCCAAGCGCACTCTCTAACCGATTTTCTACCTCCTTCATTTTGACGCGGCAGAAGTTGCCCAACGTCGATCCCTACCTACCCATTAAGGAAATTTCATGGATTTTCAATTGACCGACGAGCAAAAAATGATTGCCGACAGCGCACGCAAAGTCGGCGACCGTTTTGGCCTGGACTACTGGCGCGACCAGGACAGTGCCAAGGCTTTCCCCACGGAATACTGGCGCGCGGTGTGCGAGGCCGGGCTCGGTGGCGCGGCGCTGCCGACCGAGTATGGCGGTTCAGGTCTGGGGGTGCTCGAGTTGTCCCTGATCATCGAGAACCTGTCCGCAGCAGGTGGCGGCTCCACGGTTGGCCAGCTTTTCATGATCAACCCGATTTTCGGCGGCGTGTCGATTTCCCGCTTCGGAACGCCCGCCATGAAGGCGGAGCTGCTGCCGAAGTTGATTGCCGGTGAGATGAACTTCTGCATGGCGCTGACCGAGCCGGACGCCGGGAGCAATTCGCTGGAAATCAAGACCTTTGCCGCGGAAGACGGGGACGGCTGGATACTCAACGGCCGCAAAATCTGGATCACCGCAGTGCCCGACGCGCAAAAAATGCTGGTGATTGCCCGCACGAAGAAGCTGTCCGACTCCAAGAGCCGCACCGATGGTCTGTCGATGTTCATGATCGATGTGGAGCGGGAAGGCCTGACCCATTCGGTGATCGACAAGGTTGGCACCTGGACGCTCGCATCCAGCAGCGTCTTTTTTGACAACGTCCACATCCACAAGCATGAGCTGCTTGGAACGCTGCACGGTGGCTGGCGCGAGCTGCTCGACGTCCTGAACACCGAGCGCATTGTGACCACCGCCGGCCTGGTCGGCACCGGAGAACTGGCGATCAAGCTGGCCGTGCAATACGCCAACGACCGCAAGGTGTTCGGCGGCAAGCCGATCAGCAGCTACCAGGGCCTGCAGTTCCCGCTGGCGCAGTGCCATGCCGAGGTCGAAGCAGCGCGCCTGCTAAACCACAAGGCAGCGGCCAACTTCGATGCAGGAAAGCCATATGGTAGCGAGGCCAATGCCGGCAAGCTGCTGGCTGCGCAGGCTGTGGCACGAGCCACCGAGCGTGCCATGCAGACTATGGGCGGCATGGGTTATGCCAAGGAGTACCACGTCGAACGCCTGTGGCGCGATTGCCGTCTGTTCCGGTTTGCGCCCATCTCGGAAGAGATGATCCTGAACTACATCGCGATGCATGACCTTGGCATGCCAAAGTCCTACTGAAGCGTGACGCCGCACTTCCATTCCATTTCCACATAGGAGATCAGTTCATGGTTTCGTTGAGCGCAGCGGTTCTTTATCACGCACGCACGACCCCGGATCAGCTGGCCATTGTCTACCGCGATCAACGCATCAGCTATGGAGAACTGGCCGGGCGGGTGTGCCTGTGCGCAGGCATGTTGCGCGAAAGCGGCATTGGCCCTGGGGACGTGGTGGCGCTGCTCATGAAAAACAGCAGCGCCTTTCTGGAGCTCGGGCTGGCAGTGAGCCACCTGGGCGCGGTGCTCCTGCCCATCAACTACCGCCTTGCCACGGAAGAGGTCGAATACATCCTCGACCACGCGCAAGCGAAATTCCTGTTCGTCGATGACGAGTTTGCCGCCACGGTTGAAAGTTTTTCTGCCAAACGCATCGTCGATCAGGCTGCGCAGTCCAACACCGACCATCTGGCCGGCCATGCAGCGCCTGTGCCTGCCGCCTATGCCAGCAAGCCCGACGCGCTTTACCGGCTGATGTACACGTCCGGGACGACCGACCGGCCGAAGGGCGTGATGCACACCTACGGCAACTGCTACTGGAAGAGTTTTGATCACATCATCCACCTTGGCCTGAACCGCGACGACCGCCTGCTGGTCGTCGGCCCGCTATACCACGTGGGGGCCTACGATCTTCCTGGCATTGCGGTGCTGCTTGTCGGCGGCACCTTGTTTGTTTTGCGTGATTTCGAACCGGACGCCGTGCTTGCCGCGATAGAGCGCGAGCGACTGACCTGTGGCTGGATGGCTCCGGTGATGTTGAATCGCGTGCTGGCCTATGCCGATCGGAGCCGCTTTGACGTGTCAAGTTTTAAATGGCTCATCGGCGGCGGGGAGCGAACGCCGGAAGAGCGCATTCGTGAATTCACGGCCCTGTTTCGTGCCGGGCGCTACATCGACGGCTACGGCCTGACAGAGACATGTTCCGGCGACACCCTTATGGAAGCGGGGATGGAGATCGTCAAGATCGGCTCGACCGGCCGATCCATGCCCCACGTCGCCATCGAGATTCGCGACCATAATGGCCGTTGCCTCCCCCACGGCGAGCAAGGCGAGATCTGCGTGCGCGGCCCTAAAGTCACGCCGGGCTACTGGCGGGCGCCCGACAAGACCAAGGCATCCTTCTTTGCTGACGACTGGTTTCGCACCGGCGACATCGGCTACCTGGATGCCGAAGGCTTCCTGTTCCTCACCGATCGCATGAAGGATATGATCATCAGCGGCGGGGAGAACATCGCGTCCTCAGAGGTCGAACGTGCGCTTTATCAGCTGCCTCAGGTCTCAGAGGCGGCAGTCATCGGCTTGCCCGACGAGCGCTGGGGCGAACGGGTGGTGGCGGTTGTTGCCCTCAATCCGGGCGCCAGCCTGTCGGAAGCCGAGATGGTGGCGCACTGCCGGTCGATATTGGCCGGGTTCAAGGTTCCCAAGCAGCTGATCATCAGGGAATCGCTCCCGAGAAACCCGTCTGGCAAGGTGCTTAAACGGCTGCTTCGTTCCGAACTCATTGTGCCCAGTCACCCATGAACTGACGTTCGGGATTGATCGATCAAATACAGTCAGGAGTTCAATATGCAACAGCAATTGGTGGTAGTTACCGGCGCGGCAAGTGGCATTGGTGAAGCCTGTGCCAGGGAGTTTTCCCGGCAAGGCGCCACGGTCGTCCTGGCAGATCGCGACCTCACCGGGGCGCAGCGCATTGCTACGGAGATTGGCGGTCATGCCGTCGTGATGGATATTGGCAGCGAACAGTCAGTCAAGGACGGCGCCGCCCACATCCTGGAAAAGATCGGGCCTGTGGACATCCTGGTAAACAGCGCAGGCGTATTGCAGCGGACCTTGCCGCCCAGCCAGCTGAGTATGAAAGAGTGGGACCTGGTTGCCAACGTGGACTTGCGCGGCACTTACCTGTGCTGCGCGGTGTTTGGAACTGCCATGTCGGAACGGGGACGCGGTGCCATCGTCAACATCGCGTCAGTCGCCGGGATGCGTTCCGGTCCCTTGCATTCGTACGGTCCAGCCAAGGCTGGTGTTATCAACCTGGGCGAGTGTCTGGCTGCCGAATGGGGCCCCAAAGGAGTCAGAGTCAATACGGTGTCCCCGGGTTTTACTGCCACGCCTGCCCTGCAGAAGGGAATCGCGAACCACACACTGGAGACCGAAAACATGTCACGTTCGACGGCATTGGGCCGGCTTGTGAACGCGGGTGAGATTGCTGCGGCTGTGTTTTTTCTTGCATCACCAGCCGCGTCTGCCATCACAGGAGTTAATTTGGCAGTTGATTGCGGATACTTGGTGGCAACGCCTTGGGTCAGTTACGGCGGTCTTCGGACAAGCTAGCACACGCTCGGGATGCCGGTCGACCAGACATTGAGTTTCCTGAAGCGGGAGACGATGCGCCGGAAATCTTTGCGTCTGCGAAATAGCCGCTGGGTAGAGACGCTTATGGGACCAGTGACCTATCTCCAAAGGATAACCAAGTAGCCCATGGATCAGAGCTAATTTCCCTATAAAGTCAGATGCTTTTTTTTGGCGTGCCACTAAGGCCGGACAGCGCCGTCGTGGAAAGGCTCACACCACATTCACAAGAGGTCCTCAATTGCCGCTTCCACCGCCCCAACCCAGAACTCACCTGCATACCCGTCACGTCGTTTTCCGGGGCTTTCGCCGCGAAGATCGCTTGTGGGATATTGAAGCCGAAATGCGCGACACGAAAGCCCAGGTCTTTGAGATCCCCGGAGAAGGGACCTGGCAGCCGGGTGAGCCTGTCCACAACATGGCGATCCGGGTGACGATCGACGATGCCTTGGTGGTGCGAGATATCGCTGTGGCTATGGACGGCGCGCCTCACCCTGAATGTCCGCAGGCCCAAGCACCCATGCAGACGATGATCGGATGCACCATGGGACCGGGGTGGCGGCAGGCTATCGAGCGGAACCTGGGTGGTACTCGGGGTTGCGCCCACCTCCGGGAACTCCTGTTCAACATGGCGACCGTCGCTTTCCAGACAATCCCGGAAAGCCTGCCCGCTGGTGCTGGCGAGAACCCGCCCTTCTATCTAGGCAAATGCATGGCTTGGGATTTCAATGGGTCCGTGGTCCAGCGCCATTATCCGGTCTTCGTGGGCTGGCAACCCAAGGCCAAGGCTGCGGACACCAAGTAGACTATCAACTGGAATTTCGCGTCGCGTCACAAGGCCAAGTGTGCCAATCAGTCTGGTCGAACCGTTGAAGTCAGATCCATTGACGCCCAATCCCTTATTCCGTTGCTGGCCAAAATGGGCGCTCCCTTGTCTGGATTCTTGGTGCTCGGTAACGACCAAGAAGGAATTGTCGCAGGCGTTGAACGCTGGATCTGCAATCACAGCAGTGGTGAACTGGCCCGGTGGAATGTAGCAATCACAGGTAAGTAATTATTCTTAAACAAAGTTCTGGCTCGAACTTTGTAAGGTTTAAGCTTTTCTTGGAGTTGAAGCACTATTTTTTGAGTTAAAAATGAACGGCATCGTGCGCCAAGATGTTTTCAGTCGCCTAAACCTGAAAAATCTCCCCTTTTAATATGGGCGGATTCAAAAGTGAAGTGCAACACCTGCCAACCTGTAAGGTCCGCAGATGCCAACCACCTCCTCGCACTATCACCAGCTCAAGCCTGAAGACCGCGTCACCATCGCCAGCCTAAGGCAGCAGAACCACAGCGTACGTGCAATTTCCCGGCAACTGCACCGCTCCCCGGCGACTATCAGCCGGGAACTGCAGCGCAATGCATCTTCATCTGGCTATGGCAGCGCACATGCCCAGTGCCAGTCCCTGCAGCGCAGACGCTGTGGCAGGCCAGCTATCAAGCTGCATCCCGAGTCGATCCTGTCCTCCCTGGTGATCCATCTGCTGCGGCTGCGCTGGTCGCCCGAGCAGATTGCCCTGACACTGGCGCGCTTGTATCCCCCCGGCCATGAACACTGCGTGTCACACGAAACCATCTACAACTGCATCTATGCCATGCCCATGGGTGAGCTGCGCAAAGAATTGATCGCCACCCTGCGCCACGCCCACAACAAGCGGCTGCCGCGCAGCAAGGGCAAGGACCGCAGAGGCCAGATTCCCGACATGCTGAGCATCCATGTGCGCCCGCCCGAGATCGAAGACCGCCAGTTTCCCGGGCACTGGGAAGGTGATCTCATCAAGGGAGAAGGCAATGCCAGCGCAGTCGGGACCTTGGTGGAACGCACCAGCCGGCTGGTGATGCTGGTCAAGCTGCCTGAGTTCAAACCCGCTAGTGCCACCAACGTCTTGCAGGCCTTCACGGACAAGCTGCTGGGCATTGCGCAGCCGATGCGGTTGAGCATGACGTACGACCAGGGCCGGGAGATGTCCATGCACAAGAAACTCAGTGAGCAAACCGGCATTGCCGTGTACTTCTGTGATCCGCATAGCCCTTGGCAAAGAGGCTCCAACGAGAACATGAATGGCCTGGTGCGCCAGTACCTGCCCAAGGGGACGGATCTGAGCATCTACAGCCAGGAGCAGCTCGATGCGATTGCCGATGAAATCAACAACCGACCAAGGAAGGGACTGGGAGTACGATCACCGCTGGCGGTATACCGCGAACTGCTCGTGAACAGCCCGCAGCACTCCACCCTCATTCACTGAAATCCAGGGTGTTGCACTTCACTTTTGAATCCGCCATGAATGATAACGAATAGATGCTATGTGGGACTACTCAATCGAAGACTACTCAACCGGCAAAGGTTGAGCTAAAAAAGAGGTTTCAAACTTCCGCTGCAAAGGAGAATTGAAATGTCCAGCTTCCACACAGTCCTGCATGGCGAGGGTACGCCGCTTCTGGCTGAGTTGTACATGAGCTTCGAGCTCAGTGACAAGAAGTGGCAGTTGACGCTGAGCGATGGCCGCCGAGGTCCGAGCCGATACGCTGTGAACGCCGGCGACACAACCGCCGTCGCGCAGTGCATAGCCAAGGCCAGGGAGCGCTGCAAACTCCAGCCGCACGCCAAAGCGCATTCGTGCTACGAAGCCGGGCGCGACGGCTGGTGGCTGCACCGCTGGCTGCTTGAGCAGGACGTCGACAATATCGTGGTCGACTCCGCCAGCATCGAGGTGAACCGGCACGCCAGGCGTGCCAAGACCGACCGGCTCGACGGCGACAAGCTGCTCTCGATGCTGCTTCGCCACCACGCGGGCGAGCGTGTGTGGTCGGTGCTGCACGCGCCATCGGCTGAGGATGAGGACGCCCGGCGCGCGCACCGCGAACTGGCACGGCTGTCGAAGGAACAAACCGCTCACAGCAACCGCATCGCTTCGCTGCTGGTGCTGCACAACCTGCGCCCCCACATCACTATCGGCGGGCGCGACTGGGCGCGCTGGTGGGCCGATCATGGGGAGCAGGTGCCGCCGGTGTTGCGCGCCGAGATCGAGCGCGAAAGCGCCCGTCTTGCGCTGGTCAGGCAGCATGCCAGGACGCTGGAGGCCGAACAGCGTCAGGAGCTGGCCGATGGCAAGCAGCCGCTGGTGACGCAGCTGGCCCAGCTGCGCGCCATCGGACCGAAGGGTGCCTGGGTGCTGGTCAAGGAGCTGTTCGGCTGGAGACGCTTTGCCAACCGGCGCGAACTGGCCGGCTGCCTGGGACTGGCGCCCACGCCCTACGCCAGCGGCGACAGCCAGGTCGAGCAGGGAATCAGCAAGGCGGGCAACAAGCGGGCGCGCGCTTTGCTGGTCGAGCTGTCTTGGTGCTGGCTGCGGCTGCAGCCCGACAGTGCCTTGAGCCAGTGGTTCAATCGGCGCTTTGCGGCAGGGGGCAAGCGCATACGTCGGGTGGGCATCGTGGCGCTGGCCCGGCGTCTGGCCATTGCGCTGTGGCGCTACCTCGAACATGGCGAGATCCCCGGCGGGGCGATTCTTAAACCAGCCGCCGTCTGAGGGCAGGCCCCCTTGGCTCGAACACATGGCTTGACATGAAGCGCATCATGATGATCAAAGGTCGACGCGCCCGCGATAAACGCGGGTCACAACACCGTGACTGTTGGCGCCGACCGAAAACTGACCATCTAGAAGTCGAAGGGGGTGCGGATAAAAACTTGGACTGGTTTTATGCCGCAAGTCCAAGACTCACCCTGTATTCGATCGGACTGAGGGCCCCCAGGGAGATCTTGATCCGCTTCTCGTTGTACCAGCGGATGTACGAGTCGACCACTTCAATGAACTGCTCGATGGTCGTGCCCTTCCAGTTCCGAGGATAGAACAGTTCGTTCTTGAGGCGACCGAAGAAGCCTTCGCAAGCCGCATTGTCCGGAGAACAGGCCTTGCGGGACATGGAGCGGGTAAGGTTCGCCTCGCTCATTCTCGATAGCCAGCCAGGCCAGCGGTAGTGCCCACCGCGGTCTGAGTGGACCACTGGTCGGTCAGCTGTGTCCGTCACAGTCTCGATGGCTGCATCCAGCATGGTGTTGACCAGCTCAGCGTCAGGGCTCGTGCCAATGGTCCAGCTCACCACCATCCCGTCGAAGCAGTCGATGATCGGTGATAGGTAGACCTTGCCTGCTGGGATCTGGAACTCCGTGATGTCCGTCAGCCATTTCTCGTTGGGCGCTGCAGCCTGGAAGTCACGGTTGATGATGTTCTCCGGTGCCGGGCTGATCT
>NZ_JBXAGC010000045.1:0-20977 GCF_058793725.1 Acidovorax sp. GW835-FHT14B10
GGCATCCTGCGGGCCCAGGTTGGCCACGTCGGCGAGCTTGGCGCCCGTGGCCGGGTCGTGCACGGCAAAGCGGCTGGTGCCCGCCACCCACTGGCCATCGATCAGTGCGTCTGTTTTGAGCAGGCTGGGGTCGTTGAGCTGGGCCAGTGAGAAAGTGGTGTCGGAACCTTCGGTTTTCATATCCATGGGATGGATCTCAGCGTGTTTCAACCTCGACGAAGATGACTTCGCCGGGGCCGGGGTTGATGACGTTGTGACGCACGCCAACCTGGCGTGCGTAGGCGCTGCCTTTGATCAACTGGGTGGACTTGATGCCTTCGTCGGTTTCCAGGACCAAGCTGCCGTCGGTCATTGGCACCACCACATAGTTGTGGGCGTGTGTATGCCAACCGGTTTCCGCACCGGGAGGAAAGCGCCATTCGGTGACAATGACACGCTCATCGTCGACTTGTATGGTGGAGAGTGCTTGGGGTCTCATGGTCTGCCTTCGCAGGTTAGGCAGGCCATTCAAGCCGTTGCCTTCAATGCATCCAAAGAGGCCGCAATGACTTCCAGACCTTCATCGATGAGCGCATCGCTGGCTGTTAGCGGTACAAGAATGCGTACTACGTTGCCATAGGTGCCGCAGGTCAGAATGATCAAACCGCGCTTCGTGGCCTCCTCCGCCAGTGCCTTGGTCAATTCTGCGTCTGGTTGATGCGGGTCGCCGTTTTGGCACAGTTCCATGGCTACCATGGCTCCCAGGCCACGCACCTCGGCGATGCAGTTGTGGCGCTTGGACAAGTGTTGAAGGCTGTTTGTGATGCGCTGACCTACGTCTCGGCTGCGCTGAAGCAGGTCGTGTTTTTCGAACTCGTCGAGCACGGCGAGGGCGGCGGCACAGGCCAGCGGACTGCCGGCGTATGTGCCGCCCAGGCCACCTGCGCCCGGTGCATCCATCACCTCGGCGCGGCCGACGACCGCAGATATGGGAAAACCGCCTGCCATCGACTTGGCCATGGTGATGAGGTCGGGCGCGATGCCGCTTTGCTCGCAGGCGAACCAGGTGCCCGTGCGGCCGGCGCCGGTCTGTACTTCATCGCAAATCAGCAAAATGCCGTGCTGGTCGCACAGCGCGTGCAGGCGCTGCATCAGCTCGGGCGGTGCTACGTTGAAACCCCCTTCACCCTGTACCGGCTCCAGGATAATCGCCGCAACACGGCTGGCCTCGATGTCGTTTTTGAAGATCTGCTCCACCGACGCGATCGCCTCGTCGACGCTCACGCCGTGCAGTGCGCTGGGGAAGCGCGCATGAAAGACCTCGGCTGGGAAAGGCCCAAAGCCCAGCTTGTATGGTGCCACTTTGCCGGTCATACCAAGTGTCAGCAGGGTGCGGCCGTGATAGCCACCGGTGAAGGCAATCACGCCCGAGCGGCCGGTGTGGGCACGGGCAATCTTGATTGCGTTCTCCACAGCTTCTGCGCCGGTGGTAAGAAACAGCGTTTTTTTGGCAAAGTCACCCGGCGCTTTTGCGTTAATACGCTCGGCGAGCTCCACGTAAGGCTCGTAAGCCAGCACTTGAAAGCAGGTATGTGTGTAGCGGTCGAGTTGTGCTTTCACCGCTTCGATCACTGCGATATTGCGGTGCCCGGTGTTGAGCACGGCGATGCCACCGGCAAAGTCAATGTAGCGACGGCCTTCGACGTCCCAGACCTCGGCGTTCTCAGCTTTGTCAATAAAGATGTGATGGCTTTGCCCCACGCCGCGGGGAATGGCGGCTGCGCGACGGGCCATGAGGGCGGCGTTCTTCAGATGGGATTCGCGTTGCATGGTCTGCTCCTGTTAAAGAAAATGTGCGAGGTGGATCAGGGGGCGGTGCGCTGAAGCGCGCCGGTGAAAAATTGGCGGGTGTTGTGCTCCAGGGAGTCGATGTGATAGCCCCCTTCCTGCACGTAAACCGTGGGGAGGCCGAGGCCGGCCACGGCCTTGCCCAGACGGTGAAAGCCTTCGCTGCTGACCGCGACCTGAGACTGCGGGTCGTGTTGGTAGATGTCAAAGCCCAGCGAGAAGACCAGTGCGTCCGGTTTGAAGGCCCGGATGGCGCTCAGAGCGTGGTCCAGCTGTTCGAAGAACACGGCCTCGGAGGAGCCGTGGGGCATCGGCAGGTTGAGGTTGAAGCCAAGGCCGGCGCCGGCACCGGTTTCGTCGGCAAAGCCGGCCACACCAGGGTAGAAGTTGGTTGGATCGCCGTGGATGGAGACGTAGAGCACGTCGTCGCGCTCGTAGAAGATTTCCTGAACCCCTTGGCCGTGGTGCATGTCGGCGTCGAGCACGGCCACCCGGGCGTGTGTCTGGCGCAGGTGCTGGGCGGCGATGGCGGCGTTGTTGAGGTAGCAGAAGCCACCGGCGGCGGCCTCGCGTGCGTGGTGCCCCGGCGGGCGGCACAGGGCATAGCTGTGGCGCTCGCCGGCCAGCACCACCTCGGTGGCGGCCACCGCGCACTGGGCGGCCCAGTAGGCCGAACGCCAGGTGAATTCGCCCACCGGGCAGCTGCCGTCGGCCAGGTAGGCCGCCGCCTGCGCGAGGATGCCGCGCAAGGCGTTGGGCTCGCGCACAAAGATGTTGGACATCACCTCGTCGCCCCAGTCGGCCGGCATCTTCTTCCACTCGCTGTGGGCGGTTTCGAGGAATCGCAGGTAAGGCGCGCTGTGCACGGCTTGCAGGGGCGCCATGCCGTGGTCGGCGGGGCGGTTGACCTCCAGGCCCAGCGTGCCCAGGCCACGCAGGATGGCCAGGGCGCGATCGGGTACCTCCTGCGGTTTGCGCATCTGGCCACGCGAGAGGTAGGTCTGGGGGTGGTGCAGCAGCTGTTCGGGGTGATAAAAGGTCTTCATGCGGGTTCCTGAAAATGGCGATGAGGTCAGTAGCCGGCCGAGCGGTCGATGGCGTGGCGCAGAGACTCGCCCCGCATGGCGCGGCCGATGTTGTCGACGACGGTGGCGGCGGACTGCACGGGGTCGCTGAGCGAAGCGACGTGGGGTGTGAGACGCAGGGCCGGGTGGGTCCAGAAGCGGTGTTCGGCGGGCAGGGGTTCCACGCCAAACACGTCGATGAAGGCGCCGGCCAGTTGGTCTTGGTCGAGTGCTGCCAGCAGGTCGGCCTCTACCAGGTGGCCGCCCCGGCCCACCTGCACCAGGCAGGCCTGGGGCCGCAAACGGGCGAACAGCTCGCGGTTGAGCACACCGGTGGTCTGTGGCGTGAGGGGCAGCAGGTTGATCAGCACGTCGCAGCGCCCCAGCGCTTCGCTCAACGCCGCCTCGCCTTCGCAGCAGTCCACGCCGGGCAGCTGCTTGGGGCTGCGGCTCCAGCCTGTGACCTGGAAACCTTGTTGTGCCAGGGCGCCGGCCACGGCCGAGCCCAGCTCGCCCAGTCCCAGCACCAGTACCTGCCGGGCCACAGCGCTCACGGGCGGGATGAATTGCCATTCACGTGCGGCCTGGTGGCGGGCGTGCAGGTGCAGGTGGCGGTGGAAGTACAAGACCGCCGCCTGGCAGTACTCGACCATGCGCTGCGTGAGCGTGGGGTCGATCAGGCGTGCCACGGGGATGCGCGGATCCAGTTCGGACAGGCGCAGCTGGTCCACACCGGCGCCTAGCGACAGCACGGCGCGCAGCCGGCGAAAGGCGCGCAGGCCTTGGGGCGGCTGTGTCCAGACCAAGGCCACGTCCACCGCGTCGGGGTTGTCACACTGCGGGCCCACGATGAAGTTCACGTCGGGCAGCGCGGCCTGCAGGGTGGCGCGCCAAGCCGCCGGGTCGTCGAGGTCGCTGTGAAAAAAAACCGTGGTCATGATGCCAGCACCTTGCCTGGGTTGAGGAGGTTGTGGGGGTCCAGGGCCCGCTTGAGGGTGTGCATCAGGGCCAGCTCCTGGGGTGTGCGCGAATAGCCGAGGTAGGCCTTCTTGTGTTGGCCAATTCCGTGCTCGGCCGACACCGAGCCGCCATAGCGGCGCAGCACGCCGTAGACACATTCGTCGATGTCTGCCTCGGGGAAGGGTCCATGGGCCGCGGCGATGTGCACACCCACGTGCAGGTTGCTGTCGCCCACGTGGCCAAAGTGCACGTGTTCACAGTGCGGGAAGCGCTCGCGCAGTGCGGCTTGCAGCTCGTCCACAAAACGGCCCAGGCCGCCAATGGGCAGGCTGACGTCGTAGCCGCAGTAGGGTGCCCACATCAAGGGGAACTCCGACACCGCGTCGCGCAAGCGCCAGAAGGACTCGCGCTCCTTGAGCGATTGGGCAATGGCCGCATCCAGCAGCCAGCCTTGCTCGAAGGCCACCTCCAGCATGGCCGAGAACCTGGCCATGTCGTGTTCGGTGTCGCTGCCTTCCATCTCGATCAGCACCTGCAGGCCTTGCGCCGCCACGGGCGAGCACATGTCGGGCACGCGGGTGGTGACCAGCGCGTGAAAGTCGGGCCACATCACCTCGAAGGCCGACAGCGTGCCACCCAGCGCGCCTTGGGCGTGGCGCAGGAAGCGCACCACGGTGTCGTGGTCGGGCACGGTGCACCAGGCGGTGTGGCAACCGTGGGGCAGCGGGTGCAACCGCAACACGGCGCGCGTGACGATGCCCAGCGTGCCCTCGGAGCCGATGAACAGGTGCTTCAGGTCGTAGCCGGCGTTGTTCTTGAGCATCTTGTTGAGACCACCCACCATGCTGCCGTCGGCCAGCACTGCCTCCAGGCCCAGCACCTGGTCGCGGAACATGCCGTAGCGGATCACGCGGTTGCCGCCGGCGTTGGTGGCGATGTTGCCGCCCACCTGGCAGGAGCCGCGTGCGCCCAGGTCCACGGCCAGCAGCAGGCCGGCGGCGCGCGCCGCCTCCTGCGCGGTCTGCAGCGGGGTCCCGGCCAGCACGGTAAGGGTGCCGGCGGCGGTGTCGATTTCCTCCACGCCGTTCAGGCGTGCCAGCGACAAGGCGACGTCGCCTTCGTTGGGGGTGGCGCCCGCCACTAGGCCGGTGAGCCCACCCTGCGGCGTGACGGGCTGGCCGTGCCGGTGGCAGATGGCCATCACGCGGGCCACCTCTTCAGGGGTGCCAGGGCGCACCAGGGCCAGCGGCCGGCAGGTGTGGGACTGGAACCAGTCGGTGCAGTGCTGGGGCGGGATGGCGTCGCCCGTGAGCACGTGGGCGGGCCCCACGGCAAGGGCCAGTTCGTCGAGCAGAGAGGTCATGGGGGAATGGTTCATCGGTGGGCCTGGCGCGCGGCCAGCATGGCCAGCCATTGGGCGCGGAACACGGGCAGCGTCAAGGCCAGGCCGGCGCAGCCGATGACGGCGATGCCCAGCATGGCGATGGCGTCGGGCCGCTGACCAAACACCAGCACGCTGAACACCACCGCCAGCAGCAGATGGAAGTAGTTGAAGGGTGCCAGCGACGAGGCAGGCACTTTTTGGAAAGCTTCGATCAGCAGGTACTGGCCGATACCGCTGAGCGCACCCACCGTGGCCATCAGCGCCAGGTCGCGTGCGCCGGGCCAGCCCAGGTGCTGGGCGGTGGGCAGGGACAACACCGTCATCACGGTGCAGATCAGCGCGGTCCAGGCGAACTGCTGCTCCATGCTGACCTTGCCCGCCAGGCGGCGCGTGAGGATTTGCAGCATGGCGTAGGCGCCGGCCGCCATCAGCATCAGCACCGTGCCCACCAGGGGCAGGGCGCCACCGGGGCGCACGATGAGCAGCATGCCCACAAAACCCGCCACCACCGCCGCCGCCTGCGGGGCGCGCACCTCTTCGCCCAGCAGCCAGGGCGACAAGGCCACGATGATGAGCGGCGACAGGAAGTAGATGGCCGTGGCCTCGGCCAGAGGCATGGTGTGCAAGGCCTGCATGAAGCTCACCCCCACCGTGCCCAGCATGACGCCTCGCCACAGCACCGTGCGGCGGTGTACCACGGGCAAACGCCAGGGCGTGCCCCGTCGGTGCATGAGCACCACAGCCATCAGCAGCACCGTGCCGTAGCGCACCAGATTGACCAGGGGCGCCGGGTGGCGCGCTACCAGGTCTTTGGCCAGCATGTCCAGCGTGGCCAGGGCCACGATGGCACACAAGAAAATGCCACAGGCCTGCAGCCAGAGAGTGTGGGCGGGCGCCTGGCCGGCAGGGATGGAGGTCATGGGGCCGGGCCGATCAGAGCAGGTTGATCCAGGTGGTCTTGAAGTCGCTGTACTTGTCCAGCGCGTGCAGCGATTTGTCGCGGCCAAAACCCGACTGCTTGACACCACCGAAGGGCACGGTGATGTCGCCGTCGAAATAGCAGTTGACCCACACCAGCCCCGCCCGCAGGCGGCGCGACACGCGGTGGGCGCGCGCCAGTTGTGCGGTCCACAGGCCGGCGCCCAGGCCATAGGGTGAGTCGTTGGCCAGGGCCACGGCCTCGTCTTCGGTGTGGAAGCGCTGCGCCGCCAGCACTGGACCGAAGATTTCTTCGTTGACGATGCGCATGGCCTGGCGCGGGCAGTCGAAGATGGTGGGTTCAACGTAGTAGCCACCGCTGGCCGTGTGCGCCTGCTGGCCGCCGGTGCGCAGCGTGGCACCTTCGCTCAGCCCCGCGTCGATGTAGCCCAGCACGCGGCGCATCTGGTTTTCATCGACGATGGCGCCCATGGTGGTGGCCGGGTCCAGCGGGTCACCCGGGCGCATGCCTTGCGCACACTGGGCCACCTTGGCCATGAACTGGTCGTAGATGCCGTCTTGCACGTACAGGCGCGATCCGGCGATGCAGACCTCGCCCTGGTTGGAGAAGATGCCCACGGCCGCCGCCTGCGCGGCCTTGTCCAGGTCGGGGCAGTCGTCGAACACGATGTGCGGCGACTTGCCGCCACACTCCAGCCACACCCGTTTGAGGTTGGATTCGCTGGCGTAGGCCATGAAGCGCTTGCCGGTGGCGGTGGAGCCGGTGAAGGCCAGGCAGTCCACGTCCATGTGCAGGCCCAGGGCTTGGCCGGTAACCGGCCCCAGACCGGGCAGCACGTTGAACACGCCCGGCGGTATGCCGGCCTCGGCCGCCAGTTCAGCCAGTCGCAGCGCGCTCAGCGGCGACTGTTCGGCCGGCTTGAGCAGCACGCTGTTGCCCGCCGCGAGCGCGGGCGCGACCTTCCACGAGGCCATCATGAGCGGGTAGTTCCACGGCACCACGGCGGCAACCACGCCCAGCGGTTCGCGTGTGATGGTGGCCAGGGCGTCGGGGCCGGTGGGTGCGATTTCGTCGTACTGCTTGTCGATGGCCTCGGCGTACCAGGCGAAACACGTGGCCGTCTCCGGCAGGTCGTAGGCCAGGGCGTCGCTGATGGGCTTGCCCATGTCCAGCGTTTCCAGCAAGGCCAGTTCCTCGCTGTGCTGATCGATCAGGGCAGCCAGGCGCAGCAGCACGCGCTTGCGTTCGCGCGGGTGCTGCTGTGCCCACACGCCTGATTCGAAGGCGCGGCGCGCGGCCTGCACCGCGCGGTCCACGTCGGCCGGCTGGCAGGCCGCCACGTCGGCCAGCTTTTGGCCGTTGGCAGGGTTGAGGGTGGCAAAGGTCTGCCCGCCCTGTGCGTCCACGAACTGGCCGTCGATGAAGGCCTGGTGGCGCAGCTGAAGCGTGCTGGCACGGGCCTGCCAGGTGGCGAGGGTGGCCGCGCTCATGCCGTCACCTCCGCTTCCTGGCGCACGCCTGCGGCCTGCAGCATGGCGCCCAGCAGCACGTTGGCACCGGCCTCCAGGTGGGCCGGCTGGGCGTCTTCGATCTCGTTGTGGCTGATGCCGTCCTTGCAGGGCACGAAGATCATGGCGGTGGGGGCCACCTCGGCGAGATAGACCGCATCGTGGCCGGCGCCGGTCACGATGTCCATGTGCGAATAGCCGGCGCGCTGCGCCTGCTCGCGGATGTGCTGCACCAGCGGCGCTGCAAAAGGGGTGGGCGGGAAGTGCTGCACGTCGATCAGCTCCACCTTCACGCCGAAACGCTCGCCGGCCTCGGCGCAGGCCTGGCGCCAACGCTGGTCCATGAGCGCGAGCGTGGCGGCGTCTTCATGCCGCAGGTCGGCGGTGAAGTGCACCTTGCCGGGGATGACGTTGCGCGAGCCGGGGTGCACCTGCACCACGCCCACCGTGCCACGACCGTGGGGTTGGTGATCGCGCGCGATGTGGATGACCTCTTGCATCAGGTGGGTGGCGGCAAAGAGCGCGTCCTGGCGCACCGCCATGGGCGTGGGGCCGGCGTGCATTTCCATGCCGGTCACGTTCACGTCGTACCAGCGCAGGCCCAGCGAGCCGGTCACCACACCGATCACCTTGTCCTGGGCTTCCAGGATGGGGCCTTGTTCGATGTGGGCCTCAAAGTAGGCGCCCAGTGGGCGTCCGCCCACCGGTTGTGTGCCGGCGTAGCCGATGGCCTGCAGCTCGTCGCGCACGCGTTTGCCGGCCATGTCGGTGGCCTCCAGCGCGGTGGACAGTGGGAACTTGCCGGCGAACACGCCCGAGCCCATCATCACCGGCACAAAACGTGAACCTTCCTCGTTGGTCCAGATGGCCAGCTCCAGCGGGGCGTCTGTCTGCAGGCCCTTGTCGTTGAGCGCGCGCATGATCTCCAGCCCGGCCATCACGCCGTAGCAGCCGTCGAACTTGCCGCCGGTGGGCTGGGTGTCGATGTGGCTGCCCGTCATCACTGCGGGCAGCGCCGGGTTGCGGCCAGGGCGGCGGCCGAAGATGTTGCCCACCTGGTCCACGCTGATGTCCAGGCCGGCGTCTTTCATCCAGCCCACCACCAGGTCACGGCCCTGGCCGTCCAGGGCGGTGAGGGCGAGGCGGCAGTTGCCACCCTGTTCGGTGGCGCCGACGCGGGCCAGGTCCATCAGCGACTGCCACAGGCGCTGACCGTTGATCTGCAAAGAGGTGTCTGACATGGTATGTGGTGTTTAGAGGGTGACAGCGCGCTCGCACTGGAGTTGTTGTGCGCGGGCGCGGATGGCGGAGAGGGTTTCGCCGGGTGCGATGCCGTCGGCGTCGTAGCGGACCTCGATCAGGGCTGGTAGGTGTTCGCGCTCGGCAAAGGCCAGGGCGCGTGCGAAGGCGGCTTCGAAGTGCGCGTTGTCGCTGACCACCTCGCCGTGTCCCCGGTACGCGCCGACCAGGTGGGCGAAGTCCGGGTTGTCGAAGGTCAGCGCGATGGTGCGGTTCGGGAACTCGCGCTCCTGGTGGGCGCGTATGGTGCCCCACATGCCGTTGTTGAACACCAGCACCACGATGCCAAGGCGGTACTGCATGGCGACGCCCAGTTCCTGCAGGTTCATCTGGAAGCAGCCATCGCCCGCATAGCACACCACCGGACGCTGCGGGTCTTCCAGCTTGGCCGCGATGGCCGCCGGCAGGCCGTAGCCCATGCTGCCCACGGTGGGGGCGAGCGAGCTGCCGATGCCCTTGAACTGGCGGTAGCGGTGCGGGTAGAGGGCGTAGTTGCCGGCGCCCACGGTGATGCAGGCGTCGGCAGGCAGTACCGTGTTCACGTGGCAGGCTGCCTGGTCCAGACTCATGGCGCTGGGCGAGGGCAGAGGCGCCAGCGTGGCGCGGTAGGCGGCGTTGGCGGCGCGGGTGTGGGCACCCCAGGCCGGCGCACGCGTGGGCTGCAGGGTGGTCAGGGCGTGTGCCATGCCGGCGTTGCTGGCGCAAATGGCCTGATCGGGCTGGAACACGCGGCCCAGTTCGCTGGGGTCGGCGTGCACGTGGATCAGCTGCTGGCGCGGGCGCGGGCTTTCCACCACGCTGTAGCCTTCGGTGGTGGCTTCGCCAAGGCGCGCGCCCAGGGTCAGCAGCAGGTCGGCATTGCGCACGCGCTGGCGCAGGTCGTCGTGCATGCCCCAGCCCACGTGGCCGGCGAAGTTGGCGTGGTGTTGGTCAAAGCATTCCAGACGCCGCCACGAAACGCCCACCGGCAGGTCGAAGCGCTCGGCAAAACCTTGCACCTGGGCCAGGGCCTCGGATGTCCAGCCGCTGCCACCTACCAGCAGGAAGGGGTTGTGGGCGGCTTCGAGGCGCTCGCGCAGCGCGTCCAGATCGGCTGTGCCCGGTCGTGTCAGCACGCGGGTGTAGCGTGGCAGGTCGGGCACCTGGGCCGTGCCCCACAGGGTGTCTTCGGGCAGGGCCAGTACGACGGGGCCGGGCCGGCCGCTGGTGGCCACCGTGAACGCGCGGGCGATGTACTCGGGAATACGGTCCGTGCGGTCGATCTGCGCCACCCACTTGGCCATCTGGCCGAACATGCGGCGGTAGTCGATTTCCTGGAAGGCTTCGCGTTCATAGAAATCGTTGCCCACCTGGCCCACAAAAAGGATCATGGGCGTGGAGTCCTGGAAGGCGGTGTGCACGCCGATGCTGGCGTTGGTGGCGCCGGGGCCGCGCGTGACGAAGCAGATGCCGGGCTCGCCGGTCAGCTTGCCGTGCGCCTCGGCCATGTAGGCGGCGCCACTTTCCTGGCGGCAGACCACCGCCTGGATGGCGTCCTGGTGTTCGTTGAGCGCATCGATGCAGGGCAGATAGCTTTCACCGGGCACCAGGAAGACACGGCGTGCGCCGTGGTGGCGCAGCTGCTGGATGAGGATCTGGCCACCGTTGCGCGCGGCCGGGAGGGTGAGGTTAGAGGACATGTTGGGGAAGGGCTCAGGCAAGGGCAACGCTGGCGCCCACCGGGCTCCAGTGTTTGCCAGGGATGGCGGCGATGAGGCGCTGCGTGTATTCGTTCTGCGGACGGTCGAAGACCTCGGCTGGCGTGCCGTGTTCGACGATGCGACCCTTGTGCATGACCACGATCTGATGACAGACCTGGGCCGCCACGCGCAGGTCGTGGGTGATGAAGATCATGGCCAGGTTCAGGCGCTGCTGGATGTCCTGCAAAAGTTTGAGCACCTGGGCCTGCACCGACACATCGAGTGCCGACACGGATTCGTCCGCCACCAGCAGTTGAGGCTCCAACGCCAGGGCGCGGGCGATGCCAATGCGCTGGCGCTGACCACCTGAGAACGCGTTGGGGTAGCGGTCGAAGGCGGACTCGTCCAGCTCCACCAGGCGCAGCAGTTCGCGTGCCTTGCGTTCCGCTTCGGCGTAGGGCACGCCGTTGGCTACCGGGCCATCGGTGATGCTGCGGCCCACCGTGTGGCGCGGGTTGAGCGAGGCGAACGGGTCCTGGAAGATCATCTGCAACTGCTGGCGCATGGGGCGGAACTGCGCTTGCGTCAGCGGGGCGATGTCGGTGCCGTTGAAGACCAGCTGGCCACCGTCGATGTCGGTCAGGCGCAGCAGGCATTTGCCGATGGTGGACTTGCCCGAACCCGATTCGCCCACGATGCCCAGGGTCTGGCCCCGGCGCACCTGGAAGCTCACGCCGTCCACCGCGTTCACCACCCGCTTGCGCACGAACAGACCCCGCTCGGTGACGTAGGTCTTGCGCAGGTCTTTCACGTCCAGCACCACCGGGTCGGTGCTGGCTGCTTCGGCGGTGTGGTCGCCCTCGCGGTGGGGCACGGCGGCGATGAGGCGCTGGGTGTAGGGGTGTTGTGGGTGGTTGAGCACCTGCTCGGCCGGGCCTTGCTCCACCAGCACCCCTTTTTCCATCACGGCCACGCGATCGGCGATGTCGGCCACCACGCCGAAGTCGTGGGTGATGAACATCACACCCATGCCCATGCTGGCCTGGATGCGCTTGATCAGCGACAGGATCTGGGCCTGGGTGGTCACATCCAGGGCGGTGGTGGGCTCGTCGGCGATCAGGATGGCCGGCTCCAGCGCAAGGGCCATGGCAATCATGACGCGCTGGCGTTGGCCGCCCGAGAGGCGGAAGGGGTAAGTGTGCTGGAGCGTGGATGGGTCGGGCAGGCCCACGAAGTGCAGCAGCTCCAGCACGCGCTGCTGGCGCGCCGGGCCGGGGTAGGCGCCGTGCACGGCCAGCACTTCGGCGATCTGGTCGCCCACGCGCATCAGTGGGTTGAGGGCTGACATAGGCTCCTGGAACACCATGCCGATGTCCTTGCCGCGCAGCGCCAGCAGCTCGTCTTCGCGCAGCTGCAGCAGGTCGCGCCCTTTGAACAGGATGCGGCCGGCCTGCGGCTTGAGGTAGCTGGGCAGCAGGCCCATGATCGCGTTGGCGCTGATGGACTTGCCCGATCCGGACTCGCCCACGATGCACAGGATTTCACCGGCACGCAGGTCGAAGGAAAGGTCCTTGACCGCGTGTGCGCGGTCACCCCCGGCGGGCAGGGCCACGGTCAGCTGCTCGATGCGCAGCAGGGGGGTGTCGGTCTGGGAAGGGGAGATGGTCATGGTTCATTCCCCCCGCTTGCGCAGTTGGGGGTTCATGGCGTCGTTCAGGCCTTCACCGATGAGGTTGATGGCCAACACGGTGAGCAGGATGGCGATGCCGGGCAACACGCTCATCAGCGGTGCCTCGCGCAGCATGGTGCGGGCCGCGCCGATCATGAAACCCCAGCTCATGAGGTTGCGGTCGCCCAGGCCCAGGAAGGAGAGAGAGGACTCGGTGAGGATGGCGGTGGCGATCATCAGCGACGCTGTCACGATGATGGGCGACATGGCGTTGGGCAGGATTTGCGTGAAGATGATGCGCACCGGCCTCTGGCCGATGACGATGGCCGCCTGCACGAACTCGCGCTGCTTGAGCGAGAGGAACTCGCTGCGCACCAGCCGGGCCACCGGTGGCCACGAGACGATGGCGATGGCGCCCACGATGGAGTAGATGGAGGGCGTGAAGATGGCCACCAGCACCACGGCCATGGCAAGCTGCGGAATGGTCTGGAAGAACTCGGTAAAGCGCATCAGCAGGTCGTCGATACGTCCGCCGTAGAAGCCAGCCAGGGCGCCGATGAGGATGCCGAAGATCACCGCCACCAGGGTGGACACCACGCCCACCAGCAGCGACACGCGCGCACCGTAGGCCAGGCCGGCGCCCAGGTCGCGGCCCAGCATGTCGGTGCCCAGTGGGTAGTCGGCGTTGCTCAGGGGCCGGAGGAGGGGCTCGGCCACCATGGACCAGGGCGACTCCTCGTACCAGACCGAGCACAACAAGGCCGTGAGGATCACCAGGCACAGGATGACCAGGCCCGCCAGCGCGCCTTTGTTGGCGGCAAAACGGCGCATGAATTTTTTCATCTCAGGCTCCCAATTCAATGCGGGGATCGACCAGGCGGTACACCAGGTCGGTGATCAGGTTGAACAGCACGACCATGGTTGAGGTCACCAGGAACACGCCCAGCAGCAGCTGGTAGTCGCGCTGCATCAGGGCGTCGAACATGAGGCGGCCGATGCCAGGCCAGCCGAAGACGGTCTCTGCTAGCACCGCACCTCCGGCCATCTGGCCGAGCTGAATGCCGGCAAAGGTGACCACCGGCAGCATGGCGTTGCGCATCACGTGGCGGTGGATCACCTGGCCGGCCGGCACGCCCTTGGCGCGGGCGGTCTTGATGAAGTCCATGCCCATCACCTCCAGCATGGATGCGCGCGCTAGGCGGGCATACACCGCCATGAAGAAGCAGCCCAGCGACACCACGGGAAGCACCAGGTGGGCACTGATGTCGGCCACGCGGTTCCAGCCGGTGAGGCCGGTGCCAACGCTCTCCATGCCGAAGGCAGGAAGCCAGCCCAAGGTGACGGAGAACAAGATGACCATCAACAGCGACAGCCAGAATAATGGCGTGGCGTAGAAGATCAGCGAGACGGACATGATCAGGCTGTCCAGCCAGGTATGACGGTTGGTGTAGCGGCTGCGCGCGGCGAACACACCCAGCATCCCGCCCACGAGCAGCGAGAACACGAAGGCCAGTGCCATCAGCAGCAGCGTGGCGGGCAGGCGCTCGGCGATCAGGTCGAGCACCGGCAGGTTGTTGCGGAAGGAAAAGCCCAGGTCCAGTTGCAGGATGCCCTTGACGTAGAGCCACAGTTGCATCCACAGCGGCTGGTCGAAGCCGAACTGTTCGCGCAACTGCGCCAGGTAGGCGGGGTCGGAGGATGCCGCCTCGCCGGCCATGATCGCGGCAGGGTCACCCGGGGCCAGGCGGATGAGCAGAAAGTTGAAGACCACCACGCCCAGGATGACGAAGAAGGCCTTGCCCAGTCTGGCAATGAGGAAAGAAATCAGTTTCACGGTACGGCGCCTCGGTGTGCAAGGCGCAGCTCGACCCGGGCCGCGCGCTGTACGAGCGGCCGAGAGCTGCGATTGGGAGGGGGCCCGCGCGCGGCGGGCCAGTCAAGGCTTACTTCTTCTCGAAGTAGACGTCGTCGAAGGTCTCGTTCAGGCCGATACCGGTTTTCACGAGGTTCTTTACGTTTTTGGGGTAGAAGGTGGCGTATTCGATTTCGAAGAGGACACCGTTGGCCACCTCGTTCATCAGAATGGTCTGCACTTCGGTGTACAGCTTCTGGCGCAGTTCTGGAGTGCGCGCGGCGGCGGCGGTAGCGAACAGCTCATCGACCTTCTGGTTCTTGTAACCCTGGTTGTTAACGAAGGGCGAGCCTTTGACCGCGTTGGTCGACAGGAAGTGGCGTGCCACGCCCAGCGCCGGGTCGCCGTATTGGTAGGTGAAATTGAAGGTGAGGTCGAAGTCGAACTCACCCGAGCGTTTGGCCCAGCCACCGGCATCGGCCGGATCGATTTGCACCTTGAAGCCGATCTGCTCCAGGCTCTGTTTGGTGTACTCGGCCAGACGCTCCCAGGCCGAGCCGTAGGGGAAGGACAGCAACTTGACCGGCGTAGCACCGACGTTGACGCCCGACTCCTGGATCAGCGCACGTGCTTTCTTGAGGTCGTAGGCATACTGAGGCAAGTTCTTCTCGTGGTACAGCGTGGTAGATGCAATGGGACTGGTGGCGACCTTGCCCATGCCGAAGAAAATGTTGTCGACAATAAACTTGCGGTTGATCGCGTGCATCACCGCTTGGCGCACCTTGACGTTGTCGAAGGGGGGCTTGCGCTGGTTCATGCTCAGGAAGGCCAGCGGCGCATACATCTCCCAGCCCTGGGTCGTCATCTCGACGTTGGGCAGGGCGCGCAGACGTTTGACGTCCACGTTATCCACGTCGCCACCACGCAGCAGTTGCACGTCGCCCTTCTCGAAGGCCACAGCGCGCGAGGCCGCATCGGGGATGACGCGGAACACGATCTCGTCCAGGTAGGGCTGGCCTTTTTTCCAATAGTCGGTGTTGCGGGTCAGCACGATGTGCGAGCCCCTCTTCCACTCCTTGAATTTGAAGGGGCCGGTGCCGATCGGCGTCTGGTTGGCGGGGTTAGTGCGGTAATCGGTGCCATCGTAGATGTGCTTGGGCACCATGGGCATGTTGTCCACGACGAACAGGCTCATAAAGGGCGAGAACGCCTCCTTGAGCTTGAACTCGACCGTGTGCTCGTTGATCGCGGTGACCGAGTCGATGTATTTGTTGATGACTAGGCGGCCGCGTGGGTGGGTTTCGCGCAGGAACTTGTCAACGCTGAAGACCACGTCGGCCGCGGTGAAGGGCTTGCCGTCATGCCACTTCACGCCACGCTGCAGTTCGAAGGTGTAGCTCAGGCCGTCGCTGGAGGTCTTCCATGACTTGGCCAGGGAAGGCTGGGGCTTGAGCTGGGCGTCGTAGGTCAGCAGGCTTTGGTAGATCTTGCCTGCTACGTACTGCGTGGGCGCCTGCTGGTTCAGGCCCAGCATGAGGATGGGCGGCTCTGGCTGGACGATGGCGGTGAGCGTACCGCCCTGCGTCTGGGCCAGTGCAGCAGCCGAGCCGAACAGGGCGGCGGCCACTGCCAGCACGGCACCCGCCTTGCGGAAGGTGGAATGGACCATGGTGTGTTTCATCGGGTTCTCCGGGACGTTGAAGAAGATAGGCGAGAGGTCAAGAGGGGATGGGTACAGGTACCGGGGGGGAGAAGGCGTGGGCTCACATGTCCTTATCCTCGCTGGCATCGAGGCCAAGGCGGCTGCTGATGCCCAGCAGGTGGTCTCGCATGGCACGCTTAGCGGCAGCCGGCTGGCGCTTTTGCAGCGCTCTCAGCAAAGGCAGATGCTCTTTGTGAGCAACTTCCCACACCTCGTCATAGACGAAATGCTGGTTGAGCTTGTTGAAGATGGCGCTGTTTTCGCTCAGAGTCCAGAGGTTCTGCACCGTGCTGGCAAGAGCAGCGTTGCCGCTCGCTTCGGCAATCAGTAGGTGCAGCCTGTCGTTGTGCTTGGAGGGTTGCTCGGAACCTGGCAGTATCAAGGCGGCCGCTTCCATGTCCTTGAGCTGCTCAGCGGTGGCATTGCGCGCAGCCAGTTCGGCGCAGTAGGGCTCTACCAGCAGTCGGGCCTGAATTAGGTCGGCTGCGCCTATGTCCATCGGAGCGGCTGTGCCTTGCGCGGCGCTGGCAGCCTCCCCGATCGTGAGACGTGATTCTGGTGCCGTGACGTAAACGCCGCTGCCCACCCGAACATCTACCCAGCCCTCAATCTCTAGAGCGATCAGCGCCTCACGCACCGACGGACGGCTCACCGTCAGCATTTCGGCCAGTTCGCGTTCGGACGGCAGGCGTTCGCCAGTGCCATAGCTCCCGCTGCTGATCTTGTCCTTGATCTGGTTGGCAATCAACCGGTAGAGGCGAGCAACGCTGATGGCTTGAAAAGTGGACATGAAAAAACAGTGATATTTGTTAGCCTAGTAGCCTAGTAGCCTGGTGGCCAAGTGGTAAGGCCAATGTAGTTAAAGCAGAGCAGCACGTCATTAGGGAAATCACCATGCGTTGTTCATTTCCATCCAGAAGTGATGGGGGTGCGGATAAAAACTTGGACTGGTTTATGCCGCAAGTCCAAGGCTCTCCCGGTATTCGATAGGGCTGAGAGCGCCCAGGGAGATCTTGATCCGCCTCTCGTTGTACCAACGGATGTACGAGTCGACCACCCCAATGAATTGCTCAACGGTGGCCTGATCCCACCCAAGCGAGCGATACAGGGTGGCAAAGCGATACGCAAGCTGGGCGCGGGTGTCCGGGTCAAACCGCCTTGCCTTGATGCACTGCGTGACTAGATACGATGTATATTATGTTAATTAACTAAATTCACGTCCAGCCAACTAATCCTGTAGCCCGGCATCCGCTGAAGGGAAAATGTCAAGCCTTGCAGCCGGGCGATGGATTCAACGCGGTCGCTGGACCACATTGGCTAGTTCGAGCGATTGCTCGCTCTAGCTCGTGCTTTGCGAGTTTTCACGGTGGACTGCACCGGATCGCTGGTCGGGATCGTCGGCAATCGATCGCGCAGTTCGCTGAGGACGGCGAACATCTCAGTGCTGCGCTGGTCAAGCTTTGCTCGCAGGTCTTTCGTTTCGTCTCTGGCGGCCTGCAGGTCTTTGACGATACCTGCTTTCTCAGCCTGCAGTGTGCCCACATGGGCCTCCAGCTCCCGAGCTCTCTCCAGTGAAGCCGACAAGGACTTGGCAGATTCCCGGGCGTCGCCCTCCAATTTGAGCGCCAGCCGCTTCGATTCTTGGCGCGCCCGATCCACCTCTGCATTGAGTCTGCGCTCCTGAGCCTGAGCACGCTCCTCCAGACGCGTGCGTTCGCCCCGGTGGTCAACCTCCTTTTCCTCCTGGCGCCGACGCTCTGCATCCGCTGCCAGGCGAAGTTGCTTGCACTCTGAGCGTGACGTGGCCAGCATTTCCAGGCTTCCCGCAAGTTGCTGCTGCAGCTCCTGAACCAAACGGTCCATTTCGGCGATCTGCGCATCCCTGGCCTGCATAGCCAGGTCATAGGCTTCGCTTCGGTCGGCCAGGCGCTGTGTTTCCTGTGCCAAGACGTCCTGCGCCTGGCGTAGCGCCTCAGCTTGCACGCTCAGCTCTTTACGAGCTTCGGTGAATTGAGCCGTTGCACGCTCGTCAGCATGCTGGAGGGCCCTGCCCCAGATGGCTTTTGCAGCCCTGACAACCGGGGCGGGCAAGGGGACTTCGGCGCCATCGTCTTGCTCAATTGCATCCACCGGCGACTGCAGCCGCTTGGCCAGTGAACCATACCAACCATCAAGCATCGGCCCCACAGTATTTGGGGAGCCACGGCCGAGCTGTTGTCGCACGCGCTCGATTGTCGGTCGCTCACCCAGTCTGAGAACGGTGTCGGCGGCTGCCCAAACTTCCTCCATCTGCACACCACGTGGTCCTCTAACAATTTTTGACTGCATCGCCCTGCTCCACTATATTTTTACCATCGATAATCGATGCTTATCGTTATTTATCTTTGAATCATGTTGTAAACAATACATCATATGTATTGAAAATGAAAACAGTGCCCCTCTAACCCTTGTTTTGACCATGCGCCTGCCGTCCCTGAGAAATGCTCCTTCCCTGGAGCCGTCCTCCCTGTCACAGGTGACGGCGCAGGCCGTTGAAGAATTGATGCGCGAGGGTGAGTCCGCGAACACGCTGGCGAGCTATCGCTCTGCATTGCGCTACTGGGCTGCCTGGTTTAGCGTTCGGTACGGCCAAGCCGTCACGTTGCCATTGCCGGCGAACGCCGTCCTGCAGTTCATCGTGGATCATGCGCAGCGGACCACCGCCGATGGCCTGGCTCACGAGCTGCCGCCTGCCATTGACCAGGCATTGGTGGATGCGGGATTCAAGGGCAAGCCGGGCCCGATGGCGCTCAACACGTTGGTCCACCGGATTGCAGTGCTGTCTAAGGCCCATCAACTGCGCGAGCTCAAGATGACCCTGCCTCGTTTCCACGTACACCAAGTCATGCAGCCAGCAGGCTGCGCTCCTTTGTGACAGGGGCCCGGCATCCGATAGCCGTGTGCATGCGCACGCGGTTGTAGAAGCCCTCGATCCAGTCCACGATGTCCAATCTTGCCTGCGCCCGAGTGTCATAGCTTACCTGGTAGATCCGCTCGACTTTGAGCGTCTTGAAGAAGCTCTCCATGGCCGCGTTATCCCAGCAGTTCGCCCGTCTGCTCATCGACATCGTGATGCCGAAGTCACCTGCCAGCCGACGGTACTCGAGACTCGCATATTGACTGCCACGATCGGTATGCATCAGCAGCCCCGGGCTCGGCTTGCGTTGCCAATACGCTGACTTGAGGGCAGCGCACACCAGCTTCGCATCGATCGAGTCTGACATAGACCAACCTACGATCCGGCGGCTCGCCAGGTCCATCACCGCGGCAAGGTACAGCCAACCCTCGCCGGTGGCGACATACGTGATGTCGCCCACCCAGGCCTGGTTCGGCTGCCAGCCGTCGAAACGTCGATCCAAAATATTGGCTGCCACCGGCAGGCGGTGCCCTGAGTCGGTGGTGACCACGTACGCCCGGCGGTACACCGGGAACAGGCCTTGGCGCTTGAGACTCTGGCGCACCCGCTCGGCGCTCACGCACTCGCCCTGCTGGCGCAGTTGCTGCGTGATCCGGGGCCTGCCGTAGCTGCGGCGGCTGCCCTGATGGATGGCCGCCACCTTGGTGTCCAGGGCCTGGTTGGCCAGAGTCCGCGCGCTGGGCGCCCGCACGCGCCACTGGCAGTACCCCGAGCGCGATACCAATAAAACCCGGCACAACCGGCTGACGGTGTATTCGTCGCGATGGTTCTCGATCCAGGCGTACTTCATCGCGACCCCTTGGCAAAGTACGCCGTCGCTTTTCGAAGGATTTCCACATCGAGCTTCGCGTCGGCGAGTTCCCTGCGCAACCGGCTGTTCTCAGCCTCCAGTTCGCTCACGGGCCGGCGCGTTGGCACTGCCCCCGCATTCAACGCGACTTCAGGTGCGCCTGTGCCTGCTGCGGCTGAGCGCCGCTTCCAGTTGCCCAGTGTGGCCACCGGAACACCCAATCGGCGCGCCGCTTCGTGGCCTCCGACAGATTCGGCCAGCCGGGTCGCCTCGACTTTGAATTCATCCGTGTATTGCCGCTTGGGCAGTTTGGTATCTCGCATCTCGATTCTCCATACAGCTGAAGTTTCCAACTTCTTGCTGTACGTGAAATCAAGGCAGGGTCAGGTGTTCAAAAGGTGCCTTTGGCAGACACCATGGCAATGACTGGGCACCGTAACGTCGCGAGCATCGTAGGTTACTACTGCCCTTCCAGAGACAACCCAGGAGCCAAGTTGCTTTGATAGGCCGACTCCAAGGATGTATCGAATGGCGGTATTGCAGCGTAATGAGTAGTTCGCCATGGTCAGCTTCCGGGTAAGCCAGGCATCTCAAGGACTCAACAGTCAGGCAGATATCACGAGTCGGTACCAAAACGCTGGCGCAACAGGTGTGCCAAAGTGTCTGCATGCAATCAGGTCAATCGCAGGCAAACCAACTTTGCAGCCCATTGTCTGAAGGCATTCTTTCCCTTGCTCGGATTCCACAATGACACGCATGTGTTCAAACCACTGTGCCATGTCCTCAGGCAGCCGAAAGGAGCCTCCGAAGCCCCTGATGAAAAATGAGCTGCATGAAAGTACAGGTGCTCGTGTATTTGCTTGTCTGGGTGCCACAACTGCGCACACGTCTCTGGGTAGTCCTGAACCAACCCTTGTCTCAATACGCCATACGACTCCCCCTGTCCCAATACAGCACACAACCCAGCCAGAACCGCAATCATCCAAGAGGTCTTCATCAACTTGTCGGCTGTTTGACCAGAATGCCAGCCACCAATGTCCGCCAAATCGTCGATGGAATCGCTGTCAATCGGAACATACCGCTTGGCTTTGAAGGAGTAATCGATGTTGCGAATGAGCGTCTGGAGCCAGCGTTTGGCGATGTCCGAGCGTCCTGTCAGCACCAGCAACAACATGCCAAGAACGATGTCTTGGCTGTGCCTATCAAAACATGGCGAGTTGCAAATGCCGTTGCTGGAAATCAGTGATGCAAGCGCTGCGGCCACGGTATCTGACCTTGCCCCTGCTTGGTGGAGTTCTTAACCCACAAGTCACGCGGCCTTTTTGCGCTGTGCCTCGTACCAGCGTT
>NZ_JBXAGC010000046.1:0-20961 GCF_058793725.1 Acidovorax sp. GW835-FHT14B10
TAACCCCTATCCCCGATCAGTTCAGGTGGGGGAGTTTGAGGTGGCCATAGGCGGGGGAATTTGGGTGGCCATCGGGGGCTGTTCAATCGAACAAAGCGGTCAGTCAGCTTGACACCTGCTGGAGAAGCCTTCCTGACGGAAGCGCGCGCTACCCTCGAGCAACTTGATAGGGCGATCCACGTGGGCCGCCGTGCCGGTCGCGGCCAAGTCGGAAGAGTGGAGATCGGCTATGTGGGTTCAGCAGCCTTCTTCGGAGTACTCCAGGACCAAGTTCAGCGATTTCGCAATCAATGGCCTGACGTCATGGTAAACACAAAGGAGTTCCCAACCGACCAACTCACGCCCCTCCTTGAGGAAGGCAGAATCGATGTGGCCCTTGTCCGGACGCCTGTGCTCCTGCCACCTTCGATCTCAAGCCATATCCTGGCACGAGACCGATTCTGCTTGGCTCTGCCGGCAGACCACATCTTGGCCCAGACGCCCAGTGACATTCATCCGCGGGCACTAGCGAACGAGTCGTTTGTGGTTCCGGAGCAGGCGCTGGGACTGCGCGAGGTGGGCAAGCGCGGGAGATTCAATCCACATATCGTCTCGGCCCCTGGAACTTTGGTTGCGGTGCTGACGCAGGTGGCGCTTGGTGTGGGCGTTGCGGTCATTCCCAGTATCTTGACCCAAATCATCCAACTGCCGAATGTGTTTTACAGGGAGATCTCTGGACCTGCCATTACCTCGGAGGTGGAGGCGTTATTTCGACGACATGAGCGACTGCCGACTGTGCGCAACCTTATCGGCCAAATACTCGAGACCGACGCAAGCCTGTGGAAAGCAGGGTTTCCGCAAAGTATGCAGATCAACTGCCCTAAACAGAACGCTTAGCGCCACTGCACGAAGCCATCGTGCATGCCACGCATTAAAAGCGTCGGTGCCATGACGCGCGACAGCACCGCGCGCTGGTCGTATTCGATGCGCTCACTGAAAAGCCCCTGTATATGCGCCACATTAAATTGCGACGCAGCGCGCCGGAAACCGTTCGCTATGGTTGAATAATCCCCGTACGCCCATCAGTCCGATCAGTCGGTCCGCCCATAGTTGCCGTCCGCCCGGTTGCCCGAGCAGCGCGTAGCGCTTCAGCTTCGCACGCTCGAGGTGATCAGGTGGCCCCAGGCGTGCAAAAGCATTGACAACGACCAGTCGCCGTACGCGCCGTGGCATCTGTGCTGCCAGGTCCAGGCCGACTCGTGCGCCCTTGGAAAGTCCACACATGTCCGCCGTCTCGATGTCCAAGTGCTCCAGCAAGGCTGCGAGCACATCCCGGTACACGGCGAATGATACATCCAGTCCCTCTGATTCGCCGTGGCCTAGAAGCTCCAGGCAAACCACGCGGAACTTGAATGCCTACATTTCATCAGCAGGAAGCTTGCCGCGGGGACCGCGACCAGCCCCTACAGCAGCCTTATCCATATACGGGGAACTGTCGGGTCAGGCTGTCTACCTGCTTTAGGACGTTCGCGATCGAAGCATGATCTGTGGGCGCGTCGAGCAAATCGGCAATCAAGTTCGCTGTCAGTCTGGCTTCACCTTCCTTAAAGCCCCTTGTCGTCATTGCTGGTGTTCCCAGACGAATACCGCTGGTCACGAAAGGCTTCTCCGGATCGTTAGGGACGGCATTCTTGTTCACGGTGATGTGTGCCTGTCCCAGCACGCGCTCGGCGTCCTTTCCGGTTAGACCACGGCCTCTCAGGTCAACGAGCATCAAGTGACTTTCCGTGCGGCCCGAAACGATTCGAAGACCGCGTTCGGTCAGAGTCTCTGCCATGGCTTTGGCATTTGCCAATACCTGTGCGGCATAGGTTTTGAACTCCGGCTCCAACGCCTCCTTGAGTGCCACGGCCTTGGCCGCAATCACGTGTTCAAGCGGGCCGCCCTGGATGCCTGGGAAGATGGCCGAATTCACGGCCTTCTCATACTCCGCCTTGCACATTATCAGCCCGCCGCGAGGACCGCGCAGGGACTTGTGCGTGGTTGTGGTCACGAAGTCGGCATGCGATATCGGGTTTGGGTAAACACCGCCTGCGACAAGTCCGGCGTAATGGGCGACATCGACCATGAACAGCGCACCGCTTTCATGAGCGATCTCGGCCAGCCGTGAAAAATCTATGCGCAGCGAGTATGCCGACGCGCCGGAAACGATCAGCTTCGGCTTGTGCTCATGCGCCAACCGTGCCACTTGGTCGTAGTCGATTTCTTCCTTTGCGTTGAGTCCGTAGGCGACGACGTTATACAGTTTCCCTGAAGAGTTAACTGGTGATCCATGTGTCAGGTGACCCCCTTCGGCGAGGCTCATACCCAACACGGTATCACCTGGCTGGATGGCAGCCATATAGACAGCCTGGTTGGCTTGGGAGCCAGAATTTGGTTGCACGTTTACCGCTTCCGCGCCGAAGAGTTGCTTGGCTCGGTCGATCGCGATCTGCTCGACGATATCGACAAATTCGCACCCGCCGTAATAGCGCTTTCCGGGATAGCCTTCAGCGTATTTGTTCGTCAGTTGCGACCCCTGCGCTTGCATGACGGCCGGACTGGTGTAGTTTTCGGAAGCGATCAGTTCGATATGTCGCTCCTGACGTTCATTTTCCCGCTCAATGGCCGACCACAGTTCGGGATCGGCTTGCTGGAGCGTACGGCTGCGGTCAAACATGATGAATCTTCCTTTCGTTATGAAAAACAATGAAATCCGTTCTACGGTTTCTGTGTCAGAACCCACTCTGCCAGCTTGTTGGTTTCCTCGACCGAGATCCTGGCATTGGGCGGCATAGGCACCCTACCCCACGCGCCAGTGCTGCCATTGCGAATGCTCCGGGCGAGAAACGTCTCTGGCATCTGGCTTGTCGCCATGTCGTGCGGCGATGTCTTGAAAAGACGGTCCAACGACCTTCCTATCGATCTGGTGACAGGCCAGGCAGGCCCTACTTCGAATCAACGTATCTGATGCAGCTGCGCTGTTACTCAGCACGGTCGCTGCCGCACATGCGAACCATGAGCACGTCCATCCTCAACACGAGAGACCGCTTGGCTTCTGACCAATTGATGGCAACGATCGTCGTGATTGGCATCTTGGGCTATGCGCTCGATGCAGCTGCCAGTGTCGGTTACCGCCTTTAGACACGCATTTGTTAGCACTTGCCTACTGCCTATCGGTTCTACACGCGGGAGGAGGTGCGCGCCGTAACGACCAAGTAGCGCGCGATCTGCGGTGCGATCTTGCCCAGGGACGGCACGAGAGCAAGGCAGCGGACTCCGCCCGCGTTTCTATTCCGAGGGCTCTGAAACTGCTGTGCGAGGAACCTCGTCGGTGAACGAGACCGGCACGAGTGGCTGCCTGTTTACCCGCAACTGAAACACGTCGGGCCGAGCGTAGTGACCAACTACGTCAAGATCGAATTTCCCACGTGAAATAGTGCTGACATCGATCTCAGCGAGAAAGAGTCCCTCCTCGTCAAAGGTAGGGGCGACCAAGACCTTCCCGAGCGGATCAATAATGCATGAGCCACCTCGAATAAGAACCGTTTTCTCTGGTCCTTGCGTCTTGGAAATATGACCGCTCGGGAAGTCTTCCGAAGTCATGTATTGGCAGGCCGATATCACGAAACACCTCCCTTCCAATGCAATAGTTTGCATCGTGGGAAGCCATGTTTCGCGAGCATCGACTGTGGGAGCGCAGTAAAGCTGCACGCCTTGGGCATACATCGCCGTACGCAAAAGGGGCATGTAATTTTCCCAGCAGATCACTGCACCGAGCTTGCCCAGTTCGGTATCTAGGACTGGCAAGGTCGAGCCGTCGCCAAAGCCCCAAACGAGACGCTCCAAGGCTGTAGGCATCAACTTGCGATGCTTGCCTAGATATTGTCCCTCAGGCCCGTAGAAGAAGACACTGCAATAGAGCGTTCCCCCCGCGCGCTCTATGACTCCCACCACCAGATACACTTTGCTAGAGCGGGCCACTCCAGACAGGACATCAGATTCAGGCCCATATTCCTCGATGGCTCCTTCGAAGTAGCGACGAAATTCATCCCTCCCTTCATCACTTCGCGTTCCAAGCCGCGCTCCAAAGTCGAGGCCCTTGGGGTACCCACCAATAAACGCTTCCGGAAACACGACGAGCTTAGCGCCTTGTCTCGCTGCACTGTTTGTCAGCTGCACCAGTTTTTCCAAGGTTGCCGGAGTGTCATATACAACAGAGCCGGCTTGAACAACCGCTGCTTGAAAAGTCTCATTATTTGACATAGCTATCTCTCCTAGAAATGGCCCGCAATTCACTTCAGACAGCGGGGGGATAAACACATCGTAGTGATGATTCAAGATTTACAAACGCAACGCTTGATATCGGAGACGCGAAGCGCTAGGGCCGGCACCGACATCGACATTCCGCCTCACTCGGTTCGGTTAGCATCGATAATCGTTAACGCTGTCATATTGACAATCCGCCTTACCGTTAAGCTTGACGTGAGGATATGCACCGGCGCTCGGGTACCCAACAGGAACGGCCCGACTGCAACATTGCTGCCCGCAGCCGTCTTGAGTAGGTTGTATGCGATGTTGCCGGCATCCACGTTGGGGCAGACAAGCAGGTTGGCCGAGCCCTGCAGCGGCGAGCTGGGCAGCAGGCGTTGACGCAGCGCAGCATCCAGCGCGCAGTCGCCGTGCATTTCGCCATCAACTTCCAGCTCGGGCGCAGCGGCACGGATCAGTTCCAGCGCCTGGCGCATTTTCTTGCCGGAGGCCGAGCTGTCCGATCCGAAATTTGAGCGTGACAGCAAGGCCACCTTGGGTTCCAAGTTCAGGCGGCGCATCTCTTCAGCAGCGAGCACTGTGAACTCGGCGATCTGTTCTGCCGTCGGGTCGTCGTTGACGTGGGTATCGACCAGCGCCACCGTGCGGCCTTCCAGCAGCAGGATGTTCATGGCAGCGTAGTTCGTGACGCCGTCCTTTTTGCCTAGAACCTGGTCGATGAAACGCAGGTGGTCGTGATAGCCGCTGACCGTTCCGCAGATCATGCCGTCGGCGTCACCCAGGTGAACCATCATGGCGCCGATCAGCGTCAGGCGGCGGCGCATTTCAACGCGCGCCATTTCTTTGGTGATGCCACGGCGGCACATCATTTCCCAGTAGGTCGTCCAGTACTGGTTGAACCGTTCATCGTGCTCGGGATTGGTTACCTCGACATCATGGTCGAGCTTGAGACGCAGGCCGAACTTCTCGATGCGAGAGCGCAGTACGGATGGGCGGCCTACCAGAATGGGGCGTGCCAGCTTTTCGTCAACGATGACTTGGATGGCTCGCAGGACGCGCTCGTCCTCGGCCTCCGTAAAGACGATGCGCGCGCGCCCGCCGTCGGCCACGAGTTGCTTGGCCGCGGCGAACAGCGGCTTCATGAAAGCGCCGGAGTGATAGACGAATTGCTGCAGTTGGGCTCGATAGGCGTCGAGGTCAGCCAGCGGGCGTGTGGCCACGCCGTCATCCATGGCAGCCTTGGCCACGGCCGGTGCGATCCGGACGATGAGGCGAGGGTCGAATGGCTTGGGAATCAGATATTGGGGGCCGAACGAGAGGCCGTAGGAGCCATACGCAGCCGCGACGACGTCGTTTTGCTCTTCCTGAGCGAGGTCGGCGATGGCATGGACGGCAGCTTTCTCCATTTCACGAGTAATCGTCGTCGCGCCCACGTCCAACGCACCACGGAAGATGTAGGGAAAACACAGCACGTTATTGACCTGATTCGGGTAATCCGAGCGTCCCGTCGCCATGACGATGTCATCGCGAACGGATAGCGCAGCTTCCGGCAGGATTTCAGGATTGGGGTTGGCCAGTGCCAGTATCAACGGGTGCGGCCCCATGGCGGCTACCATCTCCGGCTTCAGCACGCCGCCGGCTGACAGGCCCAGGAACACGTCGGCGCCCTCGATCACCTCGATCAACTTGCGGGCCTCGGTCTTTTGCGCGAAGCGTCTTTTGTCCGGGTCCATCAACACGGTGCGATCTTCATAGACCACACCCTCGATGTCGGTCACCCAGATGTTCTCCAGCGGCAGGCCCAGGTCCACCATCAGGTCCAGGCAAGCCAGGGCTGCAGCGCCCGCACCGGACGTGACGACCTTGACCTTCTTGATGTCCTTGCCCACGACCTTCAGGCCATTGATGAACGCAGCCGATACGGTGATCGCAGTGCCGTGCTGGTCGTCATGGAATACGGGAATTCGCATGCGCTCACGCAGCTTGCGTTCGACGACGAAACACTCAGGAGCCTTGATGTCTTCGAGGTTGATACCGCCGAAAGTCGGCTCCAGGCCCGCGATGATTTCGACCAGTTTGTCGGGGTCGGTCTCGTTGATCTCGATGTCGAACACATCCAAACCGGCGAGCTTCTTGAAGAGCACCGCCTTGCCTTCCATGACGGGCTTGGAGGCAAGCGCACCGATGTTTCCCAGTCCAAGCACCGCGGTCCCGTTGGTGATCACTCCTACCAGGTTGCCGCGGCCGGTGAAGCGGAAGACGTTGGCGGGGTCCGAGACGATTTCCTCGCATGCGGCGGCTACGCCTGGCGAATAGGCTACTGCTAGATCTCGCTGTGTCACCAGCGGCTTGGTAGGCGTCACCGAGATTTTTCCCGGTACGGGAAACTCGTGGTAATCCAGGGCGGCCTGTCTGTCGGTTGTGTTCATTTCAGTTTTTCTTCCTATCGGTTCCAGGATCACGATTTCGTGTGTGGGAAAAGGCCCGTCGATAGGTAGCGGTCGCCCCTGTCGCACACGACGAAGACGATGGTTGCGTCTTCAACCTTCTTCGAAATTTCCAGCGCCGCCCAGCAAGCACCACCCGACGACGCTCCACAAAAAATGCCTTCTTGCTTGGCGAGCCTTCTTGCCATGTCCTCGGCATCTGCCTGGTGGACATTGATCAATTCATCCACTGCCTCTGGACGGAAGATGCTGGGGCGATATGCCTCTGGCCACTTTCGAATACCGGGGATGCGGGAGCCTTCCTCGGGCTGAACGCCGACGATGCGTATTCCCGGGTTCACTTCCTTGAGATATCTCGACACTCCGGTGATTGTTCCGGTCGTACCCATGGCGCTGACGAAGTGCGTGATTCGTCCCTGGCTCTGTCTCCAGATCTCCGGGCCTGTCGTTTCGTAGTGAATGAGTGGGTTGTCGGTATTGCCAAACTGGTCAAGGACCCGCCCGCGACCTTCCTGCTGCAGTCGGGTCGCCGCATCGCGCGCATACTCCATCCCGCCTTCCTTTGGCGTGAGCAGAACATCGGCTCCGAAGGCTTTCATGGTTTGAATGCGCTCGACGGAGCTGTCCTCCGGCATGAGGATCAGCATCTTGTAGCCGCGGATCGCAGCCACCATCGCCAACGCGATTCCTGTGTTTCCCGACGTAGCCTCGATCAGGGTGTCGCCAGGATGGATGTCGCCACGCTGTTCCGCGCGACGAATCATGGATAGCGCGGCCCGATCCTTGACTGAGCCTCCGGGGTTGTTCCCTTCCAGTTTCCCGAGGACAGTGTTTCTTCTTGGCCGATTGCTTTGCGCGTCCACATGCCCGAGTGCGATCAGTGGCGTGTTTCCGATTTGGTCCTCAAGAAGGCTGTGACGTACGTCCATATAGTTTTCATCTCCAACGCTTTGAAAGGCATTCCATCTTCATTGGCATCAATGAAGCCAACGACTCTTTTCCTCCCAGCCGTTGAACCATTGGAGCGCTTTCTCCAAGTTGCCCAATGGGTAGAGGTGCAGGCCCAGCGGGCCCAGTTCGAGGCGTTCGGTACTCTCGAGCAACTCGGTCAGAAACCGGTCTGGCCCAGCCGAGTTCAACAGGGATGTCGTCTCCCATCCGTAACGCTGGAGCAACTCAACAGAAGTTCTGACGCGACAGAGCTTGGCAAACTTGAGTATTCCGGAGACACCGGCTGGACTGGGGATGCCAATTCGAATCGGCGCTTTTATGCCTATTCCCCTGACTCGCTGAATCCAGGCGATGACGGCCAGAGCATCGAATGAAAGCTGGGTGGTGATTTCCACATGCAGCCCCTTGGCCTTCAACGCCTCCACCTTGCGTTGCAGGCTATCCAAAAGAATGGCGCCTTCTATACGTGGATGCCCCTCTGGGTAGCCGGCGATACCGATGGCACTGATATTGGTCTCATCCAGGTATGACCCATTAATCACGTCCAGTGAGTCCCTGAATGGCCCACGTGGCACGGCTGGGTCGCCTCCGACAAGGAAGAGGTCTCTTACCCCTTTGATCTGTACAGCCTGATGCAAAAACGAACGTAGTGCTCCTTCCGACGTGAATCGCCGTGCTGAAACAATCGGTCGTGGAGTGAGCCCCGACGATCGAAGCACATCGATCGCGACGATCCGCTCCTTGGCGGATTCCGCATCAATGAAAGCGATGTTGACCGAGGTGTTGGGAGGCAAATGGGACGCCATATAGGCGAAGCGAAGCGCACCGCCTGCTGTAGTTTCCAAGGAAGGCGTCTGGAAAATAGATGTGCGGACCGCATCCATAAGTATTCATCTCGGGCAAAGTGTTCGTGGGCTCAGGCCACTTGGTGGTAGGGACGGAGTGAGAGATCGCTCACCATTGCTACGGTTTCGGTGTTTCGTTGCGAAACAGGCGGATTGCGATCAGCGCCAGCACCGCCTCGACCGCGGCAAACATCCCGAAAGCAATGGGAAATCCTGCGTCCATGAGCTGACGAAAAACGAGGCTACCGATCCCGAAGCCAAGAAACAGGGTGCACACGTTCAAGCCCATTGCCTGGCCGGGCCGGTCGCGTCCCACATCCGTGACGATTCCTGCAAGGAGAGGCTGGGTCATGTCATACCCGAGCGAGAGCATGACGACGGGCAGCAAGAACCAGGCAAGTGGCAGATCCTCAACCAACATCAGTACCGCAATCGTGCTCAACCCAAGCCCGATGGGAAGCAATCGTCCGCGGCCGAACCTGTCGGCGGCACGCCCAATCAGCGGTCCGAGTAGTAAGCCAGGGACCCCGTAGCCAAGGAGTGCAATGCCAATATGCTGCGGCGACAGGCCGTATCTCTGGTCAAGATAGACAGCTAGCCAGGTGAAGACGCCAGAGTGGAACATCGAGTTCACCAGCACGTAGCCATAAGTGCGGGCACCCCGAGGACTTCTAAGCAACTCCCCATAGCCGGTGAGGACAGAGGAGAAGGTCATCGGCGGCATCTTCATTCCCCGCGATAGCCATTCGCGTCTGCACCACAGCAGAACGAGCGTCAGCGATGCCATGCAGGCGACGAGGACCATGACACCTTGCCAGCCAATGGCAGGAGAGATCACCACGCCAAGAGGGGCCCCCACTGCCATGCCGCCGGCCATGGCACCGAAGATCCATCCCAGGGGCCGGCCGCGCTCGGCGTAGGGATACAGCTTGGCCACGACCACCAATGCAAGGGGGACGATTCCGCTTGCCGCAACACCGGTGATCGCGCGCAATATGATCAGGGTCTCAACGGTCCTGCTCAACGCCGTTGCGAGCACCAGCAAGACGAAGAGCGCGAGGGAGCTCAGCATGACCTTGCCAATACCCAGGCGATCAGCGAGCAGGCCAGTGACGAGTGTCGCGATCCCGTAAGGGATCAGGTACGCCGGCACGGCCAAACCAGCTTCGCGCGCCTCTACCTTGAAGAACGACGCGAGTTCAGGAAGCATCGGTGCGATCGCGTAGGCCTGGAAGAAAACGACAAAGGTCGCGAACGCCAAGAGCACCAAAAGTCGTTCCCGGCCTGCCTGGCCAGAATCGGAACTTGCCGCCATATCAATCGGGTGGCTCATTGGGAGGCTGGCGATCGACGTGCGGGAGGCGGATCGATCAGATCGAATCCGGGGCCCGGAGAATGCAGCCGAATTCCGGCGTCTCCCATGGCGCTGGTCACTGTATCGACGTACTGTGCCGACAACGGGGTGAGCGGCAGACGCATGCCCTCAGGGATCAGGCCCATCCGCGCCATCGCCCATTTCACCGGAATCGGGTTGGACTCGATGAAGAGCGCTTGATTGATGGCCGCCATCCGGCGGCTCAAGCTACGGACAGTTGCGAGGTCGCCTGCCAGAGCAGCTGCACAAAGCTCGTGCATGCGGGTCGGCAGGATGTTGGCCGTGACCGAGATATTTCCCTTCGCTCCCATGAGGATCAGTGCCGCGGCCGTCGCGTCGTCGCCACTGTAGATAGAGAAACTCGGCGGCAGCCGGTGCAAGAGTTCGTTTGCGCGTCCGATGTCTCCTGTGGCGTCCTTCAGCCCGACGACGCCGTCGACTTCGGACAGCGCCAGAATGGTTTCCACCGTCATGCTGGTGATCGTGCGGCTTGGAACGTCGTACAGAATCACTGGACCGTCGCCGGCCTCGACCACAGCGCGAAAATGTTGATAGATGCCGGCCTGCGTGGGTTTGTTGTAGTAAGGGACCACGGAGAGGCATGCAGCAACACCAACCTTCTGTGCTACGCGTGTCAGTTCGATGGCTTCGCTGGTCGAATTCGCACCGGTACCCCCGATGATGGGGATGCGACCTGCTGCATGTTCCACCGAGACTCGTATCAACTCGATATGGTCGTCGGTCGAGATCGTTGCCGTCTCTCCGGTCGATCCCATGATGACCAGCCCATCAGTGCCCTGTTCGATGTGCCAATCGATCAGCTTTCGGAAGATGTCCCATTCAATGGCGCCGTCCGAGGTCATCGGCGTGACCAGCGCCACCAGGCTTCCGCATATGGCCGAATACTTTGTTCCCATGGTTTTATCTCCTGCCTAAATTCACATCGCCACCGGTTCTCTGGATAGCTGCTTTACAGCTTTTGCCAGCCGGGCCAATCCTTCGTCGATCTCTTCGGTCTCAATGACCAAGCTGGGCGCAAGCCGAATCACATCCGGTCCTGCCTGCAACACCATCACGCCATGTTCAAGACAGCAGTCGATCACATGCTTTGCTTCGCCCTTCCAGCGATCAGTCAGCACGCAGCCAAGAAGCAAGCCGATGCCGCGCACTTCCTTGAACAGGTCGTAGCGCTTGCCGATAACGGTCAATGCCGAAACGAAGTGGGTATGCCGAATCTGGACGCCGCGCAACAGCTCGGGCCGGTCTATGAGCTTCAGTGCCGTCTCGCCTACTGCACATGCCAGCGGGTTGCCACCGAAGGTGCTGCCGTGGGTGCCAAACTCCAGGTGTCTTGCGGCTTCCTTGGTGGCAAGCATCGCCGCCAACGGGAAGCCGCAACCAATGGCCTTGGCCAAGGTCATGACGTCCGGGACGACATCGAAGTGCTCGTATCCGAAAAGGGTTCCCAGGCGGCCCATGCCTGTCTGCACTTCATCGAATATCAAGAGCGCGCCATGGGTGTCGCAAAGTTCACGGGCGCGTTGCAGGTACGCGCGGCTGGCGGGCAAGACGCCGCTTTCCCCCTGCACTGGTTCAATCACGACAGCGCAGGTACGGCTTGATACGGCTGCCTCCAATGCCTGGATGTCGTTGAACGCGACATGCCGGATGCCCTTGATCGGCGGACCGAACCCTTCGGAGTACTTCGGCTGGCCCGCCACACTGACCGTGAACAGTGATCGGCCATGGAAACTGTTCAAGTTCGCAACGATCTCATGCTTGTCCTCGCCGCCAGTACGAACGCCGTAGCGTCTGGCGAGCTTGAATGCCGCCTCGTTGGCCTCAGCGCCGGAATTGGCGAAGAAGACCCGGTCGGCGAACGAGGCCTGCGTCAGTGCGTGGGCCAGCCGCATGGCCGGCTCGTTGGCGAAGATGTTCGATGTGTGCCAGAGACGCTGCGCCTGGAGCGTGAGCGCTTCAACAAGGTCCGGATGGCAGTGGCCCAAGGCATTGACTGCAATACCGCCGGCAAAGTCGATGTACTCAGTGCCATCCTGATCCCAAACGCGTGCACCACGCCCGTCGACGGGAACGACAGACACGGGAGCGTAGTTGGGCACCATGACATGTTCGTAAAGGTCTCGCGATACGGCTACATTCATTGCTGCACTCCTTCCCGCAAAATGCCCTCGAGCGTCGCAAGAAGCCGCGAATTTTCCGATTCGAGCCCCACCGAAATGCGGAGGTGATGGGGCATCCCGTAGCCGTCCATGGGCCGAACGATGATGCCTTTGGCCAGGAGCGCTTCGTAGATCGCGTTAGCGGGACGTCCAAAATCGACGGTGACGAAGTTCGTACGCGAAGGAATCCATGCGACGCCCAACCGTGAAAAGCCATCCTGCAGCTGTTTCAAGCCCTGACGGTTCACTTCACGCCCCAGTCGCAGATAGTCGTGATCATCAAGCGCGGCACAGGCACCCGCCAGCGCCAGGCTGTTGACGTTGAACGGCTGCCGGACCCGATTCAGGATCTCGGCGATCTCGGGCGACGATGCCGCGTAGCCGACACGCAAGCCTGCCAGCCCGTAGGCCTTGCACAAGCTTCGGGTCACGATCAGGTTGGGATAGCGCGACAGATAGGCCAGGCCGTCAGGCAAGGCTGGATCTTCCGCATACTCGATGTAGGCTTCATCCAGGACGACAAGTGTCTCAAGAGGAACCCTGTCCATGAACGCCTCGAACTGCGCGCATTCAAACCATGTGCCGGTCGGGTTGTTTGGATTGGCGAGAAAGACGACGCGCGTGTCCTGGTCGATCGCTTTCAAGATCAGTTCGAGGTCGTTTCCCCACTCGCGAGCGGGTATCTCACGCACTTGCGCGCCGGCGGCAATCGTCGCAGACGCATAGACCGAGAAAGCGTACTGACTGAACACCGCATTGCGGCCGGCACCAAGAAATGCCTGAGCGATCGTGATCAACAGCTCGTTCGAGCCGTTGCCAAGAGTAAGCCCATCCGGGTTCAGCCCGAACTTGTCCCGGAGCTTGTTTTTCAGCCGATGTCCCGTGCCATCGGGATAGCGGGTAATGGTTTGAAGCGCCTGTTGAATAGCACGAAGAACATTCGGATTGGCGGCCAGGGGGCTCTCGTTGCTCGCCAGCTTGATGATGCTTTCGGCGCTTTGCCCCGTTTCTCGTTCCAGTTCCTCGATGGCCTTTCCGGGTACATAGGGTGCCAGGAGATGAACCTCGCTGACGGCAAGCGACAGATAGTTGATAGTCACGATGAAAATAGTCCGTTGATGTTAGCCATGACGCTGTTCGAACTCAGCCATGTAGCCGGCCAGTGCCGTGACAGCGTCTTCCGAGACGGCGTTGTAGATCGAGGCCCGAATGCCACCTTTGGCCCGGTGTCCTTTCAAGCCCAGAAAGCCTTGCTCGGCGGCGCCGTCGAGAAATACCTTTTCAAGCGTTTGGTCGCAGAGCCGAAAAGGAATATTCATATGGGAGCGATCGGCATGCGATATGTCGTTGACATAGAAACCGCTGCGGTCGATCTGGTTGTAAAGGATGTCCTTCTTGCGGAGATTTCTCGCGCGCATGGCTTCCAGCCCGCCGAGTGATTTGATCCACTGAAACACCAGACCTGACGCGTACCAGGCGAATGTCGCGGGTGTGTTGTACATGGAGCCATGCTCTGCGATCACGCCGTAGTTCAGGATGTCCGGGCAGTACGGATGGACGCGACCCAGCAGGTCCTCGCGGACGATCACCAGCGTCATCCCGCTCGGGCCGATGTTCTTCTGCGCCCCTGCGTAGATCAGGCCGAATCGGGATACGTCCAGCGGGCCAGAGAGAATGTTTGCTGAGAAGTCCGCGACAAGTGGGATTTCATCGCCGATCTCCGGTATCCAATGAAACTCCAGCCCATCTATGGTTTCGTTCGCGGTGTAGTGAAGATAGGCCGGCGCCTCGGAGATTCGCCATTCAGGCTCGCGCGGAATGGCTTGCGGCGCAGCGTCGCGGATCGAGGCTGCGATGTTCACCTCGGCATATCGACAAGCCGCGCCGATGGCCTTGCGGGACCAGTGTCCGGTATCGATGTAGTCGCAGACCCGCAGTTCGTGGAGCAGATTCATGGGAATCTGGGAGAACTGTTGGGCGCCTCCGCCCTGCAGGAACAGAATCCGGTAGTGTCCAGGTACGCCCAGCAAGTCGCGCAAGTCCTGGCTCATCTGTTCCGCCATTTCCACGAAGGCGGCCGAGCGGTGACTGATTTCCATGACGGACGCACCAGTCTCACGCCAGTTGAACAGTTCAGTCTGGATCTGTGCCAGAACAGGTTCCGGGAGCGCAGCAGGTCCTGCGCTGAAGTTGTAGGCTCTTTTGGCCAGTTCCATCGTCATTCGGCTCTTTCCGTCGTGTTGCTCGAGAACTGCTGGACGTTTTGTTGCAGCAGCCGGTCTTTGTTTTGAAGCATCAGGTGCTCATCCCAACCAGGCGCATGGCTAGTCGCATACCGAGCGCGACGATGCCCAGTGCAGCGACGCTGCAGACCCAGATCAAGATCAGCCATCCGACGCGCCGCAAGGTTTCGCGGCGTGGATGAGTAGATGGAGCGCCCATTCAGTGGTACCCCTCGCCAACTTTGACCTTTCCGCGGAAGACGTAATAGGCCCACGCCGAATAGCCGAGGATCATGGGAATGATTAGCAGCGCCCCGACCAAGGTGAATCCCAGGCTTTCAGAAGGTGCCGCGGCATCCCAGATGGAAAGCGATGGAGGCACAATGTTGGGCCAGATACTGATGACAAATCCTGTGTAGCCCAGAAAGATCACGACCAGCGACCAGACGAAGGGCCCAGCATGAGGGTCGTCGTTGAGCGTGCGCTGGATGTAGTACGTTGCGGCTGCAACCAGAACCGGAACCGGCGCGAAGAACCAGATGTTTGGCAGGCTGAACCATCGATCGGAAATGGCTTGATGCGCCAATGGCGTCCAGATCGAAGCAATGGCAATGGCCACCAACAAGGCAAATGTGGTCGGCTTGGCGATCCGGATCATCTGCCGCTGCAGGTCGCCTTCGGTCTTGAGTACGAGCCAAGTCGATCCCAATAGCGCGTAGGCAATGACGACCCCGATACCCGTAAAGACGGAGAACGGCGTCAACCAGTCCATGATCCCGGCGGCCGAGCGACCTCCGACGATCTCAACACCGTCGATGAACGCCCCCAGGATCGCACCCTGGAAGAATGCGGCGACGAACGAGCTCAGCATGAAGGCCTTATCCCAGAATGGCTTGTGGGCTTCGTCGGCCTTGAAGCGGAACTCGAAAGACACCCCGCGCCAGATCAGTCCGAGCAGCATCAAGATGGCCGGAACATAAAAGGCGCTGAGCAAGATCGCGTAGGCTTTGGGGAAGGCCGCCATGAGGGCCGCTCCGCCCAGCACGAGCCAGGTCTCATTGCCGTCCCAAACCGGCGCCACACTGTTGACCATTGCGTCGCGGTGGCTGCGGTCCTTGACGAATGGAAAGAGAATTCCGATCCCGAGGTCGAAGCCGTCGGCAATGACATACATCATCACGCCGAAGCCGATGATCAGAAGCCAGATCAGTGGAAGATCGATACCCATGTCACAGCTCCTTTGTCAAACGTCGGTCGAGGTGGGTTGAGCGGGGTCAGTGGCAGCGGAAAGCGGACGTGCAGGTCGCTGATCCAGTGCATCCCCATCGGGCGGGTTCTCGTTAGAGTCCGGGCCTCTTCCAATCAGCTTGAGCATGTAGCCGATGCCGGTCCCGAACACCGCGGCATACACCACAAGAAGAACGACCAAGGTGACACTAAGCGTCAGTGCCGAGTGGTTCGAGACCGCGTCTGCGGTGCGCATCAACCCATAGACGACCCACGGCTGGCGTCCAATTTCGGTGGTGTACCAACCGGCCAAAAGCGCAATCAGCCCCGACGGTCCCATGAGCAGGGAGAATCGCAGCAGCGCGCGCGATTCGTAGGCTCGCCGGCGCCAGTGCGACCATGCGCTCCAGAGCGCAAGGACGAGCATCAACATCCCCAATCCCACCATCACGCGGAAGGTCCAGAAAACAATCGTCGCATTGGGTCGGTCCTCCCGCGCGAACTCCTTCAACCCTGGGTATTGACCGCGCCATTCGTGGGTCAGAATCAGGCTGCTCAGATTGGGAATCTCGATTTTGTAGCGGGTGGTTTCGGCATCCATGTCCGGCCAGCCGAAGAGGATCAACGGGACACCTTCGCCTGGCTTGTTTTCCCAATGTCCTTCCATGGCAGCGACCTTCGCTGGCTGATGTTCGAGCGTGTTCAGGCCGTGCAGGTCGCCGATGAAGACCTGAAGGGGAACGGTCACGAGCAGTGACCACAGGGCCATGGAGAACATTTTCTTGACCTCGCGCCCGCGGTTACCCTTGAGAAGATGCCAAGCACCCGACGCGCCGACCAGCAGCGCGGTGGAGATGAACGCAGCCATCACCATGTGTGCGAGTCGATAGGGAAAGGACGGGTTGAAGATGACCGCGATCCAATCCACCGGCACCACTACGCCATTGATGACCTCGTGTCCTTGCGGCGTCTGCATCCAGCTGTTGGAAGCCAAGATCCAGGTGGCGGAGATCAAGGTTCCAATCGCCACCATAACCGTGGCGAAGAAGTGCAGGCGCGGGCCGACCTTGTTCCAGCCAAACAGCATCACGCCGAGAAAGCCGGCTTCGAGGAAGAACGCCGTGAGGACCTCGTAGGTGAGCAGTGGGCCGGTAATGCTGCCGGCGAACTCGGAGTACTGGCTCCAGTTGGTGCCGAACTGGTAGGCCATCACCAGACCCGACACAACGCCCATTCCGAAGTTGACCGCGAAAATCTTGGACCAGAAGTGGTACAGAGTCTTGTAGACCGCGTCCTGTTTTTTCAACCACAATCCTTCGAGGATGGCGAGATACGTCGCCAGCCCGATGGTGATGGCGGGAAAGATGATGTGGAACGTGATCGTGAATCCGAATTGAATTCGCGCCAGTTCGAGTGCAGTGAGGTTGAACATGGCTATGCCTACCGATTCTGGGAGAGACGATCCAATAGTGTCCGTGGACGCGCCTTGGATTGATCCAGCGCCATCGCTGCCTCTTTCCATCGGACCAGCGGTATCGCTGCTTCGGCGAGCACGCTGGTGTACCCGCACTGGATCAGCATCGAGAATTGGTCGGGCAGCAACGGACCGGCAGCGCGGATGTCGCCGTCGTATCGATGACGCTCCCGAAGCACGCGCGCCAGCGTGAATCCTCGACCATCACGGGATTTAGGGAACTCGATGACGACCACGCGCGTTCGATTGAGCAAGGGAAGCAGGTCGGCGGGGTCTTGGTCTCCCGTGACCCAGACCCCAGTCGCTGTCTTGCCGAACTGTTCCTGGTATGTGTCCCATTGCGATAACAGTACAACGCAGTGGTCGGCCTCGGTCAGTTCTTGATCGGCAGCTGGGTACTGATAGGGGTCTGCCAATGGCGTTCCCGCTGTGTCAATGAGCGTCATGAAGCGCCTCCTTGAATGGGCTGATCCCCACGCGACGATAGGTGTCGATGAAGGTTTCGTTCTCGCTGCGATTCTTGAGATAGATGTCGACAATCGCTTCGATGACGTCTGGAACGCTGTCGTAGCCTACCGAAGGGCCCAGGATCGTTCCGACCGCAGCGCTTTCGTCGGCGCTGCCGCCCAGGCTTATCTGGTAGGACTCCTTGCCGCTCTTATCCAGACCCAGGATGCCGATGTGGGCCACGTGATGATGTGCGCACGCATTGATGCAGCCAGACACATTGAGTTTGAGTTCACCGATTTCGCGCTGCTTGGCCTCATCGAATCGCAGCGCAATGCGCTGTGCGACGGGCACGGAGCGAGCTGTGGCCAGACTGCAGTAGTCCATCCCCGGGCAAGCGATCGAGTCCGATATGAGACCGATATTGGGTGTGGCCAATCCCGCCCCACGCAGCGCCTTCCAGACCGTATAGAGCTGGCTGAGTTCCACATGGGGAAGCACCAGGTTTTGCTCATGAGACACACGAATCTCATTGAGTGAATAGGTTTCCGCCAGGTCGGCAAGCGCTACCATTTCTTCTGCACTGATGTCGCCGGGAATACCCCCCGCGGGTTTGAGTGAGATCACGGCGCTTATATAGCCCGGGCATCTGTGCGGGTGCGTGTTGTTGCGAACCCAGTGGCCAAACTCTGGATCGGCCTCCAGCATGAGTTCGTGTTCCGGCGATACCGCAGAAAGTTCAGCAAAGTCAGGTGCCACGAATCGCTCACGAATGGCCTGAACGATATCGGGCTCGAGATACTGACGGTCTGCCGGAAGGTTGGTGAACTCATCCTCGATCATCTCGATGAACTTCGCAGGCTTGAGCTCGCGCACAAGGATCTTGATGCGCGCCTTGTAGATGTTGTCCCGGCGCCCCAAGGTGTTGTACACGCGCAGGATTGCCTCTACATAGCGCAGCAGCTCGCGCTCGGGCAGCCAGTCTCGGACTTTGGTGCCGACGATAGGTGTGCGTCCCAGGCCGCCGCCGGCATAGATCTGAAAGCCAACCTCGCCTGCGTCATTCTTTCTGGCGAGGATGCCTATGTCGTGGAACCGCACTGCAGCGCGGTCAACGGGACTGCCGGTAATGGCGATCTTGAACTTGCGCGGCAGATAGGTGAACTCGGGGTGATCGGTGGACCACTGCCGCAATATCTCTGCATGCACCCGCGGATCGACCACTTCGTCGAGGGCGGCGCCCGCAAAATGATCGGTCGTGACGTTGCGGATGCAATTACCGCTTGTCTGAATGCAGTGCAGGTCCGCGTCTGCGAGCACGGACAGAATTTCGGGCGAATCCGACAGGCGCGGCCAATTGAACTGCATGTTCTGACGCGTCGTGAAGTGGCCATAGCCCTTGTCGTAGGTCTTTGCCACGTAGGCCAACTGTCGCATCTGGATGGCGCTGAGCGTGCCATAGGGAATGGCCACGCGCAGCATGTAGCCGTGCAACTGCAGGTACAGGCCATTCATCAGTCTGTAGACCTTGAATGCCTCTTCGTCGAGCTCACCCGAAAGGCGCCGTGCAACTTGCTGCTCGAACTGCTGAGCGCGCGTCTTGAGGAACTCGCGCTCCGACGGGTCGTAGCGGTACACGCCCGCATGCGCGACCTCGACGGGCACGACAGGTCTCTCGCGAACGGTGCTGAGCACCCCCGCACTCTCGGCTTGCTTGCCGAGATCCGGACGTACGGAAGGGCCGCGAGATCGCAGCTGTTCGCGGTAGTCGATCGGTAGCGGCAGTCCTTCAACGATCTGGGCAGCGCGTGGTGTCGGCCCAACGATCAGATTCTGCCCAACCGCATGCTCAGCTGCGAGCTTGGCTCCTTCGAGGCGCTCATCGTCAAAGGCACAGGCCAACTCCAGGGTATCGACCCATTCAAGAGCGTCGTTGAGCCACACGACCGCGCCATCGTCAAGCCGGTTCGCAGAGATCAGGTGGTGGTCTTTCATCGGGGTGCATCTCCATCACGGAACACTCGGCGCCGAGGACATGAAGACCCCCAACGCCACCTCATTGCTTGGCATGCGCACCATACAAATTCATAATGTATGGCAAATATGCGACAATGTACGGCAATTATAATCTCCATTGTATGGATTGACAACCGAGGAATTCATATGGCTACTCGCAACGACGCGAGGGGGGAAGCCCGTGCAGGCTGGATCAAGCAACTGACACCAGGTGCCGGGCCGAGATACCTACAGATCGCAGATCTGATCGGTCAAGCCATCGACTCTGGCGAGCTTGTTGCCGGCGATCTGATTCCCGCACAGCGGTGGCTGGCTTCCAAACTGAATGTAGACCTGACCACGGTGACGCGCGCCTATACAGAGGCACGTAACCGTGGGTTGATCGCAGCCTATAGCGGCCGTGGTTCATTCGTGATCGGCCCGGCTGCGACGCAAGAGCATGGTGAGATCGATCTTGCGATGAACATACCCCCTCAACTCGCGGCGGGGTCCATGGCCGACCTGGTGAGGACCGGTATTCAGGAAGTGCTGGCGCGTCAGCCTATCGAGACCCTATCCCAGTATCAGGATGGGTTGTCCAATCGGTCAGCAATTCAGGCCGCACAGGCTTGGCTCAGGCCAGCGCTTGACGGGCTGTCAAGCCAGGACCTGATTGCGTGTGCAGGTGCGCAAGCAGCTATCGCCGGCATCTTGGGTGCAATGGCCCAGTGTGGGGATACGGTTCTTTGTGAGCCGTTGTAAGCGCGCGGTGAACCCATGTTGACCGCGGCCGGCGATCATAGCTGAGAGTCAGATGGCGCCGGGTTGCCAGTGGTGTGGCAAGAGCTCATCGATGCGGCTGGCCTTGTGCGTGGGCAGTCGCGTGAGCACGTCCTTGAGATAGGCATACGGGTCATGCCCGTTCATGCGCGCTGACTGGATCAGACTCATGACGGCAGCTGCCCGCTGGCCCGCGCGCAGGCTGCCGGCAAACAACCAGTTCGAGCGCCCGATAGCAATGGGTCGGATCTGGTTCTCGATCCAGTTGTTGTCTGCTGGCAGTTGCGGGTCATCAATGAATCGTGTGAGTGCCGCCCAGCGCTTGAGGCTGTAGTCCAGCGCCTTGGCCGTGGCCGAGTTGCCCGCCACCTGCTGGCGCTGCAGCACCATCCACTGGTGCAAGGCGTCCAGTATCGGTCGACTGTGCTGCTGGCGCACCTGCAGCCGCTGGGGTGCCGGTGTGTTCTGGACTTCCCGCTCGATCTCATAGACCCGCGCGAACTGCTGCAGGGCGAACTCGGCGATCTGGCTCTTGTTGGCCGCATGCAGCTCGAAGAACTTGCGCCGGGCATGAGCCAGGCAACCGGCTTCTGTCACGCCCAGGCTGAAGCTGGCCTTGTAGCCGGCGCTATGTGTTGCAACACATAGCGGCGGTTATGTTACGGCCCGAGATATGTGGCCATCGCCAGGCGCCCGTTGTTGCTCACCGAGGAGGTTTGCCCTGGCAA
>NZ_JBXAGC010000047.1:0-16628 GCF_058793725.1 Acidovorax sp. GW835-FHT14B10
CTAGTCGTATTCATAGTCCTATTCCTATCTCAAAGATAAGCGATAGAACGGGGCCGGGGAATCAGGGGGCTATCTCATCTGCGTGAAACCCTCCCTCCTTTACGAATACCGGATAGCGTAGGAGTGATTGATTTTCATGCGTTAGAGAGGGCCTCGCTGCCCAAAAGCCTCACGTGCAAACTCCAAGAAGCTGCGCAGCTTTGGAGTCATTCTTCGGTCAGGGGCATAGAGGATGTGCATTGCGGAATTCGGCACCGGGTACTGCGGCAACAGGCGCACCAGTGTCCCATCGCGCAGTGCATCGCTAACCAACTCTATCGGCTGTAGAACCACACCTAGGCCAGCTACAGCCGCTGCCAGCAGTGGATCACCTTGATTGATCGTTAATTTGCTTCTAATAGGAACATCTATACGCCCCTCCGGGCTGTCGAAGCTCCAGTGTGAGCGGCCATCAGAATAGGTAAACCCCAGACACTCCTGCTGCTGTAGATCCCACGGATTGATGATGGACAGAAAATTCGCCACGCCGCGCAGGGTCTTGTCCTCGCCCGCATAAAGCACATGCAGGATGGCGCCTACCAAGAGCGCGTGCGAAGTCTTTTCCCAATGATTGCGCTTTTCCAACGCGCCTTCCGGGTCAACCAGAATATCGGCGATGTTCTGCACATCACGCACTTCATGCTCGCCCCGGCGCACCTCTAATAGCGGGTTGTAGCCAGCCGAGCGGTTATCCGTAGGATTGAACAGCAGACAGTGCGAGAAACGCGAACGCCAGCCCGCCGTGATCTGCCAGTTCTCTCCCTTAATATCGTGGATGACGGCTGAGGCTGGCCAAGACAGCAAGGTGGGCACCACCAGGCCCACACCCTTCCCCGAACGGGTCGGCGCAAAGGCCAATACATGCTCCGGCCCCTCGTGGCGCAGATACTGTTCATCATGCAGACCCAGCAAAATTCCGGTCGGCTGGGTCAGCCCGGCCTTACGAATGTCGCTACTATCGGCCCAGCGGGCCGAACCGTAAGTCGTGACCAGTCGCGCCTGGCGTGAACGCCAGATCGACATGCCGATGGCGACCACCACGGCGACCAGGCCGCTGCCGCCAGCGATCATGCCCGCGATGTTGAAGATCTGCGGCGCATAGGCATCGAAGAAGAACCACCACTCAAAGAGACGCCAAGGGTGATAGATCGGCGTATCGTGGAAATCGAACCAGGGTGCACCCAGGCGTAGCTGATAACCCAATGCCGCAGCTGTCCATTGTGTAGCGCCCCACACTCCGGCGATCACGATGCCGAATACGACGGCGATCTGCCCGAACAGCACATTCGTCCCTTGCATACCCCTGCCTCCGACTTCTCTTGCCCTGATTCCTCGTTCCAAAGCGGCACAAACCTGTGCCTGCCTTATGAGCATCGGTGCCAAGTCAGTGCTGGTCAAAGACCGTTATCGGAACAATGCTCACGAAAAAAAACATCAATTCATGGAGGGGCGCACACGAAGAAAACGCCGCAGGCGCGGGCGCGTTGCGGCGTGTCAGTAAAGAAAAACAGGATTTGTAGGGAAATGCGGGCGAATCAGAATTTCGGGGGCGTATCCGATGGGGTGTAAGGCACGATGCCGTCACCGTAGAAGCGCTTGCGCGTAGCTTCGGCCACGCGGTCGCACAGCACATCGCCCAGGTTGGTGCGATCCGTTTTGCACAGCGAACGCAACGCTTTGAGCCGTGCTGGGTCGGCGGCCAGTTCCTCAACTGTAGGTATGTCGGGCTTAGGTACGGGCGTTTCAGACGGGCCGCAGCCTACCAGCCCAGCAATCAGCAATAACAGGACAACCTGCTTCATGGCACGACCTCCTCTGTGTCAGGTTCAATCGGTGGTGTCGGTCTGACGCTTTCGGGCAGTTCGATGGCCCGCACTCGGTCGATGAAACGGGATATGATTTCTGAGGTTTCGGCTTCTCGCCACAACAGGTACGTCGTGAGCATGGGCGAACGGCCTGCAAGGGGCCGTGCTACCACGCCCGGTTCACGACTGGAAGCAATATGCGGCGCACCAGCCAGACCCAGCGCAAAGCCTGCGGATACCAGCGCCATCATCAAATCGAATGACGCCACCCGCTCTGCGATCAACGGTTCCATATCTATACGACGCAGTACCCGTTCCAGTTGTTGCGCATAGCCTTCGCATGCCTGCGGGTCGCACAGCACCAGCGGATAACGCAGCACCTCACCCAGCGGGATGCGCTTATGCTTCAACAACGGATGCCGTGCTGGCACTGCAACCCATAACGGGTCATTCCAAATCGGCTCGGCGACGATTCCATCACCTACCTCATCAGATCGCGCGAAACCCACGTCGTACAGATCATCATGCAACCCTTTTATCTGTTGCGATAACAACACCTCGAAAAAACGGATTTCGACTTCGGGTTCTTCTTCTCGGCACAGAGCCAGCAGGCTGGGCAGGCGTGAAGGCATGATGCCGTCGGACAAGGCTATGCGCAGCTGACTATGGAAGCCATTAGCCGCCGCCGTCACACTGTCGCGAGCCTGCTGCAAGGCAGTGAAAATACGCGGCACATGCTCCAGAAACAGCTTGCCTGCCCGCGTAAGCCGCGTACTGCGACTGGTGCGGACGAACAACTGCTCACCCAGCTCTTCTTCTAATTCCTTGATGGTGCGAGACAATGGCGATTGCTCAATGTGCAGCTTCTCCGCGGCGCGGGCGAAATGAAGTTCCTCTGCTACCGCCAAAAAGCAACGCAGATGTCGGAGTTCCATACTTCTAAAGCGTCCTATGGCGATCAATACTCGTATCCACGCCGACCGCCACTAATTTTTTGAACATCTCCGCGATAGCCTCCTATGAAATCGATTAGCGAAATTTACGAAACACGCCCGGCGCCCACAACAACAGCCCTAAAACAGCCCATGCCATCATGGCCATGCCCGCATGCGACTGCTCATCCGCCAGGTAAACACTGCAAAGCTGTTGTGGCGCATCCTTGTAAAGCAGGCCCACGACAAAGGTTGTCCAGAACCAGTTCATGATGAAGAACGCCTGGATCACAATACCCGCCGTTCGCCACGATGCGCCGGCCATGATGCCGGCGAGCAGCATGCTGATGACTTTGACCATTGCAACAACGGGCGAAAGCACGGCGAAGTCAAGTGCAGACGGCACCATCCATACTGACATCGCGAGCATCGAGAAGGTCAGCGCCGGTACGCCCGCCAGGTTCCACGGCTCTAGAAGGCGAACCAGTCGATCACCAGCGACGTTGGCTGTGAACCATCCCACGATAAAGAGCAAGGGCAATTCCAGACCCATGTGTCTCGCCATGGATGCTTCAAGCCAGGGCTGGAACAAGGCCAGTGCCGCGAGCAATACAGCCGGCGTCGCCCAGTGGTGAAGTATTTTCCCCACCACCGGGCGCTCAAGCAAAAGCGCTGTCATCCCGGCACCTCTCCATGCTTGCGCGACAAATAGTCGGCCAGGGCAAGGTCTGGCCGGTCTATGTCATACGCCTTGGCAACCCGCCCGGTTTCATCAATCAGGAACAGCGCGGCATTATGGGTATAGTCGCCAAGTCCGTCAGGCAATACGATGATGTCGAACAACGCAAGCATGGCATCCAGATCCGCAGGGTTCTGAACGGTAGCAAACTCCCATAAACCGGCTTCGGCTCCTAAGCGCCGCGCATGCTCCGCCATGACGTCCGGCGTATCGTGAACGGGATCGAAACTGAGCGTCAGCAGGCGCACCCGGCTTTCGAGACCTCTTGATTGGATGGCGTGTTGCATCCATGCCTGCCCAGACATACTGGTACGGCAGATGGATCTGCATTGCAGATAGACCAGCGTGACGAAGGTGACCCGAGCCTGCGCATTTCCATATTCCAACAACGAACGAGCGCTTCCATCGGCACTGATCAACCCCAGTGGGGGTAATGGTCTAGGGTGGCGTTCAAGTTGTACACGTCGGACGCCATCCGCGGTCACTGCGGCGAACCCCGCCGTAACCGCACCAAATGCAATAAGGCCCAGAATCAGAACGACAGCCAGCGCAAGAGCGGATCGAGCGACGGACGAAGCCATGTATTGTCCTCAGCTTGCAGGCTTTTGGGTCAACGCGGAAAGCGCCTCCTGGCCTTCCCACGGTTGGGTTCTGCCTTCACTTGCGGCTCGGGCCGCCTGAACCGATGCCTCGTCGACTTCGGGGCTCGCGTTGCCCCATTCGCTACGGATGAAACTCAGCACAGCAGCGATTTGCGCATCGTCGAACTGCTTACCAAAGGCCGGCATGGCGCCGTTGTAGGTCGCACCGGAAACGGTAATGGGCCCTGTCACGCCATGCAGCACGATCTGGGCCAGAACAGCGGGGTCGCCTGTGACCCATTCGGAACCAGCCAACGGCGGAAACACGCCTGGCAAACCCTGTCCACTGGCTTGATGGCAAGCCTGACAGGCAGCGGTGTAAAGCTGCTTGCCATCAATCGCCCGGTCATCCGCCGAGACGGAAGGTGCCAACACCGATAGCGGGCGCTGATCGCCCAAGGCAGCAGCGCTGTTGGGGCTTGATGAAAAAATGTAATAAACGCCCCAGACGACAAGCGCTGCAATCACCCCGAGAACCAACTTCGGAACCGGGTTGTTCAGCTCGTGCGGATCGGCATTTTCAGATACACGTATCGGTCTTTTCGCTTTCATTTTTCTTGACCCCGCTGCGGCGTCGGCGCGGTTTGCGACAAGACTGCCGCCTGTTCGGTAGAAAGCACGGGATAGGTCCGGTTCAGGCTAAGCAGATAGGCGACCAGATCCAAGGCTTCCGGCCTGGCGACGACAACCTGTCCTTCCTCCACCGTACCCGGCGGCAGATGAACGACTCGCTCTCCTTCAACTACATCGTCTGGATTCTTCACCTCGAAAAGAAATGGGTAGGCCGGCATATTGCTTCCAGGCGTATAGGCGCGCGGCTGGAACAGGTGCCCCAGATGCCAGTCAACGGACGGCTGGCGCACACCGATGTTGAAGAGATCAGGCCCGGTGCGCATGGTGCCCAGCAAGGGCGGGTCATCGTAAAAATAATCCGCTGCGACCGAAGCCCGCCCCCAGCCCCGGCTGGCATCGGCGATGCCGGCGCCCGTCGTGCTCGGTTGCTGGGTATGACAGGCGATGCAGGCATGCGCCTGATACACCTGGCGCCCTCTGACTTCCTGGCTGGTATAGGGTTTGAGTTCCGCAGGTGGCGGCTCGTTCTTGAGCTGCAGGAAAGGCACCACGATCATGGCGGACGTCGCGAGCGACAGCGTCACCATCGCCCCCACCAGCAGTTTGAGTTCGTTTTCCATATTGCGTCACGTAATAGAAGGGGTGGTTGTCTGAGCCTGAGCAAGTGCCGCAGGGCGCTCGCTCACCGAGAACGCACCGGACCGCATAATGATCAGGAACACATGCAGCGCAAAAACCAGATGGCCCAGCGTCATCAACGCACCGCCTAGTGAACGGCCTTGCAGCCACGGCATGGTCACTGCCACGGATTCCATGAAGGCGCGCGCGGGGTCCAGCAAGGCCAGCCCCTGCAATACGCCGCCGATACTGAGCGTCACCATGTAGACGCCATAGCCCACCACGACCAGCCAGAAGTGCCAGGCGATCAGACTGGGCCGTGGCCAGGCGACGTTCAGGATGCGAGGCATTACAAAGTAGATACCTCCGAATATCACCATGGATACGAAGCCGTACATACCCAAATGCGCGTGCGCAACGGTGAAATGCGTGAAGTGCGTAATGGCGTTCAATGAACGCAAGGCTTCAAATGACCCCTGCACCGACGCAACCGTATACATCATGGCGCCGAATACGATGAAGCGCAGTACCGGCGAGTGGCGCAACGCACTGAAATGGCCCTTTAGGGTCAGATGCTGGTTTACGGAAAACGCCAGCACCGGGATGATCATCATCACACTTTGCACAATAGACAGGGTGATGAGCCATTCGGGAACAGGGCCGCCGATCAGGTGATGCGCGCCGACTTGCCCGTAAAAGAAGGCCAGCGTCCAGAAGCCCAGCAAGGATAGGTTGTAGGACTGCACGGGGCGGCCGATCACCTTGGGCAGAAAATAGTAGATGGCTGCGATAGAGAGCGGCGTATAGAACAGACCCAGCACATTGTGCCCATACCACCAGTTCATGGTGGCCAGCTCCACGCCGAAGTGCACGCCCGGCACCTTGGCAACAATGTACAGCGTGGGAAACCAGAACAACGCAGCTCCCATGTACCAGACCGACACATACAGATGGTGCACCTTGCGCCGGGTCAGCATCAAGGCCATGGGCAAACCCACCAGCATGCCGCCCAGCGCGAACAGCGCACCGATCTGCCAGGGGATCTCCAGCCACTCCAGTCCGGCATTGATCCCTATCGCCAGACCGCCCATCCCCGCAATCAACGCGGCGTTCCAGATGAGCGCCCCAAAGATGACTAGCCTGCCGCCCAGCAGTTTGGTGTGCAGCAAGCGGGGCAATAACCAGATCGCAATGCCGAGCAGGCCCAAAGGCGCCCAGCCATAAGCCACCCCGTTCAGGTGCATGGTGCGCAGGCGCCCGAAACTGAGCCATGCGTACTCCGTAAGGAAGTCGGGCCAGTGCAGCTTGAGCGAAGCCACCAGCCCGGCAAATGATGCGACGATGAGCCACACAACGGAACAGGCGATCAGCACGAAGGCGGGAAAAGCGCTGGAGCGGTCTGCGGCTTCACGGGCGGCAAGCTCGACGGGCGAAGTTTCGGCACCGTGATTGGCTTGCAGATTCGAGCTGGACACTTCGGCCAAGACAGTGCGTTGTTCCGCAGCGGCGGCCGGCTCTTCCGGCCGGCCGATTTCGCCGGCTGAAAAGATCGTGCGCGCGCCGCTGGACTCGGCATCGAACAGGCCTTTACGCAGCGACCATATGAAAGCGAAGAGTCCAACGATGGACAAAATGAAGGTAGCCAGTAGCAAGGCTGTGGGGTTCATGGGATTCCTTGACTAACAAGGCATCGCAACCGATGCCGTCTATCTGATCAGATAGCCACAGAGTAGTACACTGGAATCAGAAACAAAATAATCAGTTTTTATAAAAACAACCATATCAGTTTGGATGTGATGGCGTAGATTTTCGTGATATTGATGGCTACAATCGGCTCAGCTATCAATCACGCGACAATATTGAGAAAACCATATCAACGGCGTTGCCAGGCTTCGCCGTTATAACCGTCAATTGATCATGAAACTGTACGAAACGCTGGCTGCCGAAGTCGCCGCGTCCATCCATTCAGGAGCGCTCCGAGCCGGAGAAAAGCTGCCCTCCGTACGGCAAGTGACAGCCAATCGAGGCGTGAGTGCCTCAACGGTGTTCCAGGCCTATTACCTCCTGGAAGCACAAGGGCTGATCCGTGCACGAGACCGTTCAGGCTATTACGTTTCGCACGGCGCGCGCCGCCTGCCGCCTGAAGCGGACACGCCTTCGCAGCCGGAAGATAAGGCAACGTCTGTCGACATCAGCGACATGATCTTCGAAGTGCTCGAGTCAGCCATGGCGCGTGACGTTGTCCCGCTTGGCTCCGCGTTTCCCAGCCCGCTGCTTTTCCCCCTGGAGCGGCTAGGTCAGGCCTTGAGCAGCAGCATCAGAAAACTAGACCCCTGGAGCACCGTTGACGACCTGACGCCCGGATACGCCGGCCTTCGCCGCCAGATCGCGTTGCGCTACCTGGCCAGCGGCGTGCATGTCGACACGGACGACATCATCATCACTAATGGCGCGCTTGAGGCGCTGAACCTGTCCTTGGCAGTGGTCACGCAGCCGGGCGACGCCGTGCTCGTCGAAGCCCCTGCTTTCTACGCTGCGCTGCAATCACTGGAACAGCATCAGCTCGAAGCGGTGGAAGTTCCCACGCATCCTCGCGAAGGCGTGCAATTGGACGCTCTGGAGCAGGCCATCCAACGACATCACCCCAAAGCCTGCTGGCTGATGACGACCTTCCAGAATCCGCTGGGCAGCCTGATGTCCGATCAAAAGAAGCATGCATTGCTCGAACTGCTGTCTCGCTACGACATACCGCTTATTGAAGACGATGTGTACGGGGAACTTTACTTCGGCAACAAGCGGCCGGCGCTCGCAAAAAGCTTCGACACAAGCGGTATCGTGATGCACTGCTCCTCGTTTTCCAAATCGCTGGCACCGGGTTATCGAATCGGTTGGGTCTCGCCGGGGCGATACACGCGCGCCATCGCCCGTCGCAAGCTCACAACAACGCTTGCATGCCCGATCCCCACACAAATGGCGCTCGCCCACTACCTGGAAAAAGGCGGCTACGACAAGCATCTAAGGCGCTTGCGCAAGACCCTGCAAGCGCACCAAACCGCTTTTGCGCAGGCGGTCGGCCACTATTTCCCTCCGGGAACCCGGGCGACTCGGCCCACGGGCGGCTATTTTTCGTGGGTGGAGTTGCCTGCCGGCGTAAATGCGCTGGACATCCATAGACAGGCTTTATCTCATGGAATCAGTGTGGCACCCGGCCCAATCTTCTCGGCAAAACGGGCATTCACCAACTGTCTGCGACTGAACTATGGCCATGGATGGGATACCAGAATCGAAGAAGCGGTGGCAACGCTGGGAAAGCTGGTGAGCCTGGCTGTCAGCGAGCGCCGTACGGACTGATGTCAGATATGTCTGCCAGCCGTCGCAGCGACCGCGTCATGTGCTCCACGGACTGCGCCCCACTGACCACTTCGCCACCGATATCGAACTGGGGAACGCTCTGCACGCCACTGTCTCGAGCTGTCTGTTGAGCGGCACGCACTTCATGTGCACCTTCATCGCCGGCGAGGAAAGCTGTGACCGATTCGCAGACGAGTCCGTTCTCACCGGCGATGTCGGCCAGCACGCTGGCATCGCCGATATCGCGTCCCTGCTCGAAATAGGCGGAAAACAAAGCACCAGCCACGATAGTGGCCACGCCCTTATTCGCGGCCAGTTGCATCAAGCGGTGCTCGCTCAAGGCAAGGCACACGTTAATCCATTAAAATTTTGAAGCCCGGGCGGTCAGCATTGCCCATCGTGCGCTGATACTTCGTCTTTTCTCAAGCCCCCCAAACGGGCATGCACGCGACCACCGGTGCCCATCAGAAGAGCAAAGAGGATTTCGTTAGGGCGCGGTGCGTCCTGGATACCGACTTCCATGCTGTTGAAGTGGCTGCGTACGTAAGCGGCATGGATGTAGTGTAGAGGAGCCACCAGGCGGTAGCCGGTGGCGGCAACAACCTTGGCCGAAGGCACGATGGCCTTGGGTTCCCCGAGTGCCTCTCGCATCGCCCAGCCTCCTGCTTCGTGCCAGACGGCTCCGTGCTCCATTTCACCGTTTACACCAACGATGGCTGCCTTGCTATAGACCTCGACTTGGTCGTGACCCAACGTGTCCACCAGTTCTTGGGCGAGCGTCAGACCGAGCCGTAACCACCCCTGTCAAGTAGACATCGGTCTGTAGAGATTCGGAGCCAAGGTTGGCCGGGGCATGAACTGCACCGGCGGGACGCCGCCCAGCGATTCGTGCGGGCGGTATTCGTTGTAGTCGACTAGCCATTGGTCGGTAATGACCTGCACCTGTTCGAGATTGGCGAACAGGTGCGCGTCGAGCACCTCGGTCCGATAGGTTCGGTTAAAGCGCTCGATGAAGGCATTCTGGTTTGGCTTGCCCGGTTGGATATATCGGATGGCAATGCCTCTGGCAGCAGCCCACTCCGTGAACGCCTGCGAGACCAGCTCGGGACCATTGTCCAGTCGTATCGCATCAGGCGCTCCATAGCAGTCAATCAGCCGACTCAAGACGCGTATCAGGCGCGCAGAAGGAATCGACGTGCCGACCTCAATTGCCAAGCATTCTCGGTTCGCCTCATCAATGACATTCAGCGTCCGGAACCGTCGCCCGCAGTACAAGGCATCGTGCATGAAATCCAAGGCCCAACAGCGGTTAGGCTCTGCGGCCAAGTCCAACGGTTGCCGAGGCCGATCCGGCAGCCGCTTCCTCGTGCGCCGGGGCAGGTTCAAACCCATATCGCAATACACTCGATGAACACGTTTCTTGTTCCAGCCGTGGCCATCAAGGCGCAACCGGGTAAAACATTTCCAGAACCCCCAGCGTCCGTGCCGAGTCACGATGGCGTTGAGCGCATCGATTACCTCAGCGTCCCGCTCCGATGCTGGCATTGGCCTCTTGTAGTACGCCGCCCGCGATAGGCCTGCAATCTGGCAGGCACGGGTGATCGAGAGCCGAGCTTGTACCAGCTGCTCGACCACTTCGCGCCTGGCCGACGGCGTCAGGACTTTCGGTTCAGAACGTCCTTGATCGCTGCATTCTCCAGCGCCAGGTCCGCATACATACGCTTGAGCCTGGCGTTCTCGGCTTCGAGTTCGCGTAGTCGCTGCAACTCGGACACCTGCACGCCTGAATACTTGCTCTTCCACTGGTAATACGTGGCGGTGCTAATGCCGTGCTGGCGGCACAGCTCGGCGACCGGAACACCGGCTTCGCCTTCCTTGAGCACTGCCACGATCTGGCTTTCTGTAAACCTGCTCTTCTTCAAAGGAGTCTCCAGACAGGGAGTCTCCGAAATTCTACTGACTAACGTCTACCCGAAGGGGGAGCTTACGCCCATGACTGCGGAAACGCAGGCGGCAGAAAGACGCGCCATCATGGCCTGTAGGCAACAAAGCGAGGAGGTCACGAGAACCGAGATTTTCCGTACTGAGCGACGGAAGGCGTGTGTGGAGATGGAAAAGCAATACATGCACAAGTTTCAGGAGCGCCCTTAGCAATGGATCAATTTTAATGAGCATTGAAGCGCGTCTAGCCAAGTCGTATCGGTTTATAAAGAACAACTCTCGGAAGGTTTTTATCTCCCTTGGTGTGTTGGCCATGTTTTCTATGGGAACTGCTCTATGGAATTACTTTGGCTTCGGGGGGCTTAGCAGTTTTGCTGAGCAGGCGATCGTTTTCGACGATTCAGGCCTGCGCCTACCCGATAACCTGGCGGGACCGACGGGACGAATTCGGATCGTTCATTTTTGGGATCCAGCCTGCAAAGTCTGTAATCGAGAGACCGGCGCTCATTTGAGCTATTTGATAAGTATGTATCGACGCGCAAACATCGACTTTTATAGTGTGAGGAAGCCTGGGACAACAGGGGAACTTCCTTCGTTTCTCCAAGGTAAACTGACCCCGCTGGATGGCATTGAAGGAATGGACAAGATTCCTGCCAGTCCTTCAGTTGCAATATGGGGTGCCGACGGACGCTTGGCTTATGCGGGCCCCTACAGCCTCGGTATGGTATGCACATCAGCAAACAGCTTTGTTGAGCCGATCATCGACAAACTGGTTGCGGGGCAAGCGGTTGAGCCATTCGGCATGCTGGCTGTTGGCTGTTACTGTCGCTGGAATGAATAAAAGAATACGCTTGGTTTCAAGTTATTCGCACCACTACGGCCAGCACGGCTTGAGTGCTTTACCAGTACCAGACGTGGTCATGTTGCGCTAGCAAACTTGGCAATTCGCCAGTGCTCAAAGTCGCTACCCTCGAAGTCACTCGGATCTCATCCATTACGATTACGCTAACCGCGAGCTTCATTACCGGCCAACTGGGTGGAGATCGATCGATAACAATCCCAGATGATGCAGATCAAGTCCGCGAGCATGTCCGGGCTGGGGTTCTCAAAGCCCGAGACGTCCTCAAGGACTAGGCAGAGCGCGTCAGCGAATGCCGCACGCGACAATAGCGGTCCATGAGATTGCCGAACGAAATCTGCCAGTTCGTCACGCTCTCTCTCAGTTAGCGAACTGAGCGTGCTCACCTGCTCGGCCGGCGCATCAGACATTTGGAACGGTCCGAGCGCGAGCAAGCTCCACAAACTTCTGCGCCTTCGTTGTCACAGAGGCGTAGTCTCCCGCGGCCGCAGTTGAGGTCAGATAACCCCCGACACCAACCGCCAGCACGCCCTTGACAAACCAGTCGTTAAAGTTCTCCACGGTAACGCCACCGCTCGGTAGAAAGAGCGCCTGCGGCAATGGCGCCGCAATGCCCTGAATATGACTTGGACCAAGTGTGCTCGCAGGGAATATTTTTATGATGTCTGCGCCCGCCACCAACGCGGTAACGACTTCGGTCGGCGAGAACGCTCCCGGTATTGATACGACTCCATACTGAGAGCACATGCGGATCACAGCCGGATCGACGGCAGGTGACAATAAAAACGCTGCCCCCATCTGGATTGCTGCTTTGGCCGTTTCCGAGTCCAATACGGTCCCGGCGCCCACGGTCACGTCTTCCATCTTTGCCAGACTCTCAACGACGTCAAGCCCGCAAGGGGTTGTCAGGGCAATCTCCAAACAACTGATGCCGCCTTCGACGCATGCCATCGCAGCTTTGAAGGCGACATCCGGATCATCCTCTCGAATGATCGCAACTATCTTTGAAGTACCGATGCGGTTTAGGACGTCTAGTTTGTTCATTTGAGTCAACTCTCATAAGGGTGGAAAAGGCATACGCCTCCACATCGGACCTTCACGTCGGTCTGACCTGCTCTGAGAAATTCGCGCCACACGGTGTTTGAGAAAATAGCTTCCGACGCGAGAAGGAAGCGAGATGAAGAAGGCAAGGTACAGCGAAGAGCAGATTGTGCGGATACTGCGTGAGGCCGACCGGGACCCGGTGGCCGATGTGGCCAAGCGGCACGGGGTGAGCGAGCAGAGCATCTACGGCTGGCGCAAGCGGTTCGGGGAGTTTGGCGTGGACGAAGTGCGCCGGCTCAAGGAAGTCGAGGCCGAGAACGCACGACTGCGCAAGCTGCTAGTCGAGCGGGACCTGGAGATCGAGGTGATGAAGGAGGTCAGCCGCCGAAAGTGGTGAGCGTACAGGTTCGGCAGGAGCAGGCCCGGCTGGCTTGCTCGCTGGGGGTATCCCAGCGCCGAGCCTGTACGCTATATGAAGTATCCCGTTCGGGGTTGCGCTACGAGCCTACCAAGGCACACAAGGACGCGCCGGTGGTGGCGAGGATGAAGGCGCTCTCGGCGCAGTATCCCCGGTATGGGTATCGGCGGATCAGCATATTTCTGGCCCGAGAGGGGCATGCGATGAGCATGTCCCGGGCGTGGCGGTTGTGGAACGTGGCGAGGCTGCAGGTGCCCCGTAAACGGCCTCGACGCCGCGTGGCAGCCTCTCGCCCGCGTCCGCTGACGCCGACTCGGGCCAACCAGGTCTGGTCCTACGATTTTGTCTTTGACGCATGCGCCAACGGCCAGCAGATTAAATGCCTGACGCTAGTCGATGAGTACACGCGGGAGTGCCTGGCCATTGATGTGGCCGGGTCGATCCGTTCGCGCAGAGTGATCGAGATACTGGCCCGCCTGATTAGCGACCGCGGGGCACCGCGCTACCTGCGCTCGGACAATGGCCCGGAATTCGTCTCGCATGCCTTGCTGCAATGGATTGTGGATCAGGGCATCGAGACAGCGTTGATCGACCCAGGCAAGCCCTGGCAGAACGGCACGACAGAGAGTTTTAACGGTAAGCTGCGCGACGAGTGCCTGAACATGGAGTGGTTCCGCAACCGGACCGAGGCACGCATCGTGATTGAGGACTGGCGCCAGCATTACAACACCGTCAGGCCGCACTCCAGTCTAGGCTATTTGACACCGCAGCAGGCCGCCCAGGTCGCTGCATCAAGATTACCAACCGAAGCTAGATTCCAAATCCCAGTGGTGTGAAAAATCCGAGCAGGTCAGGTCCCGTAAAAAACATACGCTTTCTATATGTATGGATTAATTCGTATTTTGTATGTTGATTATACATATCTTGTATGTATATCGGTACAAGGTCCTAGACTCAGAGACGTCCTCACACGATCGCTCGCGAGCCCAGTCGGCGATCCTCCTTGAGCAGCGTCGCGACTTTGGTGAGCGCCAGCCTCAGCAAGGTTTGGTTGGGTGCTCCCCCTGTGGAGATGCGGATGGCATCACACGCTTTGGCTGACGCGTTAAAGGATTCCGAGCAAGCTACCGCCACCTTGTGGTCCTCAAGCGCATGGGCAAAGAGGTGCTGGTTCCAATGCGTTGGCAAGGGAAGCCAGATGTGCAGGCCCGTCGGATGGGCGTAGGCTTCTTCAGGCAGAAGAGATCGGGCGAGCGTCTGACGCGCCCGCGTCTCGCGCTGAATCTCCTGGATGATGTGACTTGCCACCCCGCTACGTATCCACTGCTCAGCGAGTGCCAGGAGAAGTGCAGATCCCGTCCCCGATGCTCGCAACGCCTGCTGCAGGCGGGAGACGTCCGCCCCCGGTGGCGGCACAACAAAAGCCGTCCGCAGGCTGGGCCAGATGCACTTGGACATGGTCGTCAAGTAATAGGCACCCTTGCCCCCGCTCAAAGTCGTGATTGGAGGCGGAGCGTCGCTGATCAAGTATCGGTACGGGTCATCCTCGATCAACGTCATGTCGAGCCGATCTAGCGTGCTTGAGATGTCGCGTCGACGACTTTCCGGCATCGTGCGTGCGGTTGGATTCTGTAGCGTCGGGTTCAGATAGATCAGGTTCGCTCCGCTGGCGGCGTGGCAACGTTCGATCGCATCAGGCATGACACCGTCCTCGTCTGCGTCCACCGCCATCACTTTTAGGCCCAACTGCCTGGCAGCATGAAGAAACCCTGGGTAGGTCAACGGCTCGTATGCGTCCGGCCAACCCATCTTGAAGCGAGTGCTGTAATCGAGGATCGTCCCCACGAAGGAGATCGTGGAGACGATGGAACGATTGATCGATGGAGAGCGCCGGCTGCGGCGCGAGTACAGCGCCGATTTCAAGGCGTCGGTTGTGCTGCAAACCCAGGAACGTGGAGCGTCGGTGTCAGGTATTGCCTTGAGTCATGGCCTGCACCCGAACATGGTGCATCGCTGGTTGCGCGAGCAGCGCCTGAATCGTGAACATGAGGCGCTGAGAACGCCAGCCTTCGTGGCATTGCCATTGGCGCCCACAGTGGCACCGAACCCGGTCGCCGCCCCGGTCGCACCCGCGCCCACACAGGCCAGCCCCAGCCGGGACGTCATCCGGGTGGAGATCCAGCGCTCTGGAGCGACCGTCACGATGCAATGGCCGGTGTCGGCTGCGGCGCAGTGCGCCCAGGCACTGCGCGAGTTGTTGCAGTGATCCGAATCGATGCGGCCTGGCTGGCCACGGCCCCGCTGGACATGCGCGCGGGCACCGACACCGCCCTGGCGCGGGTGATCGCCACCTTTGGCGCCGCCCAACCACACCACGCCTACGTCTTTGCCAACCAGCGTGCCAACCGCATGAAGATTCTGGTGCACGACGGCGTGGGTCTGTGGCTGGCCGCGCGCCGGCTGCACCAGGGCAAGTTCGTCTGGGCGCCGCCGGGCAGCCCGAACGTGGCGCTGGAGCACGCCCAGCTCAATGCGCTGGTGCTGGGCCTGCCCTGGCGGCGCATGGGCTCACAAGGCGCCATCACTGTGGTCTGAATCTTCGATGTGCGGGTTGGCCACTGGCAATCGGGTGATGCGCCAATGGTCTTGCCCGGCACGCACAGGCACACTGCGCTTCATGGTGATCGACGAACAGGCCCTGGGCGAACTGGACGCAGAGCAACTGCGTGAGGTCAGCCAGCGCCTGCTGGCCGAACTGCGCCACCAGCGCGCTCTGAACGAGAAGCTCGCCTACGAATGCGCACTGCTCAAGCGGCTGAAGTTCGCGGCCAAGTCCGAGCGCCACAGCGCCGAGCAGCGCAACCTGCTGGAAGAGGAACTCGATAGCGATCTGGCGACCGTGGAGCATGAGATCGAACAACTGCGTTCGGTCAAGCCTGCCGGCGAGAAACAGCAACCCAAACGCACACCGCTGCCGGCCCATCTGCCACGGCGCGAGGTTCACCACGAACCTTCGTCCACGACATGCCAGTGCGGTTGCCAGTTGAGGCGCATCGGCGAGGACGTGGCCGAGAAGCTGGACTACGTGCCCGGCGTCTTCACCGTGGAGCGTCACATCCGGGGCAAGTGGGCCTGTGCGAAGTGCCAGACCCTCACACAGGCACCGGTGGCCGCCCACGTCATCGACAAAGGCATCCCCACCGCCGGCCTGCTGGCCCAGGTGCTGGTGGCCAAGTACGCTGATCATCAGCCCTTGTACCGCCAGGAGAACATCTTCGCTCGCGCCGGTCTGGCCATTCCCAGATCGACCCTGGCGCAATGGGTGGGCACCTGCGGCGCGCGGCTGCAGCCGCTGGTCGATGCCCTCAAGACCGAAGTGCTCGGGCACCGGGTGCTGCACGGCGATGAAACGCCGGTGGCCATGCTCAAGCCGGGCAACGGCAAGACACACCGGGCCTACCTGTGGGCCTACGCCCCGGGGGCGTTTGAAGGCATGAAGGCAGTGGTCTATGACTTCTGCGAGTCGCGCGCCGGTGAGCATGCCAGAACTTTCCTGGGCGACTGGCGCGGCAGCCTGATCTGTGACGACTACGCCGGTTATGTTGCGGCCCGAGATATGTGGCCATCGGCGGCGCCGTCAACGCGGTTACACGATTCTGCGGTAGTTG
>NZ_JBXAGC010000048.1:0-14904 GCF_058793725.1 Acidovorax sp. GW835-FHT14B10
AAACAGCGCTGAAATCACTCTTCAGCCCACCGGCCACGATGCGCCGAAATGATCGGTCACATTCGCCGAAATACGCACCTATTCGATGCCGACTTCTGCAACGTAGCCAGCGGCTGGGAGAAAGGCGTGGTGGAGAAGAACGTGCAGGACAGCCGCAGGCGCATCTGGCTGGAGGCGCAGCAGCAGAAGTTTGGCAGCTTTGCCGAGCTCAATGTTTGGCTGGGCGCACGCTGCCGCAGTCTGTGGGAGGAGGTGCGCCACCCAGAGTACAAGGCGTTCAGCGTGGCCGAGATGCTGGAGCAGGAGCGCGCGGAACTGATGCCCATGCCGACAGCCTTTGATGGCTATGTGGAGCGCTCAGCCAAGGTGTCGAGCACTTGCCTGGTGGCGGTGGCGCGCAACCGCTACTCGGTGCCGTGCGAATTGGCAGGCCAGCGCGTGAGCACCCGGCTGTACCCCGGCCGGGTGGAGATCGCCAGCGACGAAATGATCGTGGCACGGCACGAGAGGCTGCCCAACCGGGGCCACATCTGCTACGACTGGCAGCACTACATTGCGCTGATTCAGCGCAAGTCTGGTGCCCTGAGAAATGGCGCGCCCTTTGCAGACATGCCGACGCCTTTGCAGCGATTGCGACAAGGCTTGATGCGCCATGAGGGCGGTGAAAAGACCATGGCGCAGGTGCTCAACTGCGTGTCCAGCCACGGACTGGAAGCGGTGCTGGTGGCGGTGGAGTTGGTGATCGAATCGGGCGCGCTCAGCACCGAGCACGTTCTCAACGTATTGGCTCGGCTTGATGCGCCAGAGCCTCCTCCCAACATAGAGAGCACCCTGGATCTCAAGGAGGCACCACTGGCCGACACCGGGCGCTACGACAGCCTGCGTGGCGACGCCATGGAGGGCGTGAGCCATGCGTGATATTGCTGCTCAATTCAAGGAACTCCGCCTGAACGGCATGGCCGGCGCCTGGGTCGAGTTGACCACTGCAGAGGGACAAAGCAGTGATGTGGGCATACAGACCTCGCGCTGGTTGATTGAGCACCTGCTGCAGGCAGAGCACGCACAGCGGGCCTTTGCCTCGGTGCGCCACCAGATGAAGGCGGCCAAGTTCCCGCTACACCGGGACCTGGCAGGCTTTGACTTCGAGGCCTCCAAGATAGACCACAAGTTGGTCAAGCAACTGAGTACGCTGGAGTTCACCGAGACGGCACAGAACGTGGTGCTCATTGGTGGGCCGGGCACGGGCAAGACGCACCTGGCCACAGCCATCGGAGTGGCGGGCATTGCAGCCAAGGGCAAGCGGGTGCGCTTCTATTCCACGGTGGATCTGGTCAACGAACTGGAGAAGGAGAAGCGCGAGGGCAAGGCTGGGCGCATCGCACTGGCGCTGTCGCGCCTGGACCTGGTGATTCTGGATGAGCTGGGGTACCTGCCCTTCAGCCAGGCCGGTGGCGCCCTGCTGTTCCATCTGCTCTCCAAGCTGTACGAGCACACCAGCGTGGTGATCACGACCAACCTGAGCTTCTCGGAATGGTCGGCGGTGTTCGGGGACGCCAAGATGACCACAGCGCTCCTGGACCGTTTGACCCATCACTGCCATATCGTGGAGACCGGAAATGAGTCCCACCGCTTCCGCCACAGCACCCTGGCGGCGAAGTCACGCATCAAGGCCAGAGAGAGTGCACGCAAAGGCAGCATAACTGCACCGGCATCAGCAGAGCCAGACGAACCGTTCTAAACGGGCTACTGGCTACACTTATCCACAGTTGCTGATTCCAAATTCAGCAATCCGCCCTGGGTCAATATTGGATCGGCAGGGTGGGGGTGCGGACGAAAACTTGGACTACTAGAAGGTAGTTCATGTATTCCTACGAAGACCGAATCCGAGCCGTTGAGCTCTACATCAAGCTCGGCAAACGCACCAGCCCGACCATCCGTCAGCTGGGTTACCCAACCAAGAATGCATTGAAGGGGTGGTACCGCGAGTATCAGCAGCGGCTCGACCTGCCGCTGGGATATGCCCGTCGGGAGCCGAAGTTCTCGCAGGGCCAGAAGGCAGCGGCCATCGAGCACTACCTCACACATGATCGATGCATCGCTGCCACCATGAGGGCGCTGGGCTATCCAGGGCGTGGAACGCTAACCAAGTGGGTCCGCGAGGCATTCCCTGAAGCCAGGATGGCCCTTGTCGGCAGTGTGGGCCAGCGAAGATATCCCGAGAGCTTGAAGCACGCGGGAGTGATGGAGCTTTGCACCCGGCAGGAAAGTGCACAGGCTGTTGCCGACAGGCTCGGCGTGTGCCGGCCAACGTTGTACAACTGGAAGAACCAGCTTCTGGGGCGTGAGACACCCGCATCAATGAAACACACCAATCAATCTCCGCAGGCGCGAGAGCGTGAAGAGCTCGAGCGCCAGGTTGAGATACTGCGCCTCGAAGTCAGGCAACTGCGCCTTGAGCAGGACCTCTTGAACAAGGCCAATGAACTGTTAAAAAAAGGCCTGGGCGTCGATCTACAGCTCCTGTCCAACCGGGAGAAGACACTGCTGATTGACGCCCTCAAGGAGCACTATGACTTGCCTGAGCTCCTTGGACAGTTGGGTCTTGCACGTAGCTCGTACTTCTACCATCGGGCCCGCACAGCGGTCGGCGACAAGTACCTTGGGGTGCGCCAATCCCTCACCGAGATCTTCGAGTCAAACCACCGCTGCTACGGCTACCGCAGGCTGCAGGCCTCGCTGACCAAGCAGGACGTCACCATCTCCGAGAAGGTGGTGCAGCGGCTGATGAAACAAGAAGGCCTGGTCGTTGCAAAGCCAAAGCGGCGCCGTTACGCGTCGTACCTCGGCGAGATCAGCCCCGCACCCGAGAACATCATCAACCGTGACTTCCAGGCTGCAGCCCCCAACGAGAAATGGCTGACCGACATCACAGAGTTCCAGATCCCTGCGGGCAAGGTGTACCTGTCACCGATCATCGATTGCTTCGACGGGATGGTGGTGAGCTGGACCATTGGCACGAGCCCGGACGCTGAACTGGTCAACACCATGCTGGATGCTGCTATCGAGACAGTGGCAGAAACCACCGCTAGGCCGGTAGTTCATTCCGATCGCGGAGGGCACTACCGCTGGCCTGGCTGGCTATCGAGAATGAGCGATGCCAAACTCACCCGCTCCATGTCACGTAAGGCGTGCTCGCCTGACAACGCGGCGTGTGAGGGCTTCTTCGGCCGGCTGAAGAATGAGCTGTTCTATCCTCGGGACTGGAAGGGCACGACCATCGAGCGGTTCATTGAGGTGGTCGACTCGTACATCCGCTGGTACAACGAGAAGCGGATCAAGATCTCCCTTGGGGCCCTCAGCCCGATCGAATACAGGGTGAGTCTTGGACTTGCGGCATAAAACCAGTCCAAGTTTTTATCCGCACCCCCGGTGGGTCAGAATTCAAGTGGCGCCAACATGCGCGGTCTTACGGCGCTTGGTCAACGCAATCAGTTGCTCTCGCTCCGTCGCGCTCAACACCAATGGAATCTTTGGTCTTCCGCTCATGGCCACCTCGTCGTGCAACACCCTACACGACTGATTGCCATCAGGGAAAATAATTCAATGAATTTTTAACTCAGGACACTAGGAGGTTTGCTCACGATGGAAATACTGCCCCCTCCCCCGAAGGGTTGCGCAAACGGTAAACGTCGTTGCTATGCTGCGGGCTGAAATTGCTCAATGAACTGCGCCAGAGCCTGGGCTGTAGGCTCGCCCCAGAGCTCCTTGGCATACCAGGTTGAAAAGAGGGAGCGGACCATGGCGCTTTCGATGCCCTTATCAAGCTTGATGGACTTGTTTAGGTTTTGTGCCTTGAACGCGTCGAAGATCTGCTTGTGCTCCTTTTCATCGAGCTCTTTATAAACGGCCAACGCGTCCTGCGCGCGTGCGGCGAGGAACTTCTCCATCACCGACGGACCTGCGGGGTTCTTTTTAGAAATCGTCTTGGGAGCGCTTAACAGCAAAGAACTCGGATTTCTAGCAATGTCTTGGAGTGTCCATCGGAAATACCCCGCCGGCGTGCCCAGTGGACTCATGCTGGTGGACTCTGCTCTGATTTCCACTCGGGAAATGGCAGCGCGGATGACATCGTCTTGGTACTGAGCGGCCAAGTCTGATGCGTCAGTCTGGCTGAATCCGAACTTCATAATTCTTCCAATCAACTCCACATCGATCACTGGAGGTGCGGGGAATTCGAGCTGCGGCTGCTTGTTTTGCTCGACACGAAATTGAAGCTTTTCCACCCTACGCCCGTTCTTATGCTCAACGAGCTCAATGTTGATGTCGGTCAGCGCATTGATTTCCGCAATGGCTGGCTTGATCGTGTCCCGCTTGAAATACTTGTATACCGGTGGAGCCTCAGCGGATATCGGATTTCCAGTAATGACACCGTACCAGTGCTCGTAGCTCTGGATAAAGGTCAACTTCGACGGGTTGGTGGCATAGCGCCTACAGATCTCATAGAGAGCAAGCGCCGAGCCGGATTTGAGCGAACTTTGGTAGACGATTGACAGCCGCGTATAAGTACTCGGTGCCATAACTTGCTCGTGGACCTCTGGCGGGAAGGCGAAACCGAACCATACTTGGCCAGAGTGCTTATTGAACCCCTCGGGGTTCACCAACGTCACCGACGAAACCAAACGCTCACTGGTCCACTGGCGCTCGTTCTCCATGAGCAGCTTGATGTTCTGCATGTCCTCCAGTTGTCGCTTGAGGTACTGGACGTCTTTGCTGTCGTATGCGGCGTCTCGAGCCAGGTCTGACAACGGTATCCAAAAATATTTCTTTGCAGCTGGCGTATTGATGGGAGCGTTAAGGCCGGGCTCCTTCATCTCCTGCGCGTGATACATCATCACATTGAAAACCTTGCGCGACAGCAAAGACAGGTTGCCTTCGACAACACGAAGACCGATGGCTTCGTTCGTCTTTCGAAATTGCTTGAGATCGCCTGATTCGAGGGTCGTCAGCGCATCGCTTCGAGCCTTGCTCTTCCTTGTCGCCATCGACAGCCTTTCAGTGTCACCTGCCCATCTCTTTCGCCGCAGCAATGGCCGCCATCATCGGTGAAAATTTCGATGAAATTTTTCACCTTTGTATGAGCACCTCGCTTTTTCACTTTTCGATGAGATCATAGCGCGCTCACCGCATGAATTGATAGCTTCTCTTTAAATCTCAAGCAGTTATCCAACAGGTACAAGAGATCAGGTCCCTGTAAAGGCTCACCAATGTCCCTGAATCCACTCACCTATGCTCCCTGTAGAAGCTCACCCAAAACTCATTTGCTCCCCGGTGAGTCTCACCTGTGTCCCTGTAGATGCTCACCTTGGTCCCCGAATCCACTCACCGGATCGCGCCCTTCCCCGCGCCAGTGCTGCGTTTTCCCTCACTTAATTTGTATTTAAATGATCCAAGGGTATTTTCAAAAAGATTCTCAACGTAACGGTGTCTCTTTTGAGGAATACAGGAACCAAAAACCGTCTCCAGAAAGACCGGGAAGCCAGCTCGGGGACACTCAAGCACTCCTGGTACAAGTTCAATCACAGCAACTGCTTCTACAGCGCACAACTGATCCTATCCTTGCCCTCCTCTCCTCCACAATGGCAGCCACCTTGGTGCTAGATCAAAGCTTCTCTGAACGCGCTTCAGGATCACGAACCCATACGTCATCGGGAAGAGGATTGTCAACTACATCCTGATAGGTGAGCTTCTGCAGGGACCACAGCCCAAGAATACCTCGCACTAAATTTTTGCTAGCTGAGCTGCCCCGCTTACTTGGAATAGTAGAAAGGTGAGCCTTTCCGGGGACCTTTGCAGACTCTCAGCGGCTGGTTTCTTAAGGTGAGCCTCTACGGGGACCATTTTCTTGCTAGTTACCCTCAATACTCGCACCACCGGTAAGACGTAAATCCATCCCTGTCGTCCAAAAGGTGAGTGTTTACAGGGACCTTGCACGACGCAACGGCGAAAGTGGACTCTCGCACTCACGCATCAACAAAGGTGAGCTTCTCCAGGGACACAAGACTTCAACATAAAGCCCACCATACCGCTCCAGTCAAGGAAAGGTGAGCTTTTTCAGGGACCTGCTTTCTGTGGTTTGCGCTCAAGAACACAACCAAAGTGAGTACACGCTCTCATGGAAATCATTTTTTGTCTGTATTCTTTCGAGACACTAACTGACTGGTGAGCTTCTACAGGGACTTATTCAAGGCTTTATCCAAAATGGACACCTCAAGATGAGCCTGAAATGGCCCCCAAGAGGCCCCTAAAAGCAGAGACCAGGACAAGTAGCCACCATGGTGAGTCTTGATCCGCAGGAAAGGCGTAATGCAACCAAAAGGTGAGCTTTAACGGGGACCAGTTGGAATCCTTGGTTCTCCGAGATGTCATCGTGCTGAGCAAAGGAGATGAGATCAGCTTTTCGGTGAAGATTTGTCCCTGAAAAAGCTCACCTTTCGCTCGTCCCTGTAAAGGCTCACCTCCTGACTCGCTACACAGGCGTTACACCGATAAGCGTGCGAGGGATAGCCTGCTGTCTACATCCCTTTCAGTTGTCGCTGCCGTCATGAGCAACTCTGAATGTTTCTTCTAAGCTTGGTGCTCAGATTTGGTCCCTGAAGAATCTCACCTTGGGATTTCTGGCAACGAGAAGTGGTTCTGAATCTGCAAACTTTCTCAGCACTTGCAAATCTTCCGCTGGCCCCGGCGTCAAGGCGTTGATCCAGTGCGCGGCAATCAAAGTGGAATCAGCTTGTGGACTCGCTGTCCAAGCCAGGGCAGGTCGAGCTGTGCGAAATGAGATTTGCAGGTTTTCGAGAACGGGCCATGAATCATGTCTCAACGAACATGCAAGCGCGTTGATCAGCGAAGTAGACACTTCGTGGGTTCATCGATGACCTAGACATGTCAAATTGACAATAATTACGGTAATTATGATAATTACCGTAACAAAGGAAAACCCTATGGCACGACCACTCGCCACCAAAGAACTCGTCTTTGATGCCGCCAGCTCTCTGGTATCTGATGGTACAGAGCCAAGCATCGTCAATGTGCAGGCAAAGATTGGGGGCGGATCGTACACAACGATCAAACGCTACCTTGACGCATGGAATGTCCAGCGCGAGATCAGTGCGCAAGAGGGCCTCGAAACACCCTCCTTCGTGCTTGAAAAGAGCGCAGAACTTGGGCGCCAGCTCTGGGCCATGGCTTGGCGAGATGCAAACAAGCAAACACAGTCAGTCAGGGACGCCGCAGAAGGTAAGGTGACAACCATCGCTCACGATCTGGAGTTTGCCCTCTCCGAGATCCGGCGCATGGAAGAACTCGAAGAATCTCAAAACCAACTTTTGGAGAGAACCAATGAACAGCTCTCAAAAGTTATCGAGGCGCTGACAGATGCACAAATCAAGGCATCCAAGGTTCCAGACCTGGAAGCACGTCTTGCAGCTGCCTTGGCAGAAGTCGCCACCGCTCGCCAGGCGGTCACTGATAAAGCGGTGGAGATCGGGCGAATGACAGGCGAAACAGAAGCCTTGCGCAAGCAGCTCGTTGACCTGACTTCCGCGCTGGTATCCCCATCAAATCGCGCGTGAAGCTAGATTGCCCTGCCCTGCCCTGCCCCGAAGCGAATTACTCTTTCGAAAACAATGCCATTAGTTTCGACGTAATTTCATGGGCAGTCTCGGGACTGAGACCCCTCAGACTGAGTTCGATTCGGCCGTCCTCCTCGAAGGATTTGAGTTCGCCTTTAGCGCCTTTGAAGCTGAGCGCCTCACGTGTGGAGCGAGGGCGCTTCACGGGGCCCTTGACAGCGGCTTTGCGCCTGGCCACGACGTCGCGATATCCCATGCCTGTTTTTGCGACTTCGAGGATGAGTTCGAGAGTAGCCTCATCTCCCTCGACATCCCAGAATTCACGGAGTGCATTGAGCATCTTGTGATTTAGCAGCTCCGGGTTCTCGGCTACGGCGTGTATGACTCTGTTGGACAGGCCGGCCAACGACAGCGTTCGACTGACGTGGTCTTCGCCCAGGCCGAGAGATTTTGCCAATGCTGCTTGAGTCTGATAGACCTTTTTTGCTAGCAGCTCTTTCCATTTGATCGCGTCATCCAGAGGCGTCTGCTCGCGTCGCTCAACATTGGCCGCGCGAGCTTCCTCGTAGAGTTCTCTATCGCTTGCCGGACGGGGCCGAATCTCGATGCGTAACGTCGCAAGTCCCGCGGCGCGGGCGCCGCGCAACCGCGTCTCACCTTCAATAAGGGTGATGCTCCCTTGGTCGTCAATGTAGCCAGTAGCGGAGATGCGCTGTCCTGAAGTCGACAGCGAAAGAGCCATGTTGTCCACTGCAGTGGTCGTGTAGACAGCGCGGGGATTGAATGGATTTGACTTGATGAGGCCGACAGGGACGTCATAGACGGTTCCTACCTGGTAGTCTGAAGAGACCGCAGTCCGATCTTGGCTCGAACCAACTCCTGAGGTGATAAGCACGGGGCGCGTGTCTGCTAGGCCTATCTCGGATGGACTCATGCGCGGATCACCGACGATGGGAATGCTTGCTGAGACTGATTCAACCGCAGCGACGCGGTCAGCGGAGACTTCGCGTTTTTTAAAACCGGTAGCCATGTTCATTGCTCCTCACCATTGATGCGGCTTAGGATCTCGTCGTAAACAGCTTGCATTTCATCAACCGCCTTTTGTGAGCGTTCGCGGCCTTTTAGCTCATGCACTGCGCGACCGCTCTTGCCGGTGGCCAGCCAAGAGGTGCGGTGAGCAATTTGAGACTTGAACACCGAGATACCCTCGCTGGTGAGGAACTCGCGCAGTTCCGCCGTGGCTTTGGCACCTTCGAGCGGTGAAACGCGAGTGAGAACGACGTGGGCTGGAATTTCGCCGGACTCGTGGCGGGGCCCCATCTCTCTAAGAGTGTCGAAGACATTCAAAGTCGATTCAACTTCTTGCTGGTCAGCACCACATGGAACTAAGACGATATCGCTGAGCAATGCGCACTCGAGCATGGTTCTGTAGTTTTGAGCTCCGATATCTACAACGACCAAGGTGTATTTTTTCGAGAGATTTGCGAGTTCACGTGCTGGATTCGGTGGCAAAGCGAGTACGGGAATTGATGGTGTGACGCCCTCATCGTTACGAATCTTTGACCAGCTCATCGCCGATCCTTGCTTGTCCGTATCTAAAAGAACGACATCCACGCCATTTGCCGCTGCCAAAGCTGCTATATGAGTTGCAAGTCTGGTCTTTGCGACGCCGCCTTTTTCTGCTCCGATGGTGATAACCATATCAAATTTCTTTCATAAGGCAAAAAACGTATCGGCATATTTTCTATGAAAATACAATGCCTAGTCAATATTAAATCTGATTCAACTTGAATATTTTCAACAAATGCAACATCGGTTGCAGCTCGTCGCCTGGAAATCAGTAACCAGAATCTTGGCTCGAGCCAAGCATCGGTTGATGCCCCAACTTCCGAGCCGAAGACGTGTGGGTTGGCTCGAGCCAAGATGCTTTTCGCGTCACACATGTCGATGTGAGTCTGGTGACTGACTTTAGGGGCGATAGTGCCCGGGGTGGTTTGTGCGCGGGTGTTGATCTGCTTGTGTTTGGAGTTTTTTCAGCATTCGCTGAATAGCTAGGGGTCGATGGGTTGGCTCGAGCCAACTTCTCGTCGTTGAGTTTGTTGTTTGGTTCGGGTGCCTGCCCTGTGTCGGATTATTTCTGAGATTTTTCAGAAGTGCCGTAAGTGGGAGGTCACGGTAGGGGCGTTGGGTCTGTGGATGTCCAACGAGTTCTGGCAGCAGGCTTGATACGTGCCGTATTTGTGGGTGGAGCTGCTCTGCTGAAAATTTCTTGCCTAATGAATTAGGGGTTTTGTTCGTTGATGAGCGGATGTGGCAGCAACAATAACGAGTCTGGGTGGCTGCGGTGTTTGGGGTTTTGGAATTTAGAGGGGCGGGTGCGTTAGGCAAAAAGTCTTGAGTGCTTGAAGAGCACTATTTCCGAAATCAAGGAGTTGCCGTAGATGTGCGGCCATTCAAGAGGAGTCCCCGTACATCGATATGCTATGGCGCACCATTGGAATGTGAAAACTTTGCTTAATTAGACGAAGAGACCCTTTTGCTGATGGGATCGAATGCGTCGAACGCCATGTGGTTTCAGGATGGATTTGGTGTATTCATTTCAGCAAGTTTCTCGACAACGTTGGGTGTCGTCAATTTCACTTAAACGCGGCAGAGATGGTTTCGATCTGGCGCTCCAATGGAGCCTTGGCGTAAATGTTCATCGTCGTGCTGATATTGGCGTGACCCAGCTGAGCTTGAACTACTTCCATGGGTACCTCGCGTTTAATTGCGCGAGTTGCAAAGGTATGTCGCAGCCAGTGTGCCGATGCGCCTGCAAGCGATTGACGTTCGGCAGAGGGGAGGAGGGATGCGTTAATCGCATTCCTCAACCAGGTGCGTACGGTGAGGTACAGAGCCTGGTAGCCAATGGATTCCATGGGACCTTTGGCGCTGGCCAGTAACGGAGCTTTTACAGGAGCTTGCTGCAGGCTGCCGATACCGCGGGCCTCGAGGTAGTCCTCCAGTGCTACCAAGGCAGAAGGGGGGATGGCTACGACACGCGGCGTACCTCCTTTGCCTATCACCTGCAACACATACCCTCCGCTGACATAGCGCAGATCGCCCAACCTGGCTGCCAGCAATTCAGAGGCGCGCAGTCCGACACCCGACAAGAATCCGACGATGAACCGCATGCGCGCGCGGGAAGGGGAGGGTGGTTGTGCATCAATGAAACGTTGGATTTCAGTCTGAGCGTCTTCGGAAAAGGCGCGAGTGTCTACGCTGTTGACAGCAGTCTTTTTCATTGAGGCGCGGGTCTTGATCAGCGGCCATGGGTTTTGGCCGATGTAGTCGGCCAACTTCAAATAAGCGAAGAGGGCGCCCACAATGTTGAGCAGGTGGTGCCGGCTCGATTGCGAAAGCTGTCCACGAAATGGTGCCCAACCGGGTTGGCCAGGGCTGGCGCGCTCACGCGATATCCAGTGGGCCGGTATGTTCTCGGTGAAGGCCCTGAACGCCAGGCAGTCCTCGACCTTGACCTCTGAAAAAGTGATGCCCCCGCGCTCCCACTGGAGCCAGAGCATGAAGACACGAGCCTCCCGCCAGAAACTCTTGACCGTGGCGGCAGAGCCTGCATGGGTCTGGATCCAGGTGCGCATAGCCTGCAGGTCGCTTGAGGCATTGAGCATGGAGCCCGACCCCGACAGAGGTAGCTCCATTGGCGGTGTCTGCAGAGACTCTTGATAAGCGTTTCTAGGGAGCCATTCAAGCTCCAGCGGATGGTCGGCCAGGGCAGAGGAGGGCAGGGCGAAGAGGCGCCTCAAGGGTGGCGTCGCTGACGGGATGAGAGTGTGGAGGTGAGCCGCAATGCGCTGGGCCTTGCCTTTGCCCACACCCGGTAGGTTGCGATACCAGCGTCCCCCGGCAGCAATGGCTTTGGCCATCTCGCCTAGGTTGATAAACCCCGCGCCGACGAGCTTGGTTGCGCTGCGCTCGTCGAACCAGCCGGTCACCATGTCCTGGGGTTTGGGCTGTTCGGCATTGCTCGTTTCCAGACTTCGCAACAGCTCCAGCTGCCTGCGGCGCAATCGGTCGCGCCGTTCGGCCTTGTGGTCGGTCGGGAAAGCTGCCTCGTAGAACTCCAGTTGCTCGGACTCGCTCCATCCATCCAGGTCCCGGTCAACGATGAAATCTTCCAGGCTGGGCCGCAAGCTGAAGTCCTGGACCCGAATCCGCACGCCTATCAGACGCCACGCTGAGTCTCCTCTACGCCGAGCGATGGCGCGAACCTGATCCACAGTTTGCCGGTGGGCGGTGATGGCCTCGTTACCGTGCTCGATGCCGAGGTAACGCAGGGCGCTCTCGTTGAGGTCAATACCTTCGGCCACAGCGCGCAGATGTGCGAAATGGTGGGGACCAAGCCGATGTATGAAACGTACATTCGCTCGGGTCTGGCGACGTTGCAAGTCCTTGATTGGATTGGGTTTTCGACCCAGATCGACAGGGGGAGCGATTTTTGTCACCTGTTTTTTGACTTAAGATAATGTAGCATTATCTTAAGCATAGAAAGTAGATGGATGTGAGAAGGGCGTCGAAGTTGGGAGGAATACATGCAGGCCGACATTGGCGAAGTCCTGTGGCTGCATCACGTCGTTAGTTGCTACTACGCTAAACGCAGAAAGCGAAGACCGGCTCCAGCGCCATCCGCTGAAGGGAAAACGTCAAGGCTGGTGAAGGGAAAATGTCAAGCCACGCAGCCGGGCGGATAGATTCAACGCATTCGCAGGACCGCATTGGCTAACTAGAGCGATTGCTCGCTCCAGCTCTTACCGTTGGAAGATCCGAAGTAGCCAAACTGGATCCATCAAAGGCGCCACTGAGGGCGCCTTTTTTTTGGCCCCGGGCTCTTGGCCTGGCCAACGTTGCCGCTATTGACCGGCCAGACATGCAGCGATGAGGCCCCGCAAAGCATTCACAGTGTAAATCCCAATTAAATCAATGACTTAGCGTGCATACATTGGGGCGCGAAAAGAATGCACAGTGTAAATCCCAATTAAATCAATGACTTAGCGTGCATACATTGGGGCGCGAAAAGAATGCACAGTGTAAATTCCAATGAAATCAACAACTTAGCGTGCATACATTGGGGCGCGAAAAGAATGCACAGTGTAAATTCCAATGAAATCAACAACTTAGCGAACCCGCAATGCAGCGCGCTGCGCTGACCTCAAGCCGGCCGCATTGATATTCCGGTAACTATGCAATTAGGGCCACAGGGCCCCGGCGTTATTGACCGAACAGGTCACGCCTGATGTGCGATTGATGACAAGTAAGTCAGCGGTTGCAGACAAGCGCATCAAGGACCATGCTTGTCTACATCTGGTGTCTATCTGTGGTCGATTCGTGGCCCGCCTGTTGAGTAGTTGTGGAGCCAGAAACGACAATCCTACAACTGGCGGAGAACGCGCGAGTGGTGGGTGGGCGACTGGATCCGGGCGAACTGCGGCACCAGGATCGCTGAAGTGGGCCGGCTCGGGTCTCGTCCTTGAGTGCCCTCGCTCTGGGCGCTTCGGCTTCGGGGGCAACGATGGCAGGCTCCATCCAGTCCATTCAAGTTGGCTGCCTTGATCGCTTGGGGCCAGGTGGCATCCGCTGAAGGGAAAACGTCAAGGCTGGTGAAGGGAAAATGTCAAGCCACGCAGCCGGGCGGATAGATTCAACGCATTCGCAGGACCGCATTGGCTAACTAGAGCGATTGCTCGCTCCAGCTCTTACCTTGCGAGTTTTCACTTTGGGCCCCACTGGATCGCTAGTCGGGATCGTCGGCAATCGATCGCGAAGTTCGTTGAGGACGGCGAACATTTCCGTGCTGCGCTGCTCAAGTTCTGATTGCAAGTCCTTCGTCTCGTGCCTGGAGGCTTGCAGATCTTTGACCAGACCTGCTTTCTCTGCCTGCAGTGTCGCCACGACGGCCTCCAGCTCCCGAGCCTTCTCCAGCGAAGCCGACAAGAACTTTGCAGATTCCCGGGTTTCGCTCTCCAATTTGAGCGCCAACCGCTTCGATTCTTGGCGCACACGATCCACCTCTGCATTAAGTCTGCGCTCCTGAGCCTGAGCGCGCTCCTCCAGACGCGTGCGTTCTGCGTGGTGGTTAACCTCCATTTCCTCCTGGCGCCGACGTTCTGCATCCGCTGCCAGGCGAAGTTGCTTGCTCTCTGCGCGTGACGCAGCCAGCATTTCCTGGCTCCCGGCAAGTTGTTGCTGCAACTCCTGAACCAGACGGCCCATTTCGGCGATCTGCGCATCCCTGGCCTGCATAGCCAGCTCATAGCCTTCGCTGCGGTCGGCTAGGCGCTGTGTTTCCTGTGCCAGGACGTCCTGCGCCTGACGTAGCGCCTCAGCTTGCTTGTTCAATTCTCTGCGCGCTTCGGTGAATTGAGCCATCGCGCGCTCGTCAGCATGCTGGAGGGCCCTGCCCCAAATGGCTTTTGCAGCCCGGACAACCGGCGCGGGCAAGGGGACTTCGGCGCCGCCATCTTGCTCAACTGCATCTCCCGGTGACTGCAGCCGCTTGGCAAGTGACCCATACCAACCATCAAGCATCGGCCCCACAGTATTTGGGGAGCCACGGCCGAGATGTTGTCGCACTCGCTCTATCGTCGGCCGCTCCCCGAGTTTAAGAACGGCGTCGGCGGCTGCCCAGACCTCTTCCATTTGCACACCACGCGGACCTCGAACAATTTTTGACTGCATCGCCCTACTCCACTACATTTTTACCAACGATAATCGATGCTTATCGTGATCTATCAACTATATTTGTTGTAAACAATACATCATATGTAGTTTTTATCAAAATTTTGCCTTTACAACCTCGGTTTCAACCATGCGCCTGCCGTCTCTGAGAAATATCCCCTCGCTGGAGCCGTCCTCCCTGTCGCTTGTGACTGCGCAGGCCGTTGAAGAGTTGATGCGCGAGGGCGAGTCCTTGAACACGTTGGCCAGCTATCGCTCTGCGCTGCGCTATTGGGCTGCCTGGTTTGGCCTTCGGTACGGGCAAGGCATCACGCTACCGCTGCCTGCGAACGCCGTCCTGCAGTTCATCGTGGATCACGCACAGCGGACTACCACCGATGGCCTGGCTCACGAGCTACCGCCAGCAATTGACCAAGCGCTGGTGGATGCGGGATTCAAAGGCAAGCCAGGCCCAATGGCGCTCAATATGTTGATTTCCATCCAGAAGTGACCCAGTAACCCCCAGGTTTTCCATCTAAAACTGATCCACGTACTAACCCTAACC
>NZ_JBXAGC010000049.1:0-14866 GCF_058793725.1 Acidovorax sp. GW835-FHT14B10
GGTTACTGAACACCAGTCTGCAGTTCATCCACTTGGCCTTCTTGGCTTTGCTATGCAGAAGATCGTAAACAGGCTCTAAGAGCTTGACCATCGGGCCTGGCTGTCGTGCGGAGCGAGGCCGTTCGTTCATGGATTACGCATGGAAATTGCCTCTGGCGCTTAGAGCGGCTAACAAAAGCCTGTCATCGCCCAGTGCCCGATGTGCGTTTGATACGGCATGGCAAGAAACAGGAACAAAGAAATCAGCACGGCGCTGTTCAAAAGGATCGAGCCATTGCTGCCGACCGTGAAGCCCTCGCCCAAGGGCGGCAGGCCGCGACTGAGTGATGAGCTGGCCTTGAATGGCATCCTGTTCGTGCTGCGCACGGGCACGCCTTGGGAGCACCTGCCCCAGGAATTGGGCTTTGGCAGCGGCATGACCTGCTGGAGACGGCTGCGTGACTGGCAGGCCGCCGGCGTATGGCACCGTCTGCATCTGGCGTTGCTGGCCGAACTGCGCAGTGCTGACAAGCTTGATTTCAGCCGTGCCAGCGTGGATGGGGCCAGCGTGCCCAGCCCCCGGGGGGCCCGTACACGGGGCCCAACCCCACGGACCGGGGAAAACTCGGCAGCAAGCGCCACATCCTCACGGACCGCCAGGGCATCCCGCTGATCTTTTGCGTCACCGGGGCCAACCGCCATGACTCGGTGGTGTTCGAGAATCTGGTTGATGCATTGCCAGCGGTGGGCGGCAAGCGCGGCAGGCCGCGCCAGTGGCCCGAGAAGCTGCATGCGGACAAGGGCTACGACTTCGCTCGGAGCCGCGCTCACCTTAAACGCCGTGGCATTCAGGATCGTATTGCCCGCAGAGGAGTCGAGCGCAATGATCGGCTCGGGCGCCATCGCTGGGTGGTTGAGCGTACGCATGCTTGGCTGGCGGCCTTTGGCAAGCTGCGCACCCGCTTCGAGCGCCGCATCGACATTCATCTGGCACTGCTTTGCCTGGCTTGCTGCGTCATCTGCGTTCGCAGTCTGCCTATGTTTTGTTCGCAGCTCTTATCCTTCAAGCGCCAGAGGCCATCAAATCAGAAGCTTCTTTTGCCTCAGGTGAGACGGTCCAGCTCGGCCGTTCGCTGGTCCACGGCTTCCCGCAGCGCCTTTCCCGGTTTGAAATGCGGCACGCGCTTTTCCGGAATGGCCACGGCCTCGCCGCTGCGCGGATTACGTCCCATGCGGGGAGGGCGGTGGTTCACCGAAAAGCTGCCAAAGCCCCGGATCTCGATGCGGTGTCCGCGCACCAGGGCGTCGCCCACGGCATCCAGGATGGTCTTGACCGCGAATTCTGCATCGCGGTGGGTGAGCTGACCAAAGCGTTCGGCCAGTTCTTCAACGAGGTCTGAGCGGGTCATGGAGTCTTGGGTCATGGCAGGGAATCAGGGACTGAAAGAGAAGCGGGCGCACAAGGCGCCCGCTGTCTGATCGTCTAGGGAGCCTCTGCACGGATCATCGCGCCGTGTGCGCTGCGGATCGCGCAGATGCTCCCTAAGGGTCAGCGCTTTACTTTTCCGAGTTGTCCAGCTTGGCGCGCAACAGGGCGCCCAGGCTGGTCGTGCCGGCGCTTTCGCGGCTCGACTGCTGGCTCAGGCTGGCCATGGCGCCTTGCTCGTCGGCCATGTCCTTTTGCTTGATCGACAGCTGGATGTTGCGGGTCTTGCGATCCACATTGACTACCACAGCGGTGACTTCGTCGCCTTCCTTGAGCACGTTGCGGGCATCTTCCACGCGGTCGCGGGAGATTTCCGAAGCGCGCAGGTAGCCCACGATGTCTTCGCCGAGGTCGATTTCAGCGCCACGGGCGTCCACGGTCTTGACCTTGCCGGTCACCGTCTGGCCCTTGTCGTTCACGGTTACGAAGGTGGTGAACGGGTCGCCGTCGAGCTGCTTGATGCCCAGCGAGATGCGTTCACGGTCCACGTCCACGGCCAGCACGATGGCTTCCACTTCCTGGCCCTTCTTGTAGTTGCGAACCGCGGCTTCGCCGGTTTCGTTCCACGAGAGGTCGGACAGGTGCACCAGGCCGTCGATGCCGGCAGCCAGGCCCACGAACACGCCGAAGTCGGTGATCGACTTGATGGGACCCTTGACGCGGTCGCCGCGCTTCGTGTCCTGTGCGAATTCTTGCCATGGGTTGGCCTTGCACTGCTTCATGCCCAGGCTGATGCGGCGCTTGTCTTCGTCGATTTCCAGCACCATGACTTCGACTTCGTCGCCCAGCGTGACCAGCTTGGAAGGCGCGATGTTCTTGTTGGTCCAGTCCATTTCGGAGACGTGCACCAGGCCTTCGATGCCGGGTTCGAGTTCGACGAACGCGCCGTAGTCGGCAATGTTCGTGATCTTGCCGAACAGGCGGGTGCCTTGGGGGTAGCGGCGGTTCACGCCCATCCAGGGGTCGTCGCCCATCTGCTTCAGGCCCAGCGAGACACGGTTCTTTTCGGTGTCGAACTTCAGGATCTTGGCCGTGATTTCCTGGCCAGCCGTCACCACTTCGGAGGGGTGACGCACACGGCGCCATGCCATGTCGGTGATGTGCAGCAGGCCGTCGATGCCGCCCAGGTCCACGAACGCACCGTATTCGGTGATGTTCTTGACCACGCCCTGGACGATGGAGCCTTCCTTCAGGGTTTCCATCAGCTTGGCGCGCTCTTCACCCATGGAGGCTTCCACCACGGCGCGGCGGCTCAGCACCACGTTGTTGCGCTTGCGGTCGAGCTTGATGACCTTGAATTCCATGGTCTTGTTTTCGTACGGCGTCAGATCCTTGATCGGACGCGTATCGATCAGCGAACCGGGCAGGAAGGCGCGGATGCCGTTGACCAGGACGGTCAGGCCGCCCTTGACCTTGCCGCTGGTGGTGCCAGTGACGAATTCGCCGGATTCCAGGGCCTTTTCCAGGCTCATCCAGGAAGCCAGACGCTTGGCGGTGTCGCGCGACAGGATGGTGTCGCCGTAGCCGTTTTCGATGGAGCCAATGGCCACCGAGACGAAGTCACCCACTTGGACTTCGACTTCGCCCTTGTCGTTCTTGAACTCTTCCAGCGGCACATAGGCTTCGGACTTGAGGCCAGCGTTCACGACCACGAAGTTGTGCTCGACGCGCACGACTTCCGCGGTGATGACTTCGCCGGGGCGCATTTCCGTGCGCTGCAAGGATTCTTCAAAAAGGGCGGCAAAAGATTCGGACATGTGTTTCCTTGCCACAAACAGGATTCCAGTAGCACTATTGCTACTGTTTTTATAGCTGCTTGCGGTGGTTTTTTGCGGTAGAACCGCGGGTTAGGTTATCGATCCAAACAGCCTGTGCGCTGGCGCGCGAGAGGGGCTGAATGGGCCTGTGGCAAGGCCTTTCGGCGCTGCCTGGAAGCCCCGTTTTCAAGAAGGGCCCCACACTGTTCAGCCTTGCGCAGAGACGGCGAAAGGCTGCCGCTCCTGCCACCAGGCCAACACCTGATCGACGGCTTCATCAATCGTCAAGGTGGAGTTGTCCAGGACCAGAGCGTCCTGCGCGGGCTTGAGCGGTGCGATGCTGCGGGAACTGTCCCGGGCATCGCGCGCCTCCAGATCCGCGCGAAGGTCGTCGATACTAGCTGAAAAACCCTTTGAAATCAACTGTTTGTAACGACGCTCGGCGCGACAGGCGGCGCTGGCGGTCAGATACACCTTCAAGGGGGCGTTCGGAAAGATCACCGTGCCCATGTCGCGGCCATCGGCCACCAGGCCCGGCAGGCACCGAAAGCTGTGCTGGAGTTGAACCAGCGCCGTGCGCACAGCGGGCAGGGCTGACACGCGGGACGCGTTCATGCCGGCTTCTTCGGTGCGGATGGCATCGGTCACGTCGTCGTCGCCGAGCAGCACCCGGCCGCCGTCAAAGTGCACGGGCAGGGTCTGGGCCAGGGCACCTATGCGCGTTTCATGCTCTGCGTCGATGGTCAGGCCGGCACGCGCGGCGGCCAGGGCGGTGATGCGGTACATCGCGCCCGAGTCGAGAAACTGGTAGCCCAGCCGCTGTGCCACGGCCGCGGCCACCGTGCCCTTGCCCGAGGCGGTGGGGCCGTCGATGCAGACCACCGGAATACGTGCTGTCTCTGCCTGGGCTACGGAGAACAGCGCTTCGAAATAGTCCGGAAACGTCTTGGCGACACACTTTGGGTCTTCGATGCGCACCGGCAGGTTGGCTGGATTGAAGGTTGCCAGCGAAAAGCACATGGCCACGCGGTGGTCGTCGTAGGTGTGGATGCTCGCGGGCTTCCAGTCCTGCTCGCGCGCTGGCGGTGTCACGCAGATGAAGTCCGCACCTTCTTGCACCGTGGCGCCGAGCTTGCGCAGTTCGGTGGCCATGGCGGCAATGCGGTCGGTTTCCTTCACCCTCCAGCTGGCAATGTTGCGCAGCGTGGTCGTGCCCTTGGCGTACAGCGCCATCACGGCCAGGGTCATGGCGGCGTCCGGGATGTGGTTGCAGTCCAGGTCGATGGCCTTCAGGGGCCATGCACCGCGTTCGATCTGCAGCCAGTTGGGGCCACCCGTGACCACGGCGCCCATGGCCCGGGCGGCTTCGACAAAGTGGATGTCGCCCTGAATCGAGTCGAGGCCAACGCCTTGTATTCTTATGCCTTTTTGATCACTGGCACTTTTTGCGATGGCGCCAAGTGCTATGAAATAGCTCGCGGATGAGGCATCTGCCTCCACATGGATGTTCCCGGGCGATTGGTAGCGGCTGCCCGCTGCAATCGTGAACCGCTGCCAGTTCTGGTGCTCGACCACAATGCCAAAGCGCGCCAGCAACTGCAGCGTGATGTGGATGTAGGGCTTGGAAATCAGCTCGCCCACCACCTCGATGACCACATCCTGGTGTGTAGCCGCCAGCGGCAGCGCCATGAGCAGCGCGGTGAGGAACTGGCTCGATACATCGCCGCGCACCTGGATGGGCGCAGCCAGGGCGAGGGCGGGAACGCCCTGGTCGTGCGCAATGCGCAAGGGGGGGTAGCCATCGTTGCCCAGGTAGTCGATCCGGCAACCCAGCTGGCGCAGTGCATCCACCAGATCGCCAATCGGGCGCTCATGCATGCGGGGCACACCCGACAGTTCGAACGCACCGCCCAGCAGCGCCAGCGCCGCCGTCAGAGGGCGCATGGCCGTGCCGGCGTTGCCCATGAAGAGTCGGGCCGGCGATAACGGTGTGCGCCCACCTAGGCCGGTGATGCGCACGGTGCTGCCCGCCTCATCCACCGTGCAGCCGATCTGGCGCAGCGCGTCCAGCATCACGCGGGTGTCGTCGGATGCGAGCAGGTCGTGCACGGTGGTGGTGCCGGCGCTCAGCGCCGCCAGCAGCAGCACGCGGTTGGAAATGCTCTTGGAGCCGGGCAGGTGGACGTTGCCCGACGCGGTTTGCAGAGGAGGCAGGTCAAGGAATGCGGTGCTGTACATCGGTGTGGTGTATCGGTTAGGCCAATGGCATGTGCACCGGCGCGTCCTCGGCCAGTGCCGCCGTGGAACTGGCTTTGCCAGGCCACCGGGGGCGTCCCTCTTGGAGGAAGGCGCCGCAGGCGACTCAGGGGGTTATTTTCTCTTTGCTCCCATGCGCCAGTGGGCACGGGTTTCGCTGGCCAGGGTGAGCATGTCTTCCAGGCGCTGCGCATCGCCTTTTTGCATGGCCTGCTCAAAAGTCTGCAGGGCCTGCTGGAACAGCCGCGACTGGGCCAGCAGTTCTTCACGGTTGGACAGCAAAATGTCGCGCCACATCTTGGGGTCGCTTGCAGCGATGCGGGTGAAATCGCGAAAGCCCGGGCCCGCCAGCGACAGGAAATCATCGCCGCTGGATTGCCCGGTGATGCTGTTCATCATGGCAAATGCCAGCAGGTGCGGCAGGTGGCTGACGGCGGCAAACGCGGCATCGTGCGATTCGGGCGACATGCTGGTCACCCGGCACCCCAGCGCCGTCCACACCTCTTCGGCCTTGTGCAGCTGCGCTGTGAGCGTCCGCTCGATGGGGGTGAGGATGACCTGCCGGCCGCTGTAGAGCTCGGCATCGGCGTGCTCCACCCCGGAGACCTCGCGCCCGGTAATCGGGTGGGCGGGCACGAATGAGCCCAGCTGGTCACGCAGTGCGTGGCGGGCCGCCTGCACCACGTCGGCCTTGGTGGAGCCCACGTCCATGATCAGCATCTGCGGGGTGACGAGGTGCTTGATGGCCTTGAGCGTGGCCTCTGTGGCGGCGACGGGCACAGCCACCAGCACAATGTCGGCCCCGGCCACGGCCAGCAGGGCCGAAGGGGCTTCGACATCAATCACGCCCAGCTGGCGGGCGCGGTCGGTGGTGGAGGGGGATTTGCTGTAGCCGACCACCCGTTTGACGAGACCTGCCTTTTTCATCGCAAGCGCAAACGAGCCGCCCATGAGGCCGCAGCCAATCAGTCCGAGCTGTTCAAACATGCGGGTTCCTCAGGCCGAGACAGGGTAGGTTCCCAGCACCTTGTAGAACGCGCACAGGCTGCGCAGTTCTTCCAGCGCCAGCGCCACATGGGGCTGGGCGGGATGGCCGTCAAGGTCGATGTAGAAGTAGTACTCCCACTGGCCCGTGCGGGCAGGGCGCGATTCAAAGCGGGTCATCGAGACGCCATGGGTCTTGAGCGGCACCAGCAGGTCATGCACCGCGCCGGGTCGGTTGGGGACGGACACGATGAGGCTGGTGCAGTCCTTGCCCGACGGTGGCGGCGTCTGTAGCGTGTGGGGCAGGCAGATGATGGCGAACCGTGTGCGGTTGTAGGCATCGTCCTGGATGGCGTGGGCGACGATGTGCAGGCCGAACTGCTGGGCTGCGCGCTCGCTGGACAGGGCAGCCCATGTGGGGTTGGTGGCCGCCAGTCGCGCGCCTTCTGCGTTGCTGGAGACCGGGCGGCGCTCGGCATGGGGCAGGTGCTTGGTCAGCCAGGCCTGGCACTGCGCGAGGGCCTGGGGGTGGGCCAGCACGGCCTCGATACCGTCGAGCGTGTTGGTCTGGCGCAGCAGGTTGTGCCGGATCAGCAGGCTGACCTCGCCCACCACATGGGCAGGCGTGTGCAGGAACATGTCGAGCGAGCGGGTGACCACGCCTTCGGTGGAGTTCTCCACGCCCACCACCCCGTACTGCGCGCTGCCAGCAGCGGTGGCATGGAAGACTTCGTCGAAGTTGGCGCAGTACATCAGGTCGGCGGCGCCGCCAAAGTATTCGATGGCCGCCTGTTCGCAGAAAGTGCCTTCGGGGCCGAGCACGGCCACGCGCTGGGGTGATTCGAGCGCCAGGCAGGCCGACATGATCTCGCGCCAGATGGCCGCCACATGGGCGCCCTTGAGCGGACCGGGGTTGGCGGTCTGGATCTTCTCGATCACCTGTGCCACGCGGTCGGGGCGGAAGAAGGGCGTGCCCTCGCGCTTCTTGACTTCGCCCACCCGCTCGGCCACCAGCGCGCGCTGGTTGAGCAGCGTGAGCAGTTGCTGGTCGATGTTGTCGATCTGCACGCGCAGGCTGGCGAGGTCGGGTGAGGCTTGCGGATTGTTCATGGATGACGGCGGCGTTGGCGGAGCGTGCGGCTGAACGGGTGTTCAGGCGTTTTTTTGTTCAAATTCTCGCAGGTAGTCCACCAGCGCCTGCACACCGGCCAGGGGCATGGCGTTGTAGAGGCTGGCGCGCATGCCGCCCACCGACTTGTGTCCCTTGAGCTGCAGCAGTCCGCGCTCCTTGGCTCCTGCCAGGAAGGCATCGTTGCGGCTTTCGTCGCGCAGGAAGAAGGGTACGTTCATGCGCGAGCGGCAGTTGGCCGCCACCTTGTTGACATAGAACTGCGACTGGTCAATGGCGTCGTACAGCAAGCGGGCCTTGGCGATGTTGCGCTGCTCGATCGCCGCCACGCCGCTGTGCTCACCCTCGCGCTGGCGCTTGAGCCACTGGAAGGTCAGACCCGCCACGTAGATTCCCCAGGTGGGCGGCGTGTTGTACATGGAGTGGTTGTCGGCCACGATGCGATAGTCGAACGCGCTGGGGCATATCGGCAGAGCCTGGCCCAGCAGGTCTTCGCGCACCACCACCAATGTGAGGCCGGCGGGTCCCAGGTTCTTTTGCGCACCACCGAAGGCCAGGCCCACGCGCGACCAGTCCACGGCGCGCGAGGCCACATGGGATGAGAAATCGATCACCAGCGGCGCATCGCTGCCCAGTGCCTTCAGGTCGGGCAGCTGGTGGAATTCGACGCCGTTGATGGTTTCGTTGCTGCAGATGTGCACATAGCTGGCACCCCGGCTCACCGTCCAGCCCGCGGGATCGGGCAGGGCGGTGAATCCGCTGTCTTCACCGGATGCGATCACGTTGACTTCCGAGGCGTACTTGCGCGCCTCTTTTTGCGACTTCTGGCTCCAGCTGCCGGTCACCACGAAATCGACTGCCCCGGCACGCGACAGGTTGAGGGGCACGATGGCGTTTTCCGCCAGTCCGCCGCCCTGCATGAAGAGAATCTTGAAATGGGCCGGCACGCCCAGCAGCTCGCGCAGGTCGGCTTCGGCAGCCTCGTAGATCGAGATGAATTCCTTGCCGCGGTGGCTCATCTCCATCACGCCCATGCCGCTGCCGTGCCAGTCCAGCATCTCGGCGGCAGCCTGTTCCAGGACTTCGGGGGGAATGGCAGCCGGGCCGGCCGAGAAGTTGTACGGGCGTGTCATCGTATCTTGATCAAAAATGCTGCCAGCGCTTATGGGGTAAGCGCTGGCAGCTTCTGTTTTAGGCGCTATGGGCACACGACAGGATCGTGCGGTACGGGTCAGGCGTTGGGTGTATCCGGGGTGTCGGGCGCAGTGGGTGCGCCACTGTCCGTGTTCGTTTCAGCTTCGGCTTCAACGTCGGACACGTTGGCATCGTTTTCGACGATGCGCTGCAGGCCGCTGAGCTTGGAGCCCTCGTCCAGCGCGATCAGCGTCACGCCTTGCGTGGCACGGCCAAGTTCGCGGATTTCGGAAACGCGGGTGCGCACCAGCACGCCCTTGTCGGTGATCAGCATGATCTCGTCATCGGCATGCACCAGCGTTGCGGCCACCACTTTGCCGTTGCGCTCGCTTTGCTGGATGGCGATCATGCCCTTGGTGCCACGGCCGTGGCGGGTGTATTCGATGATGCTGGTGCGCTTGCCATAGCCGTTTTCGGTGGCGGTCAGTACGCTCTGCGTTTCGTCCTCGGCCACCAGCATGGCGATCACGCTCTGGCCGTCTTCCAGCATCATGCCGCGCACGCCGCGGGCCTGGCGGCCCAGCGGGCGCACGTCGTTTTCATCAAAGCGCACGGCCTTGCCACCATCACTGAACAGCATCACGTCGTGCTGGCCGTCGGTGAGGGCCGCGCCAATCAGATAGTCGCCGTCGTCGAGGTTGACGGCGATGATGCCGCCCTTGCGCGGATTGCTGAATTCATCCAGCGCGGTCTTCTTCACGGTGCCCATGCTCGTGCCCATGAACACGTAACGGTCAGCGGGGAAGCTGCGCATGTCACCCGTGAGCGGCAACACCACGTTGATCTTTTCGCCGTCCTGCAACGGGAACATGTTGACGATGGGACGGCCGCGCGAGCCGCGCGAGCCCGCCGGCACTTCCCAGACCTTGAGCCAGTACAGGCGGCCCCGGTTGGAGAAGCACAGGATGTAGTCGTGCGTGTTGGCAATGAAGAGCTGATCAATCCAGTCGTCTTCCTTGGTGGCCGTGGCCTGCTTGCCCCGGCCGCCACGCTTTTGGGCGCGGTATTCGCTCAAGGGCTGGCTCTTGATGTAGCCAGTGTGGCTGAGCGTCACCACCATGTCGGTGGGCGTGATCAGGTCTTCGGTAGAGAGGTCCTGGGCGCTGTATTCGACCACGCTGCGGCGTGCACCCAGCTTGTGCTGGCCGAACTCCTGCTTGATGGCGGTGAGTTCGTCGCCAATGATGATTGACACGCGCTCGGGCTTGGCCAGAATGTCCAGCAGGTCTTCGATGACCGCCATGACTTCCTTGTACTCGGCCACGATCTTGTCCTGCTCCAGGCCGGTGAGGCGCTGCAGGCGCATCTGCAGGATTTCCTGGGCCTGGGTGTCCGACAGGCGGTACAGGCCATCCTGGCCCATGCCGAATTCCTTTTCCAGTCCTTCTGGGCGGTAGTCGTCGGCGTTGACCACGCCGCCATCCGCACGGGTGCGCGTGAGCATTTCGCGCACCAGCTTGCTGTCCCAGGAGCGCGTCATCAGCTCGGCCTTGGCCACTGGCGGCGTGGGCGATTCGCGGATGATGCGGATGAAGTCGTCGATATTGCCCAGCGCGACGGCCAGACCTTCGAGCACATGGCCGCGGTCGCGCGCCTTGCGCAACTCGAACACCGTGCGGCGCGTCACCACTTCGCGGCGGTGCTGCAGGAAGACGCTGATCAGGTCTTTGAGGGTGCACAGGCGGGGCTGACCATCGATCAGTGCCACCATGTTCATGCCGAAGGTGTCCTGCAGCTGCGTCTGCTTGTACAGGTTGTTCAGTACCACTTCAGGGACTTCGCCGCGCTTGAGCTCGATCACCAGGCGCATGCCCGATTTGTCGGACTCGTCCTGGATGTGGCTGATGCCCTCGATCTTCTTCTCGTGCACCAGCTCGGCCATGCGCTCCTGCAGCGTCTTCTTGTTGACCTGGTAGGGCAGTTCGTCCACGATGATGGACTGGCGCTGGCCCCGGTCGATGTCCTCGAAGTGGCAGCGCGCGCGCATCACCACCTTGCCGCGACCGGTGCGGTAGCCGTCCTTCACGCCATTGATGCCGTAAATGATGCCGGCCGTTGGGAAATCGGGTGCCGGAATGATCTCCATCAATTCGTCGATGGTGGTTTCGGGGTTGCGCAGCATGTGCAGGCAGGCGTCCACCACTTCGTTGAGGTTGTGCGGCGGGATATTGGTGGCCATGCCCACCGCGATGCCGGCCGAGCCGTTGACCAGCAGGTTGGGCAGTTTGCTCGGCAGCACCAGAGGTTCTTTTTCGCTGCCGTCGTAGTTAGGGCCGAAATCGACGGTCTCCTTGTCAATATCGCCGAGCATCTCGTGCGCTATTTTTGCCAGGCGGATCTCGGTGTACCGCATCGCGGCGGCGCTGTCGCCGTCCACCGAGCCGAAGTTGCCCTGGCCATCCACCAGCATGTGGCGCAGCGAGAAATCCTGCGCCATGCGCACGATGGTGTCATACACCGCCGAGTCGCCGTGCGGGTGGTATTTACCAATCACATCCCCCACGATACGAGCCGACTTTTTGTAGGGGCGATTCCAGTCGTTGTTAAGCTCGTGCATGGCAAAGAGCACGCGCCGGTGTACGGGCTTGAGGCCATCCCGCGCATCGGGCAAAGCCCGCCCCACGATCACACTCATCGCGTAGTCGAGATAGCTGCGCCGCATCTCCTCTTCAAGGCTGATGGGCAGGGTTTCTTTGGCAAACTGGGTCATTGGGGGCAGCGGTGACGGCGAAGGGAAGCCATTTTAGGGGTAAGACAGTGTAGCGACTTAGCAACATATCATGGCAATTGCGCTTTTGTCCTACGGCGCCAAGCCCGCGGCCCCATCACTTGCCCTGTTACGTATGGCACAATCGATTGAACGTTTTTGGTGATGGTCACCGACAACGTCCTGTTTCGCAGCGCGGCTGCGGCTTTTTCCCCAAGAGGAGAACCATGAAGAAACTGAACAAAGTGGCGATGTTGTTTGCCTCCGCAGCGCTCGTAACCGCCGCTGGCGCACAAACCGTTGACAACTGGAAGAATGGCTCTGGCGAGCTGGTCTGGAAAAACGGCACCAATGAATACTGCTGGCGCGATGCCAACTGGACGCCCGCAACGGCTGCTCCAGGATGCGACGGTGCTCTGGTTGTTCCGGCCGCTGCTCCAGCGCCCGCCGCTGCTCCAGCGCGTGCCGCTGCTGCTCCAGCTCCCGCTCCAGCTCCCGCTGTGGCCACCAAGGTGACCTACGCTGCCGACGCTTTCTTTGACTTTGACAAGTCCGTTCTGAAGCCTGAAGGCAAGGCGAAGCTCGATGACCTGGTCTCCAAGGTCAAGGATATCAACCTGGAAGTCATCATCGCTGTGGGTCACACCGACTCCGTGGGTTCTGATGCTTACAACCAGAAGCTGTCGGTGCGTCGTTCCGAAGCCGTGAAGGCCTATCTGGTCTCCAAGGGCATCGAAAAGAACCGCGTGTACACCGAAGGCAAGGGTGAGAAGCAGCCTGTGGCTGACAACAAGACCAAAGAAGGTCGCGCCAAGAACCGCCGCGTCGAAATCGAAGTGGTCGGCACCCGCGCTACCAAGTAATCTTCGGATTGCTCAAAAAAGGCCCCAAGTTCGGGGCCTTTTTTACGCCTGTACTTTGGTCGTCTTTAGCTTGATGGACAATGACTCCCATGAGTGAATCTGTGAACGCCGATCCCGCCGAATTGGCCAAATTTTCTGAACTCGCCCACCGATGGTGGGATCCCGAAAGCGAGTTTCGACCACTGCATCAAATCAATCCACTCCGCCTGGAGTGGATTGATAGCCGGGCAGCCTTGTCTGCAAAGGCGGTGCTGGATGTGGGGTGTGGCGGGGGAATTCTTTCGGATTCGATGGCGCGCAAGGGGGCGGACGTCACCGGCATTGATCTGTCCACCAAGGCCTTGCGTGTGGCCAGACTGCACGCGTTGGAAGCCCAGACTGCTAACTTGCGTTTTCGGGAGATAAGTGTCGAAGCGTTGGCCGCCGAGCAACCCGCCAGCTTCGATGTGGTGACCTGCATGGAAATGCTGGAGCATGTTCCAGATCCCGCGTCCGTCGTGCAGGCATGTGCTCGACTCGTGAAGCCTGGTGGATGGGTTTTTTTCTCTACCATTAACCGCAATGCCAAGGCGTTTGCGCTGGCTATCGTGGGGGCGGAATATATCTTGAACATGCTGCCACGCGGTACGCATGAATACGCCAAACTGCTTCGCCCAAGCGAACTTGCCGCTAGTTGCCGCGCAGCAGGCCTTGATGTCACGGACACCTGTGGCCTTGAGCATAATCCGCTCACGCGCCGCTATTGGCTTAGTAGCGACACCAGTGTCAACTACATGTTTGCCGCTCGGCGTGCTGCTTGAGGCGCTGCATGTTTCACAACATTCGTGCTGTCTTGTTCGATCTGGATGGAACCTTGATCGATAGCGCCCCTGACCTTGGTGCGGCGGTCGACAAGATGCGCACCGACCGTGGTATGCCCTCTTTGCCTTCGGACCGTTATCGTCCCATGGCCGGCGCGGGAGCGCGGGGCATGCTGGGCGAGGCCTTTGGTCTGACGCCGGAGCACCCAGACTATGCCGCGTACTGCGAAGAGTTTTTCGTCAATTACGAAAGGCGCATGACCCATCTGACCACTGTTTTTGATGGGATCTCTCCACTGATCGAGCAACTGCTTCAGCGGCAAATGGCATGGGGTGTGGTTACCAATAAATCGGTCCGCTTTACCGGGCCGTTGACCCTTGCCATGCCGTTGTTCAGTACCGCCAGTGCCGTTGTGAGCGGGGACACAACGCCTCATGCCAAACCGCACCCCGCGCCACTCCTGGAAGCCGCGTCGCGCCTGGGATTGGATCCTGGCCTTTGTATCTATGTGGGCGACGACGAGCGGGATATCGCTGCGGGGCGTGCCGCTGGCATGGGAACGGTGGCTGCGACGTATGGATATCTGGGAGCGAGGGCAAATCCGTCGCAATGGGGCGCTCAGGCGGTAATTAATTCTCCAGCCGAGCTCTTGCAATTGCTCGGGAAGGCCTAAAATGCTTCTCGTAGGGGCTGTCCTGGTTTCGACGTGGGTTCGGAATCGGTGTGGTGCATGTCGAGCTTGAGTCACGCTCGTAAATCTCGATTTAAAAAACTAACTGCAAACGACGAACGTTTCGCACTCGCTGCTTAATTGCCAGTGAGCCTTGCAACAGTTGGCCGATGGGCTGGGCAAGGGGGTTCTGAGCAATCAGTTCCTCCCGGCTGCAAGGATAATTACATGGGCTGGCCCCGATCCGGGTACCTTGGATGGGGGCGAGAAAATAGGGTACTGGCGGCCGGTGTAGCGTGCGACTGCGCGATGCCGATGGCGAGACTTAAAACAGACCGCTAAACATGTAGATCTGCCCGATAAAGGCTTGCGGACGCGGGTTCAATTCCCGCCAGCTCCACCATCCACCCGTACAAAGGGGTTCAATGAAATTCATTGGACCCCTTTTTTCTTTTGTGAAATCAATGACTTAGATCCGATGATGTCCAAGAGGATTCCACTGCAGCCAACGTCTGTAGGGGGAACAGTAGGGGGAATAAACAGAGGAAATGGTAGATTTCTTCCCCTTGTTCCCCCACTCCCTTCTGAGGGAGGTTCCTATTGAGAGGATTTGTTCCCTATGTTGACTGATGCGCAGTGCCGAAATGCAACCTGTTCTCCCGGGGCCAAGCGAGAGCGCTCGACTCAGGTGGTCTGTACCTTGAGGTCAGCCCCGCAGGCTCTCGGCGTTGGTTCTGGAAATATTGGAAAGACGGCAAGGAAGGGCGCTTGGCACTCGGCAGCTATCCGAAGGTCAGTTTGACTGCTGCTCGGAAAGCCAGGGATGTAGCACGCTTGCAGAAATCGGAAGGTATCGATCCTGCCAAAGCGCGTCAGGCTGCAAAATTGGTCAACGCTCCTGGGTTGGGGGACACTTTCAAAGCGGTAGCACTTGAATGGTACGGTAAGCAGGTACCTCGCTGGAGTGACCTTGCCCCTGCTTGGTGGAGTTCTTAACCCACAAGTCACGCGGCCTTTTTGCGCTGTGCCTCGTACCAGCG
>NZ_JBXAGC010000050.1:0-11442 GCF_058793725.1 Acidovorax sp. GW835-FHT14B10
CCCTTTGGCGGCGTCAAGCAGTCCGGCCTGGGCCGCGAGGGCTCGCACCATGGCATGGATGACTATGTGGAGATCAAATACCTGTGCCTGGGGGACGTGCTGAAGTGAACGGCGCAGTGTAGCCATGATTCACGGGGGCTCGTTCTGAGCTAAATCGCTTGGGACCTGGTAGACAGAAACTCACGGACGCTTGTTACAGAGCGACTTGGGGTCAGTGCCGTTTGTCATGGTTCAAGGCCGTCAGTCACAGGACAGACCCCGTTGCAGGAGAACAGGCCTGGCAGGCATCAGCCAGCATGGCCATGCTCTTGCGCGGGTAACGCCGCCAGCAGATCCATGGATTCGTCCACCAGCGCATGCAATGCCATCACGCGCTCCAAGCCCAGTGTTTGATTCAGCGCGAGTTGCGCGGCCTTCCAGTGGCGCTGCGCCTCGGCGCGTTTGTCGCGGCCGGTGTCGGTGATGTGGGCCAGGCGGCTGCGGGCATCGGCGCCCGCTCCCAGCGTGACCCATCCGGCATCCACCAGTGGGCGCAGGTTGCGCGTCAACGTCGAGGCGTCCATCTTCATGGCCACCGCCAAGTCGCCCGGGCGGATCGGGCCCAGCTTGAGCACATGTGACAGCAGCGAATACTGTGTGGTCTTGAGCCCGCATTGGGCCATTTCGGTGTCGTAGTGGTTGGCCACGCGGCGCATCAACTGGCGCAGCTTGAGGTTGGTGCAGCCCTGCGGCGGCACGGGGACCAGGGTCGATGGTTCGGCTTGCATGGATTTGATTGTATCTGCAATAATTGCACATGCAATTATTTGACCTCAACCCCACTCCCGGCCCGTACGCCCCATGACCCAGCACAACCACCTTGAACACTGGCTCGCGCAGGAGCGCGACATCCTTGCAACGCTGGATGCAGGCCCCGGCCCGGGCGTGGCCCGCCGTGAGCAGATTGTCCACCTGAACGGCCTGCAGCAAATGCAAGCCATGCTGCGCGGCGAACTGCCCTATGCCGCCATCGCCAAAACGCTGGACTTTCTGATCGTGGACGTGGGCGAAGGCACTGCCACTTTCCAGGGCACGCCCCGCGTGGAGCACTTCAACCCCATGGGCACTGTGCACGGTGGCTGGTTTGCCACCCTGCTCGACTCGGCCCTGGGCTGTGCCATACACACGCGCATGGAGCCCGGACGCGGCTACACCACGGCCGAGCTGGGCATCAACCTGGTCAAAGCCATCACACCCAAGGTGCAGCGCGTGCGTGCCGAGGGCCGCGTGATCCATGCCGGGCGCCAGCTGGCGACGGCTGAGGCGCGCCTGGTGGGGCCCGATGGCACGCTCTACGCCCACGCCACCACCACCTGCCTGGTTTTCGACTTGCCGGCACAATCGAAGGCATGAAATTCCTCCACACCATGCTGCGCGTTGGCAACCTTCAACGCTCGATTGATTTCTACACCCAGGTGCTGGGCATGCAGTTGCTGCGCCAGTCCGAGAACCCCGAATACAAATACTCGCTGGCGTTTCTGGGCTTCGAGGGTGGCAACCCCGGCCAGGCCGAGATCGAGCTGACCTACAACTGGGGCGTGGAAAGCTATGAGATGGGCACGGCTTATGGCCATATCGCACTGGGCGTGCCGGATGCGTCTGCGGCGTGCGAGAAGATCAAGGCCTCGGGCGGCAACGTGACGCGCGAAGCGGGTCCAGTGAAAGGCGGCACCACGGTGATCGCGTTTGTGACGGACCCCGATGGCTACAAGATCGAATTAATACAAACAAAATCAATAACTTACACTTACGAACGCCAATCGGACGCCAAGAACACCGATCCACTGCGCAGCGCGTAGCAGATGAGCAACAGAACCCCGCTAAAGCGGGCTTCTGTTTGTCCGGGGATGGCACGCAGCCATGGCTACTAACTTCCGCTCCATCGGCCGGGAGCGACCTTTCAGCCACGCCGGCATCATGACCGTTCTGAGGCTGATCTGAGACGTTCATGACCGAGGTGCTTTGCCAACGGTCATGAGCGTGGCCGAATGCCAGGGTCCCACGCAAGCTAGCTGCAAACTTGCGGACAGTCGCTCAATAGATCGACAGGTACTTGCCCCGCTGCCGCTATCACTCGGGCCAGCATGGCTCCATCGCTTCCTGCTCGACCGCGAGCGTCCCGACTGCCGCGGCTTCTTCACACCACCCCCAGCGTTCACAGACCCTGAGAATCTCGCGCCGTGCAGAGGGTGCCAATTCACGCCGGGTAACGGTGCCGGGTAGCACGGCGTCAGCGCGCATGCCATGCAAGCGGAGCGAACGCCCTTCTTGCTCACAGCACTTAGCGATGTGCGACGCAATGCGGAATCCGCCCAAGTCGATGTCGCCCCAGTGATAGAGGGTAGCGGTCGGCGCAAGCGCCTTCAGAAACACAGCATAGGCTCGCTTCCACGATGGGCTCGGCATGCCACCCGTGTAGATGACGATGGCATCGTCCGGCCGTTGTCCGGCCATTTCGTGGAACGTGGTCAGATTCTCAACGGTCAACAGCCGCTGGCCGAAACCTGGATCGATTTGTACCGAACGAATGACTGAAGGCGCGAAGCCGACATATGGCCGCGATGCCCTAACGGTGTCATTTCCGTACATCACTGCAGCGTTACCGGCGACAAGCAGGGTCGGCGGAAACTTGACCAGTCCAAGTTCGGAGAACAGATCCTCCATTTCGCTTTGCACCATGGTGGCGTCGCCCTGCACCAGGGCGTCAAGCGCGGGCCAGATTGCCTCAATGCGCTTGCTGTCGTGGAACAGGCCAGCGCTCAACCTTCGAATGGCGATGTCATCGCCGCACCTGGGCGCGCAATACTCCATCACTCGAATGGCGTCGAGCCACGTAGCCACATCGCCAGGCCGAGTTCCGCGAACCAAATTGCCCTTGCGCCAGGCTTCGAGCACGTGTGTGAGTACCGGGTGCTCGGTGACGTGAGGTTCGAACTGACGCTCAGCCTGCGCAACGACGTCCCAGCGCGGCTCGATACCCAGGTGCTCGGCTAGCCTAGCTCCGTCGCGCAACACGATGCGCTGGACATGCGCTCGCTCGCCCGCCCGGCTGTCCCATTCAACACTGATTGCTCCATCTCGCTCGGCCAGCTGGAGGCTGGCGTTGCACACGGCCTTATCGGCATGACGTTGCAACCGCAGGTACTCCGGAAAGGATTTCTCGGACAGGGGCAGCGTCACGGACCTACTGGCGCGGTCCGTCTGTGCCGGACCCTTCGATGCAGCGTTCTCCGCCCGGGCCAGCAGCCGCTCCAGCGCCTTGCGCGCCAGCGTCGCACCGTGCCCAGCAGTCTTGTCATCATCCTCCGCCATGCGCCTTCACCCTCCCCTGGCCGCGGCAAACAGCTGGGATTCCGCAACATCGATCAATTCCGGATGGAGTATCGGGATATCGCTCGAAAACAACGCATGCGCCGCTTCCTTAACGACCACATGTTCGGCAAACACGTCTGAACCATACCTGGCCAAGTCGTAGTAGTTGTCCATCAAGGGAGCAAGCTTGCCGACATCGCTATCAGGGCCCGCCATCATTAACTGTAGTCCCAGGCTTTTCAAGAAGGTTGCGGTCACATAAGTGTTCTGGGCATCCATACCGTAGAAGGCCTCGTCGAGAATCATCAAGCCCGTACCGACGTGTGAGGCTCCCGGCCGAGCCAATGCTGCTCCTGCAATGACGTAGAAAGGCACACGGTGCTCTCCGTTGGAAGCCACGCCCATTCGCTTGCTCAATAGGTCTACGACCTTGCCGTCTTGGATGATCTGCAGGTCAAAGTTGAACAGCAAACGGTAGTCCTCCAGCGGATTGTTGCCTCGGTCCTTGCCGCTTTCGCTGTCCTCCAGCAGAGCCATGAGGTTGTTCTGAACGCCCTGCTGCCCAAACAGATCCTCACCCCCTGCATCGGGCGCGGCGACGATGAGTTCGTACAGATCGCGGTGCGCCGGCGATGGCTTCGCCAAGAATTGGTACTTCTCGCCATTGGTAAAAGCTGGGCAGGTTTGCAGGATCGCGTTCAAGTCGCGAATCTCCTGCCTGACCCGCTGGATAGCCTCGCGCATCTTGAACTTGACGTCCGACCTGAACGATTGTTCAGCAGCCTCGCGCGCATCGTCTGCTTGCTTGCGGTACTCCTTCAGCGTCGAATCATTCAGCTTCCTGATGTGCCGTCCGATCCAACCATGGGCCTTGCGCCAGTCGCTGCGTTCGTCCACCAAGCCGATTGAGTATTCATTGATGAAGTCAACAAAGCCATCGCGGGCAACCGCGAGGGCTGCCTGGATGTTGGAGTCCAACTGCCGAGCATGCTGCTCCAGCTCCACTAGCGCCAGTTCAAGCCCAGCCGACAAAATCGCTGCCTGTAGCCTGTCGTACTCCTGGGGCATCGCGTCGTGGTCGCAGTCCGGATCGCAGATGGCGTCTGCATGCTTCTTTTCCAGCTTAGCCAGTTCTTCACGCGCTTGAGCAAACTGCGGGACGAGCCCCGACAGCTTCGTTTCCTTGCCTTTGATGTCGATCTTGTGGTTCCCCAACACATTGCCGGCATCGACCGACTGCTCGCGCGCCTCTTTAACCTTTTCTCGCAAAGCATTAAGACGTTCAGACACAGGCATCGCTGCGGGGTCGGCCGTGGCGTCCAATTCTCGTACTGCGGACGTATGCTGCGCCACTGCGGCCGCGTAAGACAGTTGCGTAACCTGCTTCAAAGCGGCCTGGACCTTTACAAACGCTCCCTCGACTTGGCCGAGGTATAGACTGGCGTCACGCTCCGCGTTAGTCGCGCTGCGGGTCTCATTGACGGCGGCGACCCGATCTTCGTTGGTCAGCTTCACGCCGAGCATCCAAGATTGCTCATCGAGAGGACGAATGCGCTTGGTTCCACCATTGGCGCTGAGCATGTAATCGACCGTCATGGCGCGCGACTCATGCCGTAGTTGCTCGGTGGAGTCCACTCGCTTCATGCGGCCCAGAATTCGGCGCAAATAGGCCAAGGCGACTGCATTGGTGCTGTCCAGCAGCGCCGCGACCGAGTCCGGAGCCGGTGCACGGTCGATGTCCGCGCGCAAGTGCTCTGGTTGCACCACTGTGACGTTGTTGACCCGCTGCCGCCGGATCAGATCTACTGCCTCATCCTCCCTCCCAGCCTCCACGACGAGTGCCAGACGATGGGGTCCCAGGAATGTCTCGATGGGGCCCCGCCAACGTGGATCGGTAACCTGCACCAAGCTGGCCACGGGCTCATAGGCGATTCCGGCCTGCTCAAATAAGGCCCCTGCCGTTGCCACATCGCCATCGGAGATCTTCTTGCCCTGGTTGACGGCCTGCAGCTTCGCCTTGGCGGACTGTGCCGCGGCCTTCGCTTCATCTTCTTCTTTCCGGGCCAGAGCACGTTCGGCGCTCAGCTGCGTCTCGCACGCCCTCAGGACGCCAAGTGCCGTTTGCAGTTGCTCCGGAGTCGCGATATGTCCTGCCTTGGCCCAACCGTCCCAGCGCTTCATCTCTTCCTCGACAGCATTTGCCTTTAGCTTATGCCGGCTCTCTAGCGCTGCCACTGTCTCCTGCATTGCTTCTCGCAGTTGCAGCACCAGGCGCTCTACTTCTTTGCGCGCCTGCTTGACAGTCGTGCTGTGGGCCTTCCGCAATTGCTCCAACTGCGCGGGTTGTTGCGCCTCGGGATCAGAGCCCAGCTTTGCTAACAGACTCTCATAGGTCTCGTTCAAAGTCTGGTGTCTTTGCTCCAGCAGCGGAAGATCCAAGTGAGCCTTCTCCAGCAGTCTTTTAATGTCGGTGATTTCTGCGTCTAGAGCAGCGGCAGTCTCGTCGGCCGCCTCCAATCGAACCTGAAGGCCAACTGCTCTGGCGACAGCGGTCTGGCGGTGCAAACCGGCAAGCTTCGCATAGCGTTTTTCGATCACCTCAAGCCGTGCCACTTGCGCTGTCACGTCTTCAATCTGCCGCCCCAGGCTGCGAAGTGTTTTGATATGTTGGAGGGTCCCCCGCTTGTCGATCGGTGTGGCTTCTACGAGGTATCCACGCAGGAAGTCTCCCACGCTGCTGACAGCCTTGAGATTGATGCTATGGCCAAAGGCGCGCAGGAACTTGCGCACATCGACCCCCTGTTGGACGTTGTGCAGCAACTCCTGCATGTAGGTTTCTGGACGCGTCGTGATCGTGGGAGAGCGTCCGGCAGAGCGAACATGCGAGCGCCCGAATTCGGCGAAAAGCTCCCAATCAATCGGGGCTTTTCCTCGGTCGCCCAGGTCTTCCAGGTGGTGCTCCAATTTCAACTCTACGCCGGGCAAGACGTACAAACCCATCACCCGCTGATCAACCGTGGTCGCATGTATGCATATGCCAGCACTGAGCACATCGCCCGACTCCTGGCCGCGGAAAACCAGCGAAATGTACGAAAGAGCCGCGTCCCGCTTGCGCGACACCACCCCTTGCTCGCCCTCTCCGGAGCGCATCACGCCGAGCGCATAAGCCCGGATCGACCTAGAGTCCTTGTGCACCGATTGCGCATTGAAGTGCAGATGCTGGCCGTGCCCGCCGACCATCGCGATCTGGACGGCATCGACCAGGCTTGTCTTGCCAGCACCGTTGGGCCCGATGAAGCCGGTCCCGCCCGGACTGATCTGGAATGTCTCGTAATCCCACAATGAAAACTGCACGACGTGCACGGCGACCAGGGTTTTCATGAGGTGGACTCCTGCGCCGCTGGCGCCGCTTCGGCATTGACCGCACGAGCCTTCAGGTCGGCACCGAACCGATTCAACGCGTACTCACTCAGTACTTCGACGATACCCGGCCATATCATGATGGCAAAAGGTTGCGGATCCCCTTCCGGCGCATCCACGGCCCTCGCGACGCCGTGCCGCGCCGACATCTTCAACAGGGTGCGCAGGGTATCCACGCGGCCGTCGAAATCCCGGTGACACAAGCTCTTGTAGCTTTCCTCGAACTCCGCAATGTCGATCAACGCATCACCATCCGGCGTAAGGTCGCCGGCGCTTGCACGGGTGTGGTAGACGTGTCGCAACGTCAGGAGAAAGAGCGTCTCCTGCAGGTCCATCGGGCTCTGCGTGCCGCCATCCTGAGTCACATAGCAGAGCTCGTGCCGATCGACGAAGCCCAGGCGCAATCCCATCAACGCGACGGCCTCTGCAAAGGCATCGCGGTGCGCCGAGATCAGGCGGTAGGCGACGGCTTGGTCGCGCTGCCGCAGATAGATGCACTGCTGGACAACCAACTGGTACATGGCGTGCTTAAAGTCGCTCACCTCATACAGTCCATCTGAGTTTGCCGCAAGGGCATTCCAATCACGCGGCATTGGCGGACCTCCTTCTCACCTTGAATCCTGGTAGTTCGAATAGCTCTGTGTTCACCCGTCCACCTTCATCCATGACTGCTTCGAAATCGAGGTTCCGCAGCAGCGGATTGGCGCGCAGCGCCTTCGGGTTGACGCTCCCGATGGCGGCTAGTCGCATCAGCACCAGGACCGCCACCGCGTCATCCACCCCGTGCACGGGAAGATGAGCTCCCTCGATCTCCGCGCCCACGGGCACATGCGCCTGCACATAACGCCTGATCGCCACGGGAGTGGTGTCCCGGTGACGCACCATGGCCCGACGAAGCATCAGCTCAGCCCGCTCGCGCGGCGTCATCTCGCGCTTGACCATCGCGCGCCGGTCTGGTTTGGCCACCGGCAGGTTTGGCATCCGGAGGCGGTAGTCCGCCACCACCGGCGACGGGGAGAGCAGCCTGCCGGAAATGACCTGGCCCTGATCGGACAAACGGCAGGCACTGGCGACGGCGTCCGCCAAAACATCCTCGAGCCGCTCCGACGCCTTGAGGCGATAGCCAAGATAGGCCAGCGCCCGCTGTGTCGCCGAATCGATGACGCGATCCATCCGCTCCAGGAATTTCTCAACGTCCAGCAGACGCTGGAATCTCGAAACATCGCGAGCCAACATGTCTTCAACCGCCTCATGGCGAGCACCTGGTAGTGCACGGTAGCCGGCCAACAACTGTTCACGAGACGGCTCCGTGGTGCCGACCGTATCAACGAGCTCGATAATTTCGAAACGCAGCATCAGCGGATGGTTCTCCGTGCGCATCTGGCGGAAGTCACGGACATAGAGTTCTTCAATGTGCTCACTGAAGAAGCGCTTCACAAAGACAGGCGTAGCCTGCTCCTGCGTGAGATCTCGAATGAGGTCCCTCACCCTCAAGGTGGTGGCGTTCAGACTATTGATCAGCCGCGAGCAAGACTGGGCGGCCGTCTGAAAGCCGGCCGCCTGTTCCTTTGGATTGGACTGAACTGCCTTCAACTGGTTGTAGATCATCTGAATGCTGCCGCCGACCAGTTGTGGGCCGTCGAGCGCGAACTGCTCTAGGGCATCGAAAAATCGGGCCACCACCGGGCGCATGCTGACAAAGACCCGTAGCCCAACGCGGTCCTCGATCAGCCAACCGGTTTCAACCAACCTCGCCAGCCATTGGTTGGCCTGCACGTTGATCGGTGTCGCCGCAGCATCCGCACTCTCCTCCTCCCATTGCTCGTCAAGCAGGAAGCGTTCTATCTCCTTCGTCACCTGCTCGTGCAGATAGCCTTCGGCATACGGTGGCACGCAGTCCGCACCGAAAAAGCGCTCCGATAACCGAACCAGCAGCTCCCAGGCCCGGCGGTTGTAGCGCCCTGTGAGCGGACCGAACAGTCCATTGGGCAGGCGATCGAACAGGTTCATGACAAATTTATACATCAAGCTAATTTAGCTTGCAAGCTAAATTTGTAGTATGCTTCGGCCATCGCAATTCGACCTATCGGCTCCGTGTCCCATCTGAGCAATCTCGAAACCGTACTGACCTGGGAAGGCGCGATCGACAACGAGCGCATTCGACAGTTGTTGGACGTCAAAGCCGTGTGGGCGAGCCGCCTGATGGGCGAACTGGTCAAACGGATGGGGCGCCGCGCCCGACGTGCGTCGGCTCATGCCCCACTCGAATTCGCTGATCCACGGTCCGCAAGACGCTCGCCCGACGAGTACCTGCGGATCGTGAGCCATCACCAGGACCGGTTGGTTGGGGGATTTGTGGAGGATGCCCGGATCGATCTCTCAGCGGTAGCTCCACAGGTGTTTTCGACCCTGTTCCGCGCCGTCAAGCAGCAGACCGGCGTCCAAATCATCTACAGGTCCATGTCCTCGCCAGCAGGCTCGGAACGGATCATCTTTCCCCACGCATTCGTGCGCGCACCCCGGCGCTGGCATGTGCGCGCCTGGTGTGCACAGCGTCTGGGCTATCGCGACTTCACACTGGGTCGCATGGCGTCAGCCGAACTCGTGGACACCCCGAACATGAATCCGCAAGATGGCGACGCGGAGTGGTTGCGCATGCTGGAGCTCGTGGTCGTTGCCCACCCTGCCCTGTCCATCGCACAGCAAGAGATGATCGCGCATGAATACTTTCCCGGGGCCCGTGCCATGCGCCTGCGAGTGCGCGAATGTCTCGCCTCGTATGCCATCCAGGACTTGCGCCTCGCACTGGACGCCTCCAAACAGGCGCCGCCGAACTACCAATTACTGGTCAGCAATGCGGCGAAGCTCCCCCCGTTGTTCAGCCAGAAGGAAAGTTTTTCATGACCGGACAAGTGGCTCGTTCCGATCAACGAAGACAGGAGCTTGCCGCCACACAAATCCGGCAGACTCAACTTCGTAAATCTGGAGGCCCTACATCAGAGCGCCAGAACACGATACCGTTGGAGTCATCTAGCGAGGCGCGGCCGCCAGTCGTTTACGAGCAATTTCAAATCGCCCACCCCATCAAATAGGCATTCCGTAAGACAAAGTATCGGAGGATCATGATCATGGCGAAGACCCGTCTGAGGCGTTATGTGGCAACCACACTGATGACGGCGGCGCTGCTGCCCTCTATTGCGCCGGCCTTCCAGGTCCTACCTCGCATCAGCGACGTTGACCGCAAGTTGTCGAGTCTTGGCGGCAACCAGTTCATCGATGGCATCGGTCAATGGTTCGTCGGGAATGCACTTCCCATGATCAAGAGCCCGGTCCATGAGGCCATCACCCTCAACGCGCTCGACTGCGTGGCTCAGGCGGGCTTGGAAAAACAGTGCCTGACCACTGAAGCCGTCCGCGTCAATCAAGTGCTTCTCTACGGCGTACGCTGGCCCGACGATCCACCGTTCGCGCTGAACCGCGCATCGCCACCGCGCATTGCAGACTGCGATGCCAAGGTCACGCTGCGCTCAACGGCCCAACCCAAGTGCTGGAAGGGCCTCTTCTCCGATGCCGACAAGACCGCCAAGCAGCGCATGTCTCGCAAGCCCGGCGAGCCGGCTTTCGGCCCAGGTGAGTATCTTTTGTACCGATCACATTTCGGTGACCTGCAGTTTTTCCACTCAATGGCCGCGTATGACGGCGAGACTGCCGCAGAAACACACCAGCGAATGCGGATGTGGGCGCAGTTCCTGTGGGGCGTGGCGACCAGGACGATTCCGACTGACCGCTTCATACGAACCCTCGGCGTCGACCGGCTGGAGCACTATTTCCCCGGCGATATGACTGCCACGAATCTATTTGCCACCGGCATCGTCGAGGTCCGCAAGGACCTCGACAAGGTCGCCATGGGAGCGCTGCTGCACATGCTCCAAGACAGTTTTTCACAAGCCCATGCCGGCCGGAACCCTGAAAGCGGTGCTGCGTGCGAAGCGATTCCAAGGTTCGCGCAGCCAGGCAAGATCAGTCAGTTCTACAGCTATGCTGGGCAAGTGGGTAGCCTGCATGATCACGAGGACACCTTCAATGCGTTGGGCCTGCAAACGCTGCAGGTCAGTCCAAGCGTCGTGGATGCCAGCCGTGCCTTCCTAACCTTGTGGAAGGAAAACGCACCGTGGCGCGAGGCAGAGAAGTACTTCGATTGCGCCTTTGCGCTGGAGGCGCCAGATACCAAGGCTGGGCCCGGCCCATTCACCCAATGAAACCATGCTTGGCCTCACGAAGGACATGAATCAGTCAATCAGCGTCCCACCCGAGATCAGCTCACCCAGCCTGCGCGCATCGGAAACACCAGCGCGTCGATTCATGACACGAACATCTTCTCGAGTTCAAGCGACAAGGATCACTGGTGTTCCTGCTCCGATTTTTCCCGCCCAGTAGCTGTCGCCACCAAATGCCTTAAATTGGCGTGCATCAGTCGCTGAGTCTCCTCTTCCGTCACGTCCCCCCATAGTTCCGTCAACTGGGCTATTGCTCCGTTGGCATCCCAAGGCTTGGCAGGTTTTCCTCCAATCTGCGCAAACGGACCATCAGTCTCTGATGTTGCCCCTGTATTCCCGTCCCCATCCTATTCGCAATAAAGCGCCTGGTCCGTCGATGGTTCCTGGCGCAATT
>NZ_JBXAGC010000051.1:0-11325 GCF_058793725.1 Acidovorax sp. GW835-FHT14B10
AGGGCAGCAAATCAAGGCCGATGCCCGAACCGCCGGTGGCTGCAGGCGCTTTGGCAGCCTGGGCTTTGGTTTGCACCACGCCTGCCATGACGGACTTGGTGAAGGCGGCCACGTCGTCCTGCGTGATGCGGCCCTTGGGGCCGGTGCCCTTGACCTCGTCGATGGGCACGCTCAGCTCGCGGGCGAACTTGCGCACGGAAGGCGATGCGTGCGGCAAACCCAGCGACGGGGTGGCCGTGGGAATGCCAGGCTGGTGGGCGGGCACGGCCACCGAGGCTGGGGCAGCGGCAGGCGCTGCTGTGACGGCGACGGCCGGGGATGGCGCGGCAGGAGCGGCCGCCAGTGCCGGGGCAGCTGCGGGCGCCGGGGCGGCGGCGTCGCCAGCAACCTCCAACAGCGCCACCACGGAGCCCTCCTTCACCTTATCGCCCAGTGCAACGCGCAGTTCCCTCACGACACCAGCGGTGTTGGACGGAATTTCCATCGAGGCTTTGTCGGACTCGACGGTGATCAGCGATTGCTCGGCCTGAACCGTGTCGCCCACCTTGACCAGCAACTCGATCACCCCCACTTCGTCGATGTCGCCGATGTCCGGGACCTTCACTTCTACGATGCTCATGCTTTCACTCCCATGTCGGCCAGGGCGCGTGCCACGATGCTTTCCGCATCGACCTTGAAGAAAGAGCGCAAAGCCGCGCGCGTGTCGCTACGGCCAAAGCCGTCGGTGCCCAGCGTGCGATAGCGCCGGCCCTGCGGCATGAAGGCGCGCACGCTCTCGGACACGGCGCGCACGTAGTCGGTGGCGGCCACAATGGGCCCAGTGCTGGCGGCCAGCAATTGCGCCACGTAGGCATCCGCTTTGTGGGCCTCCTGCGCCATGCCATCGCGCGCCAACTCGCTCCAGCTGGTGATGCTGAACACGTCCACGCCAATGTTCTGGTCAGCCAACTGCTGGGCGGCCTGAACCACTTCGGTGAAGATGGCGCCCGAGCCCAGCAAGGTAACGCGCTCGCCACCCTGCGGCCCGTAGCTGCCGAAGTGGTAGCCACCGCGCAGCACGCCCTCGGCCGCGCCTTCGGGCAGATCGGGGTTGGCGTAGTTCTCGTTCATGAGCGTGACGTAATAGAACACGTCCTGCTGCTCGACCAGCATCTCGCGCATGCCCGCGTCGATGATCACGGCGAGCTCTCCCGCAAACGCCGGGTCGTAGGCCTTGCAGTTGGGAATGGTGGCCGCCACCAGGTGGCTGCTGCCGTCCTGGTGCTGCAGTCCTTCGCCGCTCAACGTGGTGCGGCCCGAGGTGGCTCCCAGCAGGAAGCCGCGTGCGCGCTGGTCGGCGGCGGCCCAGATGGCGTCGCCCACGCGCTGGAAGCCGAACATGGAGTAGTAGATGTAGAACGGCAGCATGGCCAGGCCGTGCACGCTGTAGCTGGTGGCCGCGGCCGTCCAGCTGGCGATGGCACCGGCCTCGCTGATGCCTTCTTCCAGGATCTGGCCTTCCAGCGCCTCGCGGTAGGAGAGCACCGAGCCGATATCTTCGGGCGCATAGCGCTGGCCGACGCTGCTGTAGATGCCGACCTGCTTGAACAGGTTGGCCATGCCGAAGGTGCGCGCCTCGTCGGCCACGATGGGCACGATGCGCGGGCCCAGCGCCTGGTCCTTGAGCAGGGTGCCGAGCATGCGCACGAAGGCCATGGTGGTGCTCATCTCCTTGCCATCTGCCTTGAGCGCGAACTGCGCGTAGCGGTCGATCGCGGGTACCGGCACCACGGCGCACACGGTCTCGCGCTGCGGCAGGGCACCGCCCAGCGCCGCGCGGTGCTCGCGCAGGTAGCGCATTTCGGGGCTGTCATCCGCGGGTTTGAAGAATTCCAGCCCCTTGGCCTGCGCATCGGTGAGTGGCAGATTGAAGCGGTTGCGAAATTCGATCAGATCGGTCTCGTCCAGCTTTTTCTGGCTGTGCGTGGTCATCTTGCCCTGGCCCGCGCTGCCCATGCCGTAGCCTTTTTTGGTTTGCGCCAGGATGACGGTGGGCTGGCCGGTGTGGGCCGAAGCAGCCGCATAGGCGGCGTGGATCTTCACCAGGTCGTGGCCGCCGCGCTTGAGACGATCGATCTGCTCGTCGGTCATGCCCTGGGCCAGCGCTGCCAGCTCGGGATTCTGGCCAAAGAAGTTGTCACGGTTGAAGCGGCCATCCTTGGCGGCAAAGGTCTGCATCTGCCCGTCCACCGTATTGGCAAAGGCGCGCACCAGGGCTCCGGTGGTGTCGCGTGCGAACAGGCCGTCCCAGTCGCTGCCCCAGACCAGCTTGATCACGTTCCAGCCCGCGCCGGCAAAGAGCTTTTCCAGCTCGTCGATGATGCGGCCGTTGCCCCGCACCGGCCCGTCCAGGCGCTGCAGGTTGCAGTTGACCACCCAGACCAGGTTGTCGAGCTTCTCGCGCGCGGCCAGCGTGAGCGCGCTCATGCTCTCGGGTTCATCCATCTCGCCGTCGCCGAACACGCCCCAGACTTTGCGGGCACCGCAATCGAGCAACTGGCGGTGCGTGAGGTAACGCATGAAGCGCGCATGGTAGATGGAGCTGATCGGACCGATGCCCATGGAGCCGGTGGGGAACTGCCAGAAATCGGGCATCAACCAGGGGTGAGGGTAGCTGCACAGGCCGCGTGCGCCGCTGGCCGGCGCGGTGATCTCCTGGCGGTAGTGCAGCAGGTCCGCCTCGCTCAGGCGGCCTTCGAGGAAAGCGCGGGCGTACACGCCGGGGGCACTGTGCGCCTGGAAAAACACCAGGTCACCGCGGTGCGCTTCATTGCGTGCATGGAAGAAGTGGTTGAAACCGGACTCGAACAGATCGGCCGCGCTGGCGTAGCTGGCGATATGACCACCGAGTTCACCATAGGCCTGGTTGGTGCGCACCACCATGGCCAGTGCGTTCCAGCGCATCAGCGAGGCCAGGCGCTCCTCAATGGCCAGGTCGCCGGGGAACACCGGCTGCTGCTCAACCCCGATGGTGTTGATGTAAGGCGTGTTCAGCTCGGGCTGCCAGCCTATGCGCTGCGTGCGTGCCAGGCGGGCAAGTTCATCCAGGATCTGCCGCACGCGTGCCGAACCTTCGTTGGCGGCCAGCGACAGCAAGGCGTCCCGCCATTCCTGGGTTTCTGTCGGATTGGTGTCTGCCGCAGTCAGCTGGGTGAAATGGCTCTGCTGGGTCCTATCGTTCATGGCAAGGGTCTCCTGAGAAGATCAAGACTGTAGAGATCAATGGCAGGCAGTTGATGTTGAACTGCGATGTGGTAGCTCAAAAAAAAGCATAAAATTTTGACAAAAATATGAATCAAGGCACAAACCGCTTCGATGCGATCGATCTGAAGATTCTTAACGAACTTCAGGTTGACGCCAGCCTGTCCAATGTCGAGCTGGCCCGCCGGGTTCACTTGTCGCCCTCGCCCTGCCTGGCCCGCGTGCGGGCGCTGGAAGCACGGGGGTTGATCCGGCAATACGTGGCGCTGCTCGATGCACAACAGCTGGGGCTGCATCTGAACGTGTTCATCTCCATCAGCCTCAAGCAGCAGAGCCGCCAGGCTCTGCAGGAATTTGAAGAACACATCACCATCCGCGATGAGGTAATGGAGTGCTACCTCATGACGGGAGATGCCGACTACCTGTTGCGTGTGGCCGTGCCCGACATGCCGACGCTGGAGAGCTTCATCCTGGAACAGCTCTCGCCAATTGCCCAGGTCGAGAAAATCCGCTCCAGTTTTGCACTCAAGCAGGTGCGCTACAAAACTGCGTTGCCACTGCACAACCTGTGACGTACTAGTCACAGACCAATTCCACTAGCACTCGACAGTGCTTCTCGATCACGCAATTGCGCTGCATTGCACGCGCACGTCAGACGTATGCAATCGAGGAATTCAATTCAATGTCACCCAACACCTGGGGCTGATCCAGCTGGACTTCCACTTCGGCAACCCCGAGCGTAGTGTGGCTGATGCGCACGAGGTAGCGTCCCGAATTGGCGGTCAGTCCGTCTCACTTGAAGTCGCCGAAGGCATCGGTATGGGTGCTCTGCACCTTTTTCACCTTTGAACAGCTCGACCTGCGCACCGTTCACACCGTCGAGAACGCCAGCCCGGCGAGTCAGCACGCTGACCTGTGCGGCAGATCTGTCCGTCATGCGATCGCACGACTCGCGTAGCCGAACCATGCCTTCGTGTGTAGAGCGGCTAACAAAACATGCCATCGCCGGGAAGCCCGAATGCGTTTGACGATGCATGGCTCGAAACAAAACAAGGCAATCAGCGCTGTGCTATGGCACAAGATCGAGCCGCTGGCCTGGAAAGTTGCATGCCGACAAGGGCTACGATTTTGCGCGTTGTCGAGTGCGCCTCAAACGCTTCGGCATCAAGGATCGCATCGACATTCATGTGGCCCTGCTTTCCTTGGCGTGCTGCGTTATCTGCATCCGGCGATTGGAGTCGTTTTGTGCGCCGCTCTAAGCCCCGCCACAGAGCCGCAAGACCCAGCCTAGCCCGCAGGTTTTTTCATGTCTGGTGCTGGCGCTGCATTTGTGCAAAGTGCCTACAAATGGCTTACAAGCAACAGAAAACAAAAAACCCCGCTATCTTTTGAATAGCAGGGTTTCTTTACTGTACTTGGGGTGGCTGATGGGGCTCGAACCCACGACAACAGGAATCACAATCCTGGACTCTACCAACTGAGCTACAGCCACCGTAGATTTGAATTATAGCCCGAGAAAACCGGGCTTCGGGCCAATATCCGTCAAATTTCCGATCGATCAGGTGTGGACTGTGGACGGGGGGCCTTGATCTGAACCTTGAAGCGGTCTTTCAGCAATTCATAGTAGGCCAGTCCTTCGGCATTGCTCCACCACTGCAGGTATTGCTGGCGCTCCTGGCGGGCGACTTGCTCGTTGGGGGTCTCGCGCGGAACCAGGCGATTGACTTTGGCCACGGCGTATCCCTGCGCTCCCAGATCCACACCGATCCAGGCTGGCAAGGTGGCTGTACTGGCACCCAATACCGCATCCACCAGACGCCGTGGCTGATTCTGGGGTTGATCACGCGAGATCACGATGGCGGATTGCAAACCCGCAGCATTGCCGGGCGTGGCTTTCCATGCCTCCAGCTTGGCTTCGCCGTCCTTGCGCGCCAGCTCGGCGGATTTCTCGGCGATGTACAGGCTGCGCACCTGTGCACGCACCTCGTCCAGTGGCAAGGTGCGAGCAGCGGTGTAGGCGCTGACGCGGGCGGCAGCCATCTGGCTGGGTCCGACTTCCACGGCTTCGGTATTGCGCTTGTTCTCGATGGAGTCCGTTGAGAACAACGCCTCCAGCAGCTTGCCGTTTGCCAATGGGCCCGTCGCTTCAGGCGCCGGTGTACGGGTCACACCCGACGCCGTCAGCACTTTGAGTCCGAGCTTTTCGGCCACGGGCTTGAGACTGTCGGATTGCTCATAGACGCCATTCGCAAACGATTCGGCCACCTCGGCAAACTTGCGCTGCGCTTGCTGTTGCTTGAGTTCGGCTTCCATGGAGGGGCGCAACTCTTCAAAGCTTGGTTGACGGGGTGTCTTGATGTCCGTCAGCAAAATGATGTGGTAGCCGAAATCGGTTTCCACCACGTCGCTGATATCGCCTTTTTTCATCGCAAACGCCGCGTCTTCGAATGGCTTGACCATGGCGCCCAGCCCAAAGAAATTCAGGTCTCCGCCCGACACGGCAGAACCAGCATCTTCGGAGGACTTCTTGGCAACTTCCGCAAAAGTGGCGGGTGCCTTGCGCACCTGTTCCAGCAATTGCACGGCACGCGCCTTGGCCTTTTCCCGGTCTGCCGCGGGCGCATCCTTGGGCGCATTGATCAGGATATGACTGGCCCGGCGCTCCTCCTGGCCTGCCAGGCGAGCCACGTTTTCCTTGTAATAGGTGCGCAAGTCATCTTCGTTCAGCGTGATGCCCGCACGCACGCTGTCAAGATCCAGCACCACATACTCCACGGCGGCCTGTTCGGCCTGCTGGAATGCGGAGGTATGGGCCTTGTAGTAGCCCTCCAGATCAGCGTCGGTGGGCGCCACCTTGCCGGAAAAATCTGCAGGGTTGAAGCGGGCAATCTGCACTTCACGGCGCTGGTACAAGGCGTCCAGCGACAGCTTGACCTGCGCATCGGTGCCGAAGGCGGATCCCATCACACCGCCCATCACCTGGTTCACCGAAATGTCGCGGCGCACACTGGCCTCGAACCCTTCAGGCGTCAGCCCTTGGGCACCCACCAGTGCGCGGTAGGCCTCGGCATCCAGCGAACCATCAGGGCGTTTGAGGGCGGCGATGGCCGGAATTTCCTGCAGGCTGCGGGCCAGGCGGCTGTCGCTGGTGACAAGGTGCATTTTCTGGGCCGCGGCCTGAAGCACCCGGTCACGAACTAGGCGTTCCAGCGTTGCATAGCGGGCCTCGGGAGAGTCGAGCAGTTTGGCATCCACCGTGGGCGACTGGGCCCGAATTCTGTCCGTCTCCATCTTGTGGGCGTTGTCCCAGTCGGTCTGCTTGATGTCGTGACCATCAACGCGAGCAACCACAGCGCTCTTTTCGGAGAAATAGTTGCTGTCGATACCCACCAGCACAAACGATGGAATGATCAACAAGAACAACAAGAACATCACGATCTTGGAGTGCTTGCGGATGGATTCAAACATGGTCGATCTTTCAATGACAAAAAACAAAAGGCGAACTTTCGTTCGCCTTTGTTCGGTGGTGGTGGGTCCTGACGGTCTCGAACCGCCGACCTACTCCGTGTAAAGGAGCCGCTCTACCAACTGAGCTAAGGACCCCAACCTAACTGGCCATCAATTCAAGGCGTCTTTCAATGCCTTGCCTGGACGAAACTTTGGAACTTTAGCAGCTTTGATTTTAATCGCAGCGCCGGTACGGGGATTGCGACCCGTGCGGGCTGCACGCTTGCCCACTGCAAAGGTGCCGAAACCGACGAGCGAAACAGTGCCGCCCTTCTTCAGGGTCTTCTTGACGGCCTCAATCGTGGATTCCAGGGCACGCGCAGCTGCGGCCTTGGAGATGTCGGCGTTGGTAGCGATGTGCTCAATCAGTTCGGTTTTGTTCACAAGAAGCCTCTCGGAAAAGAGTTGATGGAATGTCTCGCGGATATCTGGTCTTCACACGTCCGAAAGCACAGCCCTGGGGGCTGAACGGCATCAGACGGGGGAATGACTGGCGTATGCAGCAGGCGCTGCTGCATCAGATTAAAGCCATCGAGTTTCCGGGTGTCAATACAACGCGCTGATTTGCAGCAGCGTTGCTCTGAATTCTAGTCGTATTTCACGGTGTGGCGGGGCTTGCAGGACGGTTTTGTCTCAAAGCCGCCGCATGGGCAACATTCCTGATTGACACCACGCTGATGTTGCGGGTTACAAGGCAGACGCAATGGCGCGCCCCACATCCTGGGTATTGGCTTTGCCACCCAGGTCCGGTGTGCGCGGGCCGCCGCCCTGGGGGGCCAGCACGGCCTCGATGGCAGCCAGCACGGCGTCGTGCGCGGCGCGGTAACCGAGAAAATCGAGCATCATCGCGCCGCACCAGATCTGGCCGATGGGGTTGGCAATGCCCTGCCCCGCAATGTCGGGCGCCGAGCCATGCACGGGCTCGAACAGCGAGGGCATGGTGCGCGTGGGGTTCAGGTTGGCGCTGGGTGCGATGCCGATGGTGCCGGTGCAGGCCGGGCCCAGGTCCGAAAGGATGTCGCCAAACAGGTTGCTGGCCACCACCACATCAAAGAAGTCAGGGCGCTGCACGAAGTGGGCCGTCAGGATGTCGATATGGAACTTGTCCACCTTCACATCGGGGTAGGCCTTGGCCATCTCGGCCACGCGCTCGTCCCAGTAGGGCATGGTGATGGCGATGCCGTTGGACTTGGTGGCGCTGGTCAGGTGCTTGTTGGGCCGCGACTGGGCCAGTTCGAACGCGAACTTCAACACCCGGTCCACACCGTGGCGGGACATCACCGTCTCCTGCATCACGATCTCGCGCGCAGTGCCTTCGTACATGCGGCCACCGATGCTGGAGTATTCGCCCTCGGTGTTCTCGCGCACGATGCGCATGTCGATCTCGCCGGGCAACCGGGGCGATCCGTCACGTCGCACCACGGGGGCGATCACGCCGGGCATCAGGCGCGCGGGGCGCAGGTTGATGTACTGGTCGAACTCGCGGCGAAACAGCAGCAGCGAGCCCCACAGCGAGACATGGTCGGCAATCTTCTCGGGCCAGCCCACAGCGCCAAAGTAGATGGCTTCGTGGCCGCCGATCTGCTCCTTCCAGTTGTCGGGCAGCATCTTGCCGTGCTTCTCGTAGTAGTCCCAGCTGGAGAAATCGAAATGGTCGAACTGCAGGTCGATGCCGAATTGGCGTGCAGCCGCATCCATCACGCGCAGGCCCTCGGGCATGACCTCTTTGCCAATGCCGTCGCCGGCCACCACTGCGATGCGATGCTTCGCCATTCAAACGCTCCTGAAAATATAGCTTCCAGCGCTTATCCATCAAGCGCTAGCGGCCAAAAACTGAAAATTACTTGACGCGGGCCCGGATTTCCGGGAGCGCCTTCTGCAGGTAATACACCATGGACCAGACCGTGAGCACGGCGGAAATCCAGATCAGCCAGGTGCCCCACACCCCGGTATCGATGGCGCCGAACAGGCGCCCGTCGTACAGCAGGAAGGGGATGGCCGTCATCTGCACCGTGGTCTTGAGCTTGCCGATCATGTGCACGGCCACGCTCTTGCTGGCACCGATCTGCGCCATCCACTCGCGCAGGGCCGAAATCGCGATCTCTCGGCCAATGATGATGAGCGCCACGAACACATCGGCGCGCTGCAGGTGCACCAGCACCAGCAGCGATGCGCACACGAGAAACTTGTCGGCCACCGGGTCCAGAAAAGCACCAAAAGACGAGGTCTGGTTGAGCTTGCGCGCCAGAAAGCCGTCGAGCCAGTCGGTGGCGGCAAACACCACGAACATCACGGTGGCGATGAGATTGCGCGTGGCCGGGTCGAGCGGCGCGTAGAACACCCCCACGATCAAAGGTATCGCGACAATGCGCGTCCAGGTCATGATGGTGGGAATGGTGAAAAACATGGACGTGATTGTGTCACGCTGGCCAGGGTGATATCAGCGCAGTGCGCGATAGATCTCTTCGGCCAGTTCGCGCGAAATGCCGTCCACCGTCACCAGGTCTTCGACGCTGGCCGCCGCCACGCCCCGCACACCGCCAAAGCGCTGCAGCAGCCGGGCCCGCTTCTTGGGCCCCACGCCGGCAATTTCTTCAAGCTGCCCACCGCCAACGCGCACCTTGGCGCGCGCCGCGCGCATGCCGGTAATGGCAAAGCGGTGGGCCTCGTCGCGGATCTGCGCCACCAGCATCAGCGCAGCCGAATCCTTGCCCAGATAGACTTTTTCGCGCCCGTCGGCAAACACCAGCTCTTCCAGGCCCACCTTGCGGCCCTCGCCTTTTTCCACGCCCACGATGCGCGTAAGGTCCAGCCCCAGCGCGGTGAACACCTCGCGCGCCACCGCCACTTGGCCTTTGCCGCCGTCGATCAACACCAGATCGGGCAGGCGCGCCTGGCCCCTGGGTCGGGCAGCCTCTTCTGCCCCCGGTGCGGGGTTGGCGGCATAGTCGATGCCACCGGCTTCGCGCGCGGCTTCGGCCACCTTGCTGTAGCGCCGCGTCAGCACCTGGCGCATGGCGGCGTAGTCGTCACCGCCGGTGATGCCTTCGATCTTGTAGCGGCGGTATTCGCTGCTCTGCATCTTGTGGTGGTGGAACACCACGCAAGAAGCCTGCGTGGATTCGCCCGCCGTGTGCGAGATGTCGAAGCATTCGATGGTGAGCTGGTCCAGGTCGTCGGGTGGCAGGTCCAGCGCCTCGGCCAGGGCACGCGTGCGCGCCTGCTGCGAGCCTTCCTCGGCCAACAGGCGGGCCAGCTGCAGATCGGCATTTTTTTGCGCCATGTCCAGCCAGGCGCGGCGCTGCTCGCGCGGATGGTGGATGGCGCTCACGCGCAGGCCGCTTTGCTCGGTCAGCGCCGCCAGCAGGGCCTTGTCCACCGGCACGCTGGTCACCAGCAGCGGGGGCACGGGCACGCCGATGTAATGCTGGGCGATAAAGGCCTGCAGCACCAGCACTTCCACGGGCGGAACCGGCCGGTCGCCTGCAGGTTCCGCCTCGTCGCCCTCCTGCGCAAAAACCCCGGCCGCATCTTCCACATGCACAGGAAAGTACGGTCGATCGCCCAAATGGCGCCCGCCGCGCACCATGGCCAGGTTCACGCAGGCGCGGCCGCCCTGCACGCGCACGGCCAGGATGTCCACGTCCTTGTCATCCACCGTTTCAATGGATTGCTGGTGCAGCACGCGCGACAGCGCCTGGATCTGGTTGCGCACCTCGGCGGCCTGCTCGAATTCGAGCTTGTCGGAATGCGCCATCATGCGCGCCTCCAGCGCCTGCAGCAGCACCTGGGTTTCGCCGCGCAGCAGCGCCTCGGCGTGCTGCACGTCGGCCGCATAGGCCTCGGGCGAAATCAGGTTCACACAGGGGCCCGTGCAGCGCTTGATCTGGTAGAGCAGGCAGGGCCGCGTGCGGTTGGCAAACACTGTGTCTTCGCAGGTGCGCAGCCGGAAGACCTTTTGCAGCAGCTGGATGGTTTCCTTGACGGCCCACGCGCTGGGATAGGGGCCGAAATAGCGGTGCTTTTTGTCCACCGCGCCCCGGTAGTAGGCCATGCGCGGATAGAGTTGGACAGGGGCGTCGCCCGAGGCAGCGGCAGTGCCTGTGATCTTGAGGTAGGGGTAGCTCTTGTCGTCGCGGAACAGGATGTTGAACTTGGGGTTCAGCGTTTTGATGAGGTTGTTTTCCAGCAGCAGCGCCTCGGCCTCGGAGCGCACCACCGTGGTCTCCATGCGCACGATCTTGCTGACCATGTGGCCAATGCGCGTGCCGCCATGGTTCTTCTGGAAGTAGCTGGAGACGCGACGCCGGAGGTTGAGCGCCTTGCCCACATAGAGCAGCGCATCCTGTGCGTCGAAATAGCGGTAAACACCGGGCAGCGCCGGCAGCGCAGCCACCTGCGCCAGGAGTTCTTCGGAATGCACATCAGACATGGCATCTATTGTGGCGGCTCGCATCTGTGCCGCACCGGACATGCCACCCCGGTTTGGGCGAGCCTGCGGCAGGGCAATCGCATCTAAATAGTGATACCCAAGACGCGCTCCAGATAGCCCAGATTCCACCCCGCACGCTTGCGCTT
>NZ_JBXAGC010000052.1:0-10449 GCF_058793725.1 Acidovorax sp. GW835-FHT14B10
AATCAGTGTCCGAATTGCCCGCTCGTGCACGATCACCAGCTTGTTCTTGTACAGCCATTGACGCGCCCGCACGAGTACTGGAATTACCCGAAAGGCACCGAGCAAACGCCCACTCATGCGCAGGAAACCAATATGGAGCGCCAGACCAAGCTTGTGGGAATCACCTCGGCGTGCATTGATTGCGTCGCGCTCGGCACCATCGAAGGTGAAAAATGCCTTCATCTCGAAGTCGCTGATATCGCGGGGGAGCCCACGCATCCCCAAAAACGTTGTGTGCCAACCCTGCATCGTGAACCTCAAAAGTGGGAGGCCACCATACCCGTTTACAAAGCGAACAGGAAAGTCAATGAAATCAACGGTCTACCCAGACCACCCCCGCGCCAGTGCTAGCTTTGCGTACCGTCACTTATTGCACTGAAAACGAGGAGACCCCAACCAGCGCGTGCCCACGTTGAATTGGCTGTGTTCGGGATGGCGGATCTCGTTCCACAGGGCGCGGCAGCGCTCACTCAGCCAGGCATTGAGTTCGACAAAGGAACTGAAGCGATGTCGGGCCGCCTCGATCCAGATGCGCCGACGGCTGTACTGCACGTTCTTCTCCACGCGCCCCTTCTCCCAGCCCGCCGCGACGTTGCAGAAGTCAGGGTCGTACAGGTAGTGCGCGCACATCACCGAGAAGCGCGCGTTGACAGTGCGGCCCTTGCCCTTGTGGACCTTGTCGACGGCGGTAAGCCCCGCTGCTTCAGGCCGCCCCACGAAGACGCAGACAAGTCGACTTAAAGGCAGCTTCAGACTGATGGCAGAAGTTTTAGGCCGCCGCGCTACTCGTTTGTACCAAAGCTGAAAGCATGCATCCGCGACATTGATAGGTCAGGCGACCGTGCCGGCACTTGCAAACCTCGACGGCGGCGATGTATTTGGCCCCATAAACTGACTGCTGAAAGTCGGCAATCAGGATGACGACAGGGGTACCGCATAGATCCTCAAGTGGCGAGCGGCGGCTGCCGTACGCACATGGCGCAAAGCGCCTTTGTGCGCAGCATCTAGGTTTCTCTGAACGTCGATGACATCAAGCCGGCAGGTTTCGTCTTGACGATGGCGGCGTTTAATCAAGCATTGGATCCGCCTGGATCCGCCGTCATTTGGCTCGTCGACGACCTAAATGCGCGTTTGGTGCTCGATCCGACGAACTGAAGATTACCCGCCAAGGCCAAGAAGCTTGCACTCGCCAAAGCTCTGCAGTTCAGGATTTCTTTCGGAAAATGACGACGTGCTGCCACGGCAGCCTCGCGTCTGTACGCACCCACTGCAACGGCAGGATTTCCGCTTCCCGGCGGATCTGCCTTTCCGTCATCTTGTGCAGCTGCTTGATCTGTACTGCGGGATCTTCCGCCTTGTACTCCACGAAAACGACCCGCCCGCCGGGCGCGAGCGACTGCACCACACTCCTGAGCATCTCATACGGAGCAGACAGCTCGTGATACACGTCGACCATGATCGCCAGGTCGACGGACCCCGGCGCCAGACGGGCATCGTTTTCAGTACCCAATGAAGGCGTGATATTGCGCATGCCTTCGGCTTCCGCAGCCTGGCGCAAAAGCGCGACCATCTCGGGTTGCACATCGACCGCCAGGACTCTGCCGGAAGGGGCGACCAGGCGCGCCATGCGACGGGACAGGTAGCCGGTACCAGCGCCGATGTCGGCAACCACCATGCCTGGCTTCAACTCCAGCGCATCCAGGAGAAGGTCGGTACGTTCTTCCTTCTCCCGTTCCTGGCGTTCGAGCCATGGCGCTCCTTGCCACCCCATGACCTGTGCGATCTCGCGACCCAGGTAGCGTTTGCCGATGCCGTCGGCGCTGGGCACTCCAGCGACGTACGCTAGCTCTTGCGCTTGCGCCGGAAAGCTGCCGGCACCAAGCAGCGATCCCAAAACCCCAGCTAAAACTGCAACGTTCCGAAAGAGTGTCATGTCAATCCAGTCAATCTCAGACAGGCATTTCGAAGTGGCCTGAATCTGCAGGTCAAGCCCTGCCGTCGCATTTGTCGCTGCAATGAAATGGGAACAACAGGGAGACTTATTTGACCCAGGTAGCAATCAACCAGTTTCAAATTTCGAAGACCCGCAGTTGGCCGTTTGGAGTCATGGCCCTCACAGATCTGGAACACAAAAGCACGTTAGCACCGCTTTCGCAAGGTAAAGCGCTTCGATTCTGCTCGGAGAGTGCCATTAGGCCAGCAGCAGGTTTCGCCCGCGGCTCACGTGTAAAGCCCGTGTAATCATGCCGCGAATACTTCACATAAAAGGGGAACCTGCGAGAACAGTTCAGTAGCCTCAATCAACCGCAAACTCGCATGGATGCTGGATTTTTCCAACTTTTTGAGATTCTTTAGAAATCGAGGTAGCGAAGACTCTTAATTCGTAGGTCGAGTTGTTGGCGCCGACTGGAGAGTGAGCCAACGGGGGTGCGGCACCGACAGCTATTTCCTCGGGTCGAAGCCTTTCGTGCAGCGTGCGCAGCGCTCGCGGCGCACGCTGGGCGTGCCCGTCCGGCAGGTGCACTACGATTTCTTAGGGCCCGCTTCGGCCCTTGATTGAGGCTTGAATCGCCTGCAGAGTCGGCAGGATCGACTTCACGGCACTGGACCAAGGGCCGCCTCTGCATCCGCGCCTACGCGCCTAGCCAGAATCTCTCGCTGCGATCGAGAAAGTCATGCAGGTGCACGATCACCGAATCGTCGTCGAGCAGGACGACGGCGTACTGTGGTGGCTCGAAGCTTCCCGGGATGTCTTCGGATTCCCCAAGGTGCAGTGCCACCTGATGGTTGGTACCGCGCAAAGTCGAGAAGGGGATGCCGCGCCAGGTGCCCGAGATGGGCCGGTGGATGTGGCCGAAGAACAGGTGCTTGATGCGATGCGCGTGGCCCTTCAGTGCTGTCAGCAACCATTCGTTGTCGACCAATCCGATTCGATCCGCGACCGGGATGCCAAGGTGGAATGCCGGATGATGCATGAACAGGAGCACCGGTGAATCATCCTCCGCCAAGCGCTGGGAAAGCCAGTTTGCCCGTTGCTCGCAGAAGACGCCGCAATGCGTTCCCGGTTCGTTGGTATCCAGAAACAGACCCCTGAACCTCCCGATGGCCTGCTCGTACTGGACGAACCCATTGCTGTCCACCGGCACCTGTGGGAAGCGCTCGCGGAAGTTGGTCCGGCTGTCGTGGTTGCCGAGAATCAGATGAACCGGCATTGGCAACCGCGCGCATTGCTCCGACAGCTGGCGGTAGGCGTCCGGGTGCCCGACATGTGCGAGGTCGCCCGTGATCACGCAAGACGCTGCGTCCGCGTGCTCGGCGATCACGCTGTCGATGCAGCGCTCGAACCGTTTGCCGGGGTCATGGCCGTAGAGGGCGCGACCCTGCTCGACAAGATGAATGTCCGTGATGTGGATGAACTTGTGCATGGTCGTGCCTTGCACTCAGCGCGGCAGCAATGCCTGGACGGCCTTGCTCATCTCGCTAAGGGCAACGGCGGGTTGCACCTCTTGCGAAACCACGGTCTGGAGGTGATCCTTGATTACGTCGGTAATCTTGAAGCCGTTGTCACCCGGAAACGCGTACGAGCCGGTGAGTACCGGCATCTGCGCGATGGCGGTCAGATGATTGGGGTTTGCCTTGTAGAAGGGCGCAAGCAGGTTCGGGTCGGTCGCTGGCAACGTGTTGGCCGGGAAGTAGCCGGTTGCCTTGACCATGGTCGTCGCGCCCAGCGGGCCGGTGGCGAACTTGATGTATTCCCAAGCAGCGGCCTGCTTGGCAGGATCCTTGGAAAACATCATCGCTGCATTGCCGCCGGCCGGCAGTCGGCCGTCCTTGGCAACGGGCATGCGGGCGGTACGAATCTCGAACTTGCCTCCCACCTGCTTCGTGATGCTGCCCAGGCGCGCAGTGGTTGTCGCCAGTACCGCGAGCTTGCCGCTCACGAAGTCCTGCAAGGCGGCCGAATAGGAGATGTTGCGCATCTCACCCTGCTTGACGAGCTGCTCGAGGGTCAGCATGGCGGCCTTGCCTGCGGGGCCGTCGAAGGCCACCTTCTTCTCGTCGGCGGTCAACATGGTGCCGCCGTTGCTGAAGACCAGCACCTGCCACATCCAGTTGCCCGTGATGTCCCACTCGACGTGAAGGCTCTCGGTGCCGGGCGTTGCCGCCTTCGACTTTTTGGCCGCGTTCATGATGGCATCCCAGTTCATGGGAAAGCGATCGGGCTCCACGCCCGCCTTGCGCATCAGGTCGGCGTTGTAGTAGATGACGGGTGTAGACAGCGCGAAGCCGATGCCGACCTGCTGACCCTTGACTTGCCCCAGTGAAAGCAACGCTTGGTCGTAACCCATCCCCGCCCAGCCCTTCTCCGCCTTGATGAAGGGCGTCAGGTCGACAGCGAGCCCACGGTCGGCAAACACGCGCTGACGATTGAGGCCCTGATAAGACACATCGGGGAGCTGGCCCGTGACGGCCTGGCGCAGAACCTGTTGTGCCGCGACCTCGTAGTCAGACGTGGGCGCACGGAACGTGACCTTGTACTGGGGGAACTTCGCCATGAAGTCTTTTGCGATTGATTCATGGACCTCTTTGAAGAGATCAGCGTACGCGTAGTCGATCACGATCTCAGTCGGTTGCTGAGCCTGTGCCAGGCCGGTGGTCATTAACACGGCCAGTGCGGCGGTTTTCTTAAACAGTTGTTTCATTGCTTGATTCCTTGCGGTTTAACCTTTGACGCCGGTGAGCGTCACACCTTCGATGAAGCGCTTTTGCGCGACGACGAACAACAGCACCAGCGGCGCCGTGATCAGCACCGTGCCGGCCATCAGCGGACCGAACGCGCTGCCTGCTTCCTCATTGCGGAAGAACATGGTTCCCAACGGCGGCGTCGCCAGATGGGGTGAATTGATGACCAGCAGTGGCCAGAAGTAGTCGTTCCAATGCCAGACCACCGAGAAGATCGAGAACGCCAGCAAGGCAGGCATGGCCGTGGGCAGCATCACGCGCCAGACGATCTCCAACTCACCCATGCCGTCGAGCCGCGCGGCGTGGATCAGGTCGTCGGGCACGGTGCGAAAGAACTGCCGCATCAGGAAGATGCCGAACGCGGACACGCTGAAAGGCAGGATGAGCGCGGCCATCGAGTCGAGCAGACCGGCGTGATACAGCATTACGTAGAGGGGGATGGCCGTGGCTTGGTATGGCACCATGAGCGCCAGCATCACCAAGCGCCAAGCCCACGGCTTGCCACGGAACGACAGCTTGGCAAAGGCGTAGGCGGCAGGCAGTGCCACCAGGATCTGCAGCACCAGGATGCCCGCGCAGACGAGCACGCCATTCCACAGGTAGCGCAGCAAGGGGACCTTGGTTAGCGCGAGGGTGTAGTTCTCCACTGCAGCGAAGCGCGTCGGAAAAAGATGAATCTCGCTGCCGAAGATTTCGTCGGCAGGCTTGAGCGAGGTCAGCACCATCCAGATGAACGGCATCAGGAAGACCAGGGCCACGGCCATCAGCACCACGTGGCGAAGAATCCGAAAGGAAGGGGAAGGAGGTTTCATGCGTAGTGCGTCCTGCGCTCCAGCGCGGCGTGCTGGATCTGGGTCAAGAGGAAGATGCCGGCGATGAAGACCACCGTCATGGCGCTGGCGTAACCCATGCGGAAGAAGCTGAACCCCTCCGCATAGATGGTGTGCAGCAGCACTTCGGTGGCCTTGTTCGGCCCGCCCTTGGTGAGCACATGGACGGTGTCGAAGACCTGCAGGGCGCGGATGGCGCAGACAGTGATGACGAACAAGGTGGTAGGGCCCAGCAACGGCCAGGTGACGAAGCGGAATCGATCGAAGGGGCGATCGATGCCGTCGAGTTCCGCCGCATCTCGCACGTCGCGGGGGATTCCTTGCAGCCCGGCCAGGAAGAACACCAGGGCAAGCCCCGACATCTGCCAGATGCCGATCGCGGCGACCGAGTACAGCGCGAGGTGGCGGTCGTTGAGCCAGTTCTGGGGTGCGACGCCGACCTGCTGGAGCAGGTGATTGACGAGCCCGGCGCTCGGATGCAGCAGGAATTCCCACACGAACGCCATTGCGATCAGCGTCGATGCGGCCGGCATGAAAAAGGCTGTGCGGTAGAAGCCGCGTCCCGATCGATCGGATTCGATCAACAAGGCGAGGCTCAGGCCCAGCGTGATCGATCCCCCGGTGACCAGGACGAGGTAGACAAGGGTGTTGGCCACAGACTTGCGGAACACCGCGTCCGACCAGAGTTCGGCGTAGTTCTGCAGGCCGACCCAGTTCAGGGTGGTGGCGCCGAACTGCCAATCGGTCAGCGACATCAGAAATACGGCAAGGACGGGTATGAACAGCAGAAGCGTCGCAAGAAGGCCCGCGGGCGCGAGAAGTGAAACGGTGGAAAGAGGATGGGCGCGCATGCTCGGCTTTCAGGCCACTCGCTTCAGGGTGTCGCATCGACCGATCGACATGCGCTGGCCGCCGGCGTCGAAGACATGCAGGGCTTCCCACGGGACCGTGACCTCGAACTCGGCCCCTGCGTGCGCTGCCGTGCCAGCCGGGAGGCAGACGATGCAGGCTTCCCCCTGGCTCGGCAGGGTCAGCGTGGCCATCAATTCGGCACCCGCGTATTCCACATGGCCAACCACGCCGCGCACGGTGAGGCCCGGCGCCTTTGCCAAGGTGACAGCCTGCGGCCGGAAGGCGACACGGCAGGGCCCGCCGTTCCCCGCGGTATCTGCGATGCGTTGCGCCAGGCAATGGATCTCGCCATTGGCGAGGATGTCGCCCGGCACGACGTTGATCCGCGGTGCGCCGACGAATCGAGCCACCTCGAGGCTTTGTGGCCGCATGTACAGATCTTCGGGTGGCGCCACCTGAAGGATGCGGCCTTCGCGCATGACCGCCACACGGTCCGACATGGACATGGCTTCGTGCTGATCGTGCGTGACGTAGATGAACGTCACGCCCAACTGGTCGTGAAGCTGCCGGATCTCGGCACGCAGCGCATGGCGAAGGTTGGCGTCCAGATTAGAAAGGGGCTCGTCGAACAGGAACACGGAGGGGTGGCGAACCATCGCGCGCGCCAGGGCGACGCGTTGGCGCTGGCCGCCCGACAGGTGCGCCGGCTTACGATCGAGTAACCCGTCGATGGCGAGTCGCCGGGCCACTTCATGTGCGCTGGCATGGATGTCGGCGAGCCGGCGGCGCACCCCGGGGGATACCAGGCGTGCCCCCGGCAGGCGACCCCAGAACCCCAGGCCGCGCATCACCAGCGGCATCGAGATGTTCTCGCGCACGGTCATGTGCGGGTACAGCGCATAGGACTGGAACACCATCGCGCAGTCCCGTGCGCTGGGTGACAGGGCGAGCAGGTCGCGGTCTCCCATGCGGATCGTGCCGGTGTCGGGCGTGTCCAGGCCGGCGATCAGCTTCAGCAAGGTGGACTTGCCGCAACCGGACGCGCCCAGCAGGGTGAGGAATTCGCCGTCGCGCACTGTCAGGTCGAGTTCCTGAAGAACGGCAGCGTTGCCGAAGCGTTTGGTCAGGCCGGAAATCTGGATGTCAGACATGGTCGTTCGTCTCCGCCGTTGACTGAGTCGATGTCCGGGCGGCCATCCAGCTGTGAAACTCTGCGTAGCCCGAAAACGCCACGTCGAGCGGGCGCTGCGCAGCCACGTCGGCCTGCAAGCGGGGCATCAGCTGCGCGACGTTCACGCCGACCGCGTTCACCTTGACGTTGGGGTTGGCCGCCATGAACTCCTGCAGCAGCTTGCGGGTGCCATCGGCGCCCAGGCCCGCGGTGGCCAGGTTGTAGTTGTAGAAGGTGATGGTCACCGGCTTGTCCACGGTCGCCGGGACGGGGCCTGCGCGGCCGGGCAGCGACACGGTGGCGGCCAGGGCGGCCGCGCCAAGAAGGAAAGTCTTTCTGATCATGATGATGCCTTTGGAAAGAAGGGGAGCAGGGAAACGCTCAAGCGCGTTGGGCCATCTGCGTCTCGTTGGCGGTTTCGCCGTCGACGCGGGCGCGTTCGAAGCGGGTGTGGAAGTCGACCAGGTCGAACTCGACGTCGTCGAGTGCCCGGAACTCGGCCTCCGACATTTCGGGATGCTCGTGGCCGTACCAAGCGGCGTACTGGGGCAGATCGGACGCGTAGGCCTTGAAGTAGGTCGAGTAGGCCCGCAGGCGCAGGCGCGGCCGTTGCGCGTCGAGATCGAACTCCATCAGGCGCAGCCAGCCGTCGCCGATGCCGTCGATCACTGTGGCGTCGGGGAAAGTGCCGCGAAGCGACTGCTTGCGGCCCTGGTAGTCGCTGAGGAACTGGAACACCTGGTTGCCGTGCTGGTTCGGGTCGACGCGGTGGCGCACGCCATGGAAATGGCCGTTCAGCACCGCCAGGATCTGGTCATGGCGGGAAATCAGGCTGTCCCAGAGCCGGTCGGGGGTGTGGCGCTCGGGGTCCAGGCGGGACAGGTCCAGGCATTCCGCGGCTTGGCGCTCACCCCGGGGATTGAGGAACTCGTGGATGGACACGATGGTCGGCACCCCGGGAAAGGCCTGCAGAACCGACTCGGCCCAGTCGACCACCTCGCCGTCGGGCGACATCTCCAGGCCCAGGTGCAGGAAGCGGTGGGTGCCGCCGGTGAAGATCTGGGCGCTGTTGGCGCCCTGCCGGAACGAGGAAACATACCAGGGCTGGTTCTTGAAGAAAGGCGTCTGGGCGCCGAAGTTGCGCGTCCAGTTCTCCAGCGAGCCGCAATGGATGCTGCCCACGCTGGCCAGGTCCAGGCGGTGCAAGTCGATCGCGCCGGGCTGCGGGGGGTAGTCGGCGTCGGCCCACATGTGATCGTGGTCATGGTTGCCCGGGACCACGGAGAAGGGCAACTGGCCGGCGAGGATCTCGTAGGCCGTCCTGACGGCGGGGATCTCGATGTTCAGCACCTGCTCCGGCGCAGGCGCCACGTGGTCTGCGAGCAAGGGGCTGACGATGGACCGGTGGCCGCGCCGCGCATGAGCTGCGTCCACGTCCGCGCTCATCTGGTGCTGCCACATGTCGCCCAGCGCGGTGGCGAAAGCGATCTCACCGCCATTGCCCACCGCGTTGCGGGCGATGAAGTGCATCATGTCCCAGAGCAGCTCGCGCGCGTTGAACGGGAAGCCCGCCGCGCGCTGGTTGCGGTAGCTCACATAGTTCTGCGTGTCGGGCACGACGGCGACGGTGAAGCGGGAATGGGAACGGGCGGACTCTTGCATGGCGGCACCTTTGACAGAAAGGGCGAAACCGACCCCACGCCGGCACTTCGCACTGTGTTTAGAACGTATGTACAGTAAGGTCACCCCATGACGGATTGATGACTTGTAATGGTTTTATGGGCCAATTCATGGCAAGTTGAATGGGTACTTTGGATAGAATTGGAACGGATGTACTGTCCAAGGGGCAGCGAACAAACGAAAATAGGAGACGTCAGGTGTTCACGGAGATGCCGACCGCGGCCCATGCCGACCGGCTGACGGAAGCCGCCTTCGAACTGGCCTGCGAGCAGGGATTCGCCGAGCTGAGCGCGCGGTCCCTGGCCGCCCGGACCGGGGGCAGCCCGTCCGCGATCAACTACCATTTCGGCGGCCGCGAGCAGCTGCTGCTCGCCGTCCACGCGGAGCTGGGCCGCAGGATGGAGGCCGCACGCGCCGACGCGCTGGCGCGCTGCCTCGAGCAGATGCCCGCCTGGGTGGAGCTGCCCGATATGGTCGCCGCCCTGCTGCAGATGCGGCTGGGCGAGCAGCGCAAGATCCTGGCCCTGCGGGACGAACTGGAGCTCGAGGTGAGCACGGGGCGCGAACCGCAGCTGCGGCCAGCGGCCGAGCAGGAGGTCGCGCAGGAGCGGCAGTTCTGGTGCGGGCTCGCGCGCCAGTTCGACGCCGGCCCCGTGGCGGCAGAAGCCTGGGCCGATCTTGCCCTGGGGCTGACGGGCCTGCTGCTGTGCGAGACCGATCCGGCGGCCCGCTCCGCCTGGATCACGACGCCAACCGCGCGGCTGCATGCCCGCCTGGGCCGGCAGCCCATCGTGCCGTCGGTCACGCGCAAGGCGGATGCCCGGGCCAGCATCGACGCCTTCGCTCGCGAGCGGGCGCAGACCAATGAGACTGCGCTGCGCATCCTTGACGCCACGCTCTCGACCATTGCCCGCAAGGGCGCGGACCGCGTGGTGCAGCGGGAGATCGCGGCGCGTGCCGAGGTGTCACTGGCGGCGGTCACCTACTTCTTCCGGACCAAGCACGACCTGATCACAGCGGCATTCGCCGAGCACTGCCGCCGCCTGCGCAGCCAGAGACGGGGTCTCCTCGTTTTCAGTGCAATAAGTGACGGTACGCAAAGCTAGCACTGGCGCGGGGGTGGTCTGGGTAGAC
>NZ_JBXAGC010000053.1:0-9285 GCF_058793725.1 Acidovorax sp. GW835-FHT14B10
AAACAGCGCTGAAATCACTCTTCAGCCCACCGGCCACGATGCGCCGAAATGATCGGTCACATTCGCCGAAATACGCAGCAATGTGATGACCCGATCACACTTCGGAGACTTACAGTTCCTGCATGCGATGGCCAGCGAAGAAGGGGTGCACCCTGGTGCAACACGGGCCAAGGTGTTGGACTGGCTGGAGTTCGCCTGGAAAGTGTCCTCGCGGGAGATCAAGCCCGATACCTTTCTTCGGGATATCGATAACGCAACACTGAAGGAGCACTTTGGGTGCACGCAGTGGCGGGTCTCCGATCTCTACATCCTGGGGCACCAGGACAAGCTGCTTCCCTACCTGCACCATGTGGCGTTCGGGTCCGTGCTGCACACCGTGCAGGACTCATTTGCTGGTGCCCATTCTTCACGGGAGGCCACGCCACCCGGCGGTGTGTGCAAGGACACTGCTTTTGCGCAGCCTCGGCGAATTGTGGAACTCCATACCTATGGCGCCCAGGATGGTGGTCTGCACGATGAGCAGGACACCCGGGATGCCATGACCCGCGTGAGTGCTGCAGACAAGTGGCCGGACGCGGTAGAAGCCACGCGCAATCTGGCGCGTTTCTATGATGACCGCGCCAAATGGACGGATGTCCAACCCTACATGCAGTGCCTGTTTGAACTGGCGGATGAACGCAAGGACTCTTCACCAGGAGAGCCGTATCGTCGCCGCTGAGGGCTTGGTTGGGGCAACTTGCCCTCACCCACTCACTGCGGACTGAGCAATGCCAGAGCCTTGCGCTTGCCGAGCTTGAGCACCTGGGCAATGCGCTCTAGCTGCGCAGCCCGTGGGTGCACCCGACCTGATTCCCACTTGTAGACGGATAGCGATGACGCGCCCAGCAGCAGAGCCATCTCTTTCTGTGTGATGCCCAGCGCTGCTCGTTTTTCAACAAGGGTCTGTGCGTTGAACTGGATCTGTCTTGGCTTCTTGGATCCGGTTTCTTCGATCGCAGCTTTGGCTTTGGGCTCATCCGCTACTTTGATCTGGCGTCGAGAGGACTTGAGCTGAGAGGTCAGCGCCTTCACCTCGCGTTTCAATGCGGCGATCTCGGACCGATGGCTGGTGATGGCCTTGCGCATGCCCTGCAACTCGGGCTTGATTTCCTTGCGCGCCATGCGGGCAACTTCAGCGCGAAAGGCATTGGAAAAAGTGTTCATTGGCTCGATGGTAGCGTTTGTGTCGACACACCGACACACCGACACACCGACACACCGACACACCGACGGACCGACGGACCGAGGGACCATCTGCCGAACTGGGTGGGCGGAGTCCATCGAACCAAACGGCCAAAACAAAACCGCCAGCGGCACTGGGCCCGTGGCGGTTTTGAATGCAGTCATGCGGTCAAATACGCTGCGGCTTACTTACTTACTTACTTGCCTGCCTGCCTTATCCGCCTTGCGCTTTGCAGCCTTGGGATCCACCACCGCCTTGAACTTGGCGCCCGCCACAAACTTCGGCACCGTGCTCGCAGGTATCTTCAGTGCTGCGCCAGTCGAAGGGTTCTTGCCCGTGCGTGCCGCACGCTTGGCGGACTTGAAGGTGCCAAAGCCCACCAGTTGAACGGCATCGCCCTTCTTCACGGCGGTCTGGATGGTGTCGATCAGAGTGTCCAGTACGGCATTGGCTGAGACCTTGGACAGATCATTCTTGGCGGCGAGGATGGCAACGAGGTCGGCACGGTTCATGGATGCTCACAATGCATAGAAGTTGAAAGGGCCGATTTATAACGCCCCCGCTGACACCTGGCTTGCGAAGACTCAATGCTGCAGCGCACTTTTTGGCAAAAACTCCACCCCCGTCCTCTTGACCAACTCCTGATAGCTGATCGGCCGACTCACTGTCTCACCTTCCCGGTTCTCTTGCCAATGCGCCCAGGCCCTTTGGGTGGTGACGTCATAGACCAGCTTGTACAAATAGGTGGGCACCTTCACCCCATTGGCGCCAATGCGAGGCCCACTGTCTGTGAACACCGGCCCGGTGATTACAAACACATCCCCTTTGGCCCTTCGCGCATAGCGCCGCGTATCTTGCTCAATCTTGTTCCAGGCGCCCCCGTTCTGTTGGGGGTTCTGGGGAACCATATTGGCCAGGCTGAAGCTTTGTGCCATCGCCGTTGGGGTAGGCATGTCCCCCGCAGGTGCCATGTGCCCGCGGCTGTACCCAGAGTTCTTGTAGTCCTCCAGTTCCGCTCGCTCACCACTGGGAAGTCGCGCATCGGCAAAGAACCGCTTGGCCCGCTTCTCATCGGCATCTTCCACACTCTGGCGGTTCAAGCGCTGCGCCACAAACACGGGCGTCCGGGTGGTACCACTGTGAAGCACGGCAAAGGCTTCATAACAAAGCTCCCGCAACTGAGGTCGGGGTGTGATTGCAGGGGGAACCCCATTCGCAAAAAACTGAGGGCACTGCGCAAAGCTGGTGGGCTGCGGTGTGAACAGGGCCCCACTGTCGAACTGCGGCGAGCGAGCCCAGGAGAGATTCGGACTGACACTGGCCAGAGACAGGACCAGCGCGGTGGCCAGGCGAACACGGCGTGGCCAAGAAAACAATCGGTTCACGGGAATGGAATGAGCAAAAACTGGAGTCCGATTGGAGCATCCTGGCCGCCCGATCTCAGGCTTGAATGGACGCAATTCGCAGGGATTTACAGTTGCTTGCACCCCTGAAAACCGTCACCCAAAAGGGCTCCAAGGGGGGAGCCAGTTTGCTTGGCTAACAGTGCTGGAAGAACACCTCCCATGGCAGCAGCACCCGCAAATCACAGCTTCACAACCAGTCCCCGAGGGTTCTTGCTGACATGTACTCTTCCAAAGAAAGCTGTATATTTGTACAGTACATCAACACATTGGAGAACTGCCATGGAAACCATCGAAACCACCTACACCGTCACCCTGCGGGACTACCCTGAAGAACTGCCCGCCAAGGAGCGCATTGCGGCCGAAACCCGCTACGCGAAAGTATTGGAAAAGCAACTGGGCGGACCAGAACAAGTGGCTGCGGCCCTGGACACTCTGAACAACTTGGAGGAGTCGCCCCCTGAGGTGGTGTCTCCCGGAGATCTCACCTTGCTCAAAGCCTGGGGCAAGGCGAGCACTGCAGCCAAGCAGGCGGGGTTCCGGGATCTGGGGGAAGGGGATGGGGCGTACTTCGAAGTACGGCTGGGATGAAGGTCGAGATCCGCTGCCGTTGGCGGAGATGTCGCAGGCGCGCCGGCGGGCCAGCACTCCGCATGCAGTCAGAAGCAGTGCGGGTTGAGGCGACACCATGACGATCAATTCACCTTGGAACTACCCGACGTTGCTCTGCACGCCGCCCTGGAAGATTGAGGGGATGTTCCAGACAGAGACCGTGTTGCCGCTGGAGCCTGAGGCGTACACGATCACCCAGGAAGGCGAGATCTGGCGGGTGACTGTGAAGCATTCGGGGTCGGTGCTATACGAGGGGTCTGGACCCGTGGAGTTGGTGGAGTCGCCTGCGCCGTTTTGAAGAATTGGGATTGCACAGTACCAAGTACCAGTTGTATGGTGCAACAGACAGCAAGGAGTCGATATGTCGATTGACCGCGCCAACTATCCAGGGGTACCAGAGGACTTTCCGGTGACTGCAGCTCTGTCTGCCGTTGCGGGCGCCCAGCCCAAGATGAGCCTGGTTGAGGAAGGCGGGGAGTTCTATTCCCCAGGCACTTCGCCGTCAGAGGTCATCGCTGCTTTCCAGATGTGTGACGATCTGGTCTCGCAGATGGTCCGGTACTGCCAGAGAAAACTCGCGACCTTTGAGGGGAATCAGGAGGCGACGGTGAAGGCTGCGTTGAAAGGCCTCCTGGCCAAGCGATGGTGCACCGACGCGCAGTGTGTGTGGATCATGCGCAGGGTGGTGGACGAACTGCAGTGGTCAGTGGGTGAGAGCGTTTGGGGCATCTAATGGCCACCCAATCTTCCGAGGTGAGTTTCAGTGCTCCAGAGCCTGGGGGGCATGACCATTTGCGAGATGGGGCGGCAGCGGAAGTGCACCAGGGCTACGAAGCCGACGACGGCCCTCTCTCGCCTGTGCAGATAGTGGCGGTGCAGGCGGCGGCCGATGAAGACCTGCCCAAGGGGGCTGTTGTCCGCAGAAGTTGTCTGTTTCCTTGGGTTGGACACGGAGTTGGTGAACCTGGTCGCCTCTGGCCAGAGTTCCAAAAAATGCGGGCTCTTTAAACGAACGTCCGCGTTACACAAAACACTGCAATAGCGGTCCAGAGACTGGCATCGCTCGATGTCGGCTCTGCAGCGTTATAGGGCTTGCTCCAAGGCATCGAGTACGAAGTCTGTGCGCATCGAACTGCTCACCCGCCAGCCCACGATCCGCCTGGCAAACACATCGATCACAAAGGCCACATAGAGCCAGCCCTGCCAGGTCGAGACGTAGGTGAAGTCGCTTACCCACAACTGGTTGGGCCGCTCTGCGCGGAACCGACGGTTGACCCGGTCTAGAGGGCACTGTGCTTTGCTGTCGCTGGTGGTGGTTCGTACGACCTTGCCGCGCATCACCCCGCGCAAGCCCAACTGCCGCATCAGCCTCTCAACAGTGCAGCGGGCCACTGCCGTGCCTTCACGCCTGAGTTGCCGCCATACTTTGTCGGCGCCGTAGACCTGCATGTTGGCCTGCCAGACACGTTGAATCTGCGGCATCAGCAAGCTTAAAGCGCGTCATCAGCCCGCATCAACTCAACCGCAGCAGTGTGCAGCGCGAGACTTCGGACGTCTTGTTCCTGGTGGTGTGCCATGTTGAGTACCAAATTTCCTCACGTATGCCGCCAGAGGTCTAGAACAATAGGTCGCTTGACTAAACCGCGGTCGTTGCATTCAATACGGGCGCTGGCGGGGTGCTTAGCCACCGGTCAAAGGCCCATGGTGCGACTGATCTCTTGGGCAATTTAGATACAGCGTTCTGGCGGCGGACTGAACCGTCTCTGCGCCTGACATCCAGCTTGCCATCAATGATTGCGAATATTGCTTCCAAACTGAAGCGGCGACATCAATAGTGACGTCTTGTCCGAGTTCATGTAATGCGAGTTGGACATTGCGCGCGTCTGATATCTCATCCTCCTCCAGCTGCAAAGCCACATTCGCGTCACTGCTTTTTTGGATCCATTGGGCTAAATCTGACTTAAATTTCTTCGCATCTTCGTCCATCAGTTTGTCGAAATCGGGACTTCCAAATTCACGACCTACTGGGGCCATTGAGTCCCATGCCAAATCTTCGTCAGAGGGTTTATACCGAGCCCCAGACATTGAAGTTGCCGAAATTTGATCCCCTGGGCCTATCCAGAACTCGTGATACCCGCATTGCTCTGTAAACACTGCTACTCGATGAATGGCCCCATCAGCGGGTGTTTCGCCTACGTAAAACGCCCGCCGAAACGTCAGATCAGAGCCATCCTTAAATTGGACGTGAACACTGCCATCTGAGAAATCCGCCGCCAAAAGGTTGTCTTCAACAATGTCTGCGGCAGAGCGGCCAAGCCTCTGTGAAAGTGCAATCTGCCAGTACTCCAGCATACCGACCCAAGGCATGACTGCTTTTTTCCTAAGATGATCAAGCTCCTCTTGGGCTGCAGACCGGATATCGTGCTGAGATGGAGTGCCCTCCTCACTAAAGATGCGGTCTAGGTATGCTCCTCGCGCGTCCATGGTTGCGACTGCGTAATCAAGCCAAGACTGGAAATCCGTCGGCGGGGCTGGTGTACTCATATCAAACCTCCATATTTCGTTGAGGACTTCAATGACATCCATTGGAAATCGGAATGGGTAGATCTTCTGAATTGGAATAACTGGCAAGTCCGGCACCGGAGTCGGTAGCTTCTTGGAATGGCTGGCTTTGTTGGCCAGAATACACAAGATACTCTCAGGCATGCGCGCACCGATCCAGAACGCGGTCTACGCGCTTTTTCAACCTCAAGCCGCCGCATGACCACACACGCCGATCAGCAACCATCGCACGAGCCACATCCGACGACACGCTGTGCTCTCTGCCAGGAGCACCGCGCCTTGCGGGAATCCCATATCGTCCCGAATGCCTATTTTCGGGCGATGAAGAAGGGCTCCAACGGAAAGCTCATTTCTATGGACACGTCGCCCGACTCCGTGGCCATGTCCAGCCAGGACAGCCTCTCCGAGCCGCTCCTGTGCGCCGAATGCGAGGAGCGCCTTTGTAAATGGGAGACGCCGTGGATCCGCAAGCTCCGGGTCACGGCCAAGCAGTTCAAGGCCGGTGTGGACGAGGTGGCGGTCAAGGACCACGACCACGCGTCGCTCAAGTGCTTCCTGGTCTCCATAATCTGGCGAGCATCCGTCTGCTCGCGCCCTGAGTTCTCCGAGGTGACGTTGCCCGGGCCCGTGCTGGAGACAATCCGGGCGGATCTGCTGGCTGGGAACGCGCCACCGGATGGCGTGATCGGTGTGCGTATCCGCAAGCTGGTGGACCCCACCGGCCAACTCGGCGATCTGGAGCGGTTCGTCTTCACCCCCGCGCGGTTTTCCGAGGGGGGGATCCAAGGCTACAGGCTCTTCTTCGCGGGCTATGTGGTTGACTACCTGACCTTGAGGGTCACACGCCAAGTGGCCAAGATCCGCGGCTTCCTGCGTGATGCATCCACCATGTCCATGCCCTCCATCTCGTGTTTCGATGTTCGCGAGTTCATGCGGGTCGGGCGGTCGATGGTGCGCAAGCACGTGCGGGGTCAGACGGCCTTCAAGGGTGCCCCCGCGGCCAGGTAATCCAGAGGCGGCACGACACCTGGAACTCAGGCGCACGTGCCCTCATAGAGCTCTCGCACGAACTCCGTCACGTCCTTGCCCAGCGCTTCCAGCCAGAGCTTAAGCTCGACCACGTCCAGGTGCCGCACCCCGGTCTCGCACTTGCTCACCTCGGCCTGGGTCTATTCCAAACGGGTCGCCAGCTCCGCTTGGCTCACCCGTGCCTCGACGCGCTTGTCGCGCAGCAGCTTGATCATCTGCTGGTACTCGAGGGTGTAGGGGGACTTCTGCATCGGCGTCGGGGCCCATGAGCTTGCATGCGATCATCGAATATGCGCAAATCGCACAATTCACCGTCCTATTTGGCGTGAGTGACGCGCGTCCCGGCGCGACGATGGTTATCGCCGGCGTACAGCCGTGTCACTTCTTGGACGCCAGGACATGCCGACCCGTCGCCAGGTCAGCCCGCGAGCCTCACGCTGATTCGGCGCCTTCGAGGTCTAACTCGTCGTCTTCGATCAGCACCATTTCGCCATCGAGCGGCCGGTCGCTCATGACGGACGTTGGCACGCAGGCGCTCCAGCATCATGCGGCGCCTGCGCGCGCAAAACGCCTCCAGATCCGCAAACACACTCGGTCACTCAGCGCTTTTGGCACCTACGGGACTTGGAGTTCCGATGGATTCACCGTTCGAGCCAAGGCTGCCGAGTGGACGTGAGAAGCGGATTGGCGTCTCACTTAATTCGGTAGCGTCGCATCAATTCGAGAACCCGACACCTCTGGCCAGAGTTCCAAAAAATGCGGGCTCTTTAAACGAACGTCCGCGTTACACAAAACACTGCAATAGTGGTCCAGAGACTGGCATCGCTCGATGTCGGCTCTGCAGCGTTATGCACAGCACGCAGTTATGGACAGTTGGCCAGTCTGAACGCGCCAGAGGCTGTGATCGCCCTGGTAGATCGCAAGGAGGCGGTGCCGTTGAACTGGACATAAGTTCGCAGTCGGCGCATGAATGGTGATCTCACAACTGGAGATCACCATGGACTTGATTCTTTCGATGCACCCGATGGCCAGGGCATGGCTGCTCGATGGCCCGCTGTCTTCATACGTCGGGGCGTTCCAGGCATTGCTGGAGCGCGGCCGGTACGCCGAAGGCAGCTCGGAGACTGCCCTTCGTGCCTGGTCGCACTTTGCCCACTGGATGGCGAAGTGCCAGGTATCTGCCGAACAGATCGACGAAGCCCTCGTCGAGCAGTTTCTGGATTCGCATCTGCCGCGCTGCGACTGCCATCCCGCGGCTCTGCGTACACGCAGCGGCTTGAGCGCCAGTCTCGGACACCTGCTCGCCTTGTTGCGGGAACAGCATGTCATCGTGGAACTGCCAGGCCCCAGCGGTCCCATTGCAGAAGAACTGAACCGTTACAACGTCCACATGCGCGACGCCCGCGGCCTGGCGATAGGCACGCGCGAGGATCGGCTGGTACTCGTAGGTCGTCTGCTGCAATGCAAGTTCGCGGGCAAGGCCATCGCCATCGGCGAGTTGCAGCCGGAAGACGTTCGCGGCTTCATCGCAACCGAGCTCACGCGGGTCAGCAGCGGGTCGCATTCCAGCGCGGTCACTGCTGCGCTGCGGGCCTACTTCCGATACCGCGGGACCTGCGGTGACGCAGTGAACAGCCTGCTCGGCGCTATCTCGTCGCCGGTGCGATGGAGCCAAGCATCGTTGCCGCGCGCGCTGACGACCGAGGAGGTCCAGCGCCTCGAAGCGCATTGCGCCGAGGCCAAGCGGGCTCCGCTGCGCCTGCTGGCCATGGTGCGCCTGGCCTTGGATCTCGGACTGCGCGTGGGCGAGATCGCCAAGCTGGAGATCGGCGACTTCGATTGGCGTGCCGGAACGGTGACCTTGAAGCGAACAAAGTCCCAGCGCCAGGATGTCCTACCGCTGCCGGTGCTCACCGGGCAGGCTCTGGCGGAGTACATGAGACACGAGCGGCCCGCAACCACGCTGCCATCGCTGTTCGTCCGTCGGTTGGCGCCACACGACAAGCCCATCGGCGTCGATGCAGTGAGCCAGGCAATCGGGCGTGCCCTGCGAGGTGCCGGCATCTCACGCGGTTGCCATTCGTTGCGTCACACGCTGGCCTGTCGCCTGGTCAACAGCGGCAGTTCGATCAAGGAGGTCGCCGATGTGCTTCGGCATCGATCGCTGGACACCTCGTTGATCTACGCCAAGCTCGACTTGCAACTGCTTGCCGAGGTCGCTCTTCCTTGGCCTGGGAGCGCATCATGAGCGCCCCGTCATTGGCGTGCATCGACCTCACCGCCAAGGTGGAGCAATACCTGGCTGAACGCCTGCACCTCGGGTTCAGGCCGTGCTCCTCTGATCTTGCTGTGCGCCGCTTTACTCGCTTCATGGTCGGCGAGGTGCGTATTTCGGCGAATGTGACCGATCATTTCGGCGCATCGTGGCCGGTGGGCTGAAGAGTGATTTCAGCGCTG
>NZ_JBXAGC010000054.1:0-9190 GCF_058793725.1 Acidovorax sp. GW835-FHT14B10
CTTTCTTTGGCTTACTTTTCTTTGGCGAAGCAAAGAAAAGTGAGTCGGCCGCCGGGCCGAGACCCGGCCTCCGCCCTTAACCAAGGCACACCACAAACCATCAAACCAATAGCTACCAGCGTCTGACAAATAAGCGCCAGAGCCTGAAAACACCTCAAGGAAGCTCCTTGTTCGCCTCCGGCTCCGCACTCTCCCGCGGTCCCACCGTGCCCAGCCGGCTCTTGAGCGACTGCGGCTGGCCCGTGAGCAGCGCCGCATAGTTGGTGGTGTTGGCCAGCACCTTCTTGACGTAGTCGCGCGTCTCGGCAAAGGGCACGTTTTCGGCCCAGATGGCGGCATCGAGCACCGGGCCGTTGCGCCAGCTGCGCGGGCGGCCGGGGCCGGCGTTGTAGGCGGCCGCAGCCATGGGCATGGAACCCGCGAAATCGTCGAGCGCCAGCTTGAGGTAGGCCGTGCCGATGGTGATGTTGGTGTCGCGGTCGGTGATCTGGTCGGGCGTGAAACCGGCCAGCCCGATCTTGCGGGCCGTCCAGCGCGCGGTGGCGGGCATCACCTGCATCAGGCCCGAGGCGCCCACGCCCGAGCGGGCATCCATCACAAAGCGGCTTTCCTGGCGGATCAGGCCGTAGACATAGGCCGGATCGAGCCCGATGCCCTGCGCGCGCTCCACCACGGTGTTGCGAAACGGCGTGGGAAAGCGCTGTGCCGCATCGGTCACGGCCTTGGTGCGCTCGCTGGTGTTGATGCAGCGGTCCCACACCTCGCGCTGGCAGGCAAAGTCGGCTGCGGCCAGCAGCTCGCGGTCGGCCATGCCGCCGGGGGTGTGCAGGTTGGTGGTGTAGTTCCACTCGCGCACGCCTTCGCTGCGCAGGCCCAGCAAGATGGCGTAAAGGCCCCGGTTGAGCCCCGGGTTGGCGCGCGCAGCCGCTTTTTCCTCGGCGGTGAGCGGTGCCGGGGCGGGCGGCGTGGCAATGCGCTGGCCCAGCTCTTCCAGAGCCAGCTGCTCATAAAAACCGCGGGTGCCGGCAATGCCCTCCAGCAATTGCCGCGCTTCGGCGCGCTCGCCTTCGCTGGGCCTGGCGGCCAGCAAGGCGCGGGCTTTCCAGTACACCCAGGTACTTTCCTGGCGGGTGTCGTCGCCCATGGCGTCGATGGTCTTGCGCACCACCTTCCATTGGCCGGCACGCAAGGCGGCGCGCGCCTTCCAGCCCAGGGTGTCGTCGTTCAGGTCGCTGTCGCGGGCCACGTTGGCGAAATACCCCATGGCATCAGGCGAGAGCTTTTGCGCGGCCTGCTTGCCGATCACGCCCCAGACCCAGTTGCGCTCTTCGGCCGACAGCTGCACACCCCATTTGGCGTCCAGCAGGTTGGCGGCGGCCTGCGGGTCGCCGGTGGCCAGCTTGACCAGGGCCAGCACCACCAGTTCCTGGTGCATCTTGCCGCGCACGGTGGCGCGGCCGAGCAGATATTTGGTGGGTGAATCGAATACATCGCGCAGCTGGGGCAGGGCATCGGGCGCGACAATTTCCACAGCATTGCGCACCACGCGCATGCGGTTGGCCTCTATGCCCAGGCGCGCCTTGCGCCACACATCCAGCGCACTGAGCTTCTTGTCGCTGTAAAACTCGCTGGCCGCGTGGGTGCAGCCGTCGTCCGCATCGCGCAGCGCATACCAGGTGCGGCGCACATCGTCGGCAGCACTGGTGGGTGCCGTGCCCTTGATCTGGTCGATCAGCAGGGCGTAGCAGCGCACCTCGCGGTCGTCCGACATGCGGTACTGCGGATGGTGCTCGGCAAACTGCGACCAGTCGCGCCGCTGGCCCAGCAGCAACAGCCAGTCATTGCGCAGGCGGTCTTCCTGGTAGCTGCCGGCATAGCGCTGCAAAAAGGCCTGCACCTCCTGCGGCGCGGCCTCTTCCAGACGCGCCTTCAGCGTCCAATAAGCGGCCCAGGGTTCCAGCGCATGGCCGCGCGCGGCGGGCAGCAGCTGTTCGAGCTTTTTGCGGTCGCCCTTGCGGAAGGCCTGCTGCATCTCCAGCAGGGTCTCGTCGCCACGGTTTTGCGCCTGGACCAGGGGCGCAGCAGTGGCCAGCACGGCAGCGGCCACAAGGGGTGTCAGAATGGCTCTGAGTAAATGCATGGGGGAATTATCTGATGGACAAAGCAGCCCTTCGGCGCGCATTGATACAAGAACGCCTCAATTTGCCCGACCGCCTCCAGCGATCCGACCTGTTGCAGCAAGTCATGCGCATATGGCTGGTGAACCGGCCCGACACCGTGATCGGTGCCTACTGGCCCATCAAGGGCGAGTTTGACCCCCTGCCCGCCCTGCACCGCTGGAAAGAAGACGGTGAATTACTGGACGAACCCCTGCGCCGGCGCATCGGCCTGCCGGTGGTGAACAAGCAGCACAAAACGCTGACCTTCCACGCCTGGCACCCCGGCTGCCCCGTGGAAGAAGACGCCTACGGCATCCCCAAGCCCAAGGACACCGAACTGATCGTGCCCACGCTGCTGTTTGTGCCCTGCGTGGGCTATGCCGCGGGCGGCTACCGGCTGGGCTATGGCGGCGGCTTTTACGACCGCACGCTGGCCACCCTGCAACCCAGGCCATTCACCGTGGGTCTGGGGTACACCCACGGCTACCTTGACGATTTCGAACCCGACGCGTTCGACTTGCCGCTCGATGCCATCCTGAACGACAACGGCGTGGTCTGGCCGGTATGAGGAACACCTCCCCTGAGACGCTTCGTTTGTAAAAGAAAGGTACACCATGATCCAGCTCTACATCGGCAACAAGAACTACTCATCCTGGTCCATGCGCCCCTGGGTGCTGCTGCGCCAGGCGGGCATTGTGTTCGAGGAAGTGCGCGTGCGCTTCGACAGCTTCGAGGCCGGCTCGGAGTTCAAGCGCACGGTCGGCGCCGTCAGCCCCACCGGCAAGGTGCCGGTGCTGGTCGATGGCGAGCTGGTGGTGTGGGACACGCTGGCCATTGCCGAGTACCTGGCCGAAACCTACCCCGAAAAGCAGCTCTGGCCCGAGGACAAGGCGGCCCGCGCCCGCGCCCGCAGCGTCTGCGCCGAGATGCACAGCGGCTTCACCGCCCTGCGCGGCGCCTGCCCGATGAACATCGAGGCCAGCCTGCCCGACACCGGCGCCCTGCTCTGGCGCGACAAGGCGGCCGTGCGCGCCGATGTGCAGCGCCTGATCGAGATGTGGACCGGCCTGCTCACGCAATATGGCGGGCCGATGCTGTTCGGCCAGTTCACCATCGCCGACGCCTACTTTGCCCCGGTGTGCATGCGCCTGACCACCTACGGCCTGCCGGTGCCGCCCCACATCGCCGCCTATGTGGACCGCGTGCGCGCACTGCCCGGTGTGAATGCCTGGATAGCCGACGCTCTGGCCGAGCAGGATTTCCGCGCATTCGAGGAGCCCTACCGGCTCACGCGCTGAGCCCGCGCTTACCGGAACTGCTTGCGCAAAAACGGCCTGTGCCGCGCGATGTGCGCCAACTGGGCCGGGGCCATAGTGCCGCCCAGGTCTTCCTCTTCCGCGTTGAGCACCGCGTTGGCATAGGCCAGCGCGCGCGCCACCACCTCTTCATCGCTCACGCCCTGCTGCGCGGCCAGGTCCAGCGCCACGCGCTTCATGGCGCGCTGCGACAGCATCCACATGGCACCGAAGGCGTCCCAGGCGGCCGCGGCCTCCTTGAACCTGTCGCGGTCGGCCAGGATTTCGTTGAGCGGCTTGGCCAGGATCTCCTGCAGGTCGTCCACCTTGGCTTTGAGGGCGTCGAACTGCGCCTCGCGCTGCAGGGCGGCGGCGGCCGCGTTGGCGGCGGCATCGGGCGCAGCGGGCACGGGCACGCTGCCGTCGGGGTTGAGCTGGGCAATGGTGAGGTCGGACGCAAGGGACATGGTGGGCTGGAATATACGGCCGGGGGCAGGTCCTAAACTACGCCGATGCAAATCTACATGGTGGGCGGCGCCGTCCGCGACAAGCTGCTGGGCCGGCCCGTGAACGACCACGACTGGGTGGTGGTGGGCGCCACGCCCCAGCAGATGATCGACCTGGGCTACCTGCCCGTGGGGCGCGACTTCCCCGTCTTCCTGCACCCCGAGACGCGCGAGGAATACGCGCTGGCGCGCACCGAGCGCAAGAGCGGGCGCGGCTACCGGGGCTTCGTGGTGCAAAGCTCGCCCGATGTGACGCTGGAGGACGACCTCTCGCGCCGCGACCTCACGATCAATGCGATCGCTAGCAGCGCTGATGGATCAAGCGCTGAGGCACTGCTTGATCCCTATGGGGGTGCCCGCGACCTGGAACAGCGCGTGCTGCGCCATGTGACCGACGCCTTCCACGACGACCCGGTGCGCATCCTGCGCGTGGCGCGCTTCGCGGCCCGCTTTACCGATTTTTCCGTGGCGCCCGAGACGATGGAGTTGATGCGCTCCATGGTGGCGCACGGCGAGGCCGACCACCTGGTGGCCGAGCGCGTGTGGCAGGAGCTGGCGCGCGGTTTGATGGAAGAGCAGCCCTCGCGCATGTTCGAGGTGCTGCGCGCCTGCGGCGCCCTCGCCGTGGTGCTGCCCGAGGTGGACCGCCTGTGGGGCGTGCCCCAGCGGGCCGAATACCACCCCGAGGTGGACACCGGCGTGCACCTGATGATGGTGCTGGACATGGCGGCGCGGCTGCAGGCGCCGCTCACCGTGCGCTTTGCCTGCCTGGTGCACGACCTGGGCAAGGGCACCACGCCGGCCGACATGCTGCCGCGCCACATCGGCCACGAGCAGCGCAGCGCCAGGCTGCTCCAAGGCCTGTGCGAGCGCCTGCGCGTACCCACCGAATGCCGCGAAACGGCCGACGTGGTGGCGCGCGAGCACGGCAACATCCACCGCAGCGGCGACTTGGGCGCGGCGGCCCTGGTGCGCCTGATCGAGCGCTGCGACGGCATCCGCAAGCCGGCCCGCTTTGGCGAAATCCTGCTGGCCTGCGAATGCGATGCACGCGGGCGCCTGGGGTTTGAAGAGGCGCCTTACCCGCAACGCACGCGGCTGCGCGCGGCGCTGACTGCTGTGCAATCGGTCGCTACCAATGCAATAGCTTCTCGCGCAGCAGAATCAGGCGTTACAGGGTCAAAAGTGGGTGAAATGATCCACGCCGCACGCGTGCAGGCCGTGGCCGACTGGCTGGCCCAGGCACCCGGCTGAGAGTGGCCAATAAAACTCGGCGAAGCGGTTCTGGCCAGGCGCTGCGTCGCAGGCATCACGCGTAGCACGACGGGACGCGGGAACGACGCCCGAAGCGTTTTGTGGGCCGCTCCCAAAGCCTACCAGCGCAGCAACCGGGGCCCCAGCAATGCACCCAGCGCCGTGGGCAGCGCCATACCGGCGATGTACCAAACGGCGAGAAAGGGTGTGGCCATTTCGGGGCAGTGCAGCGCATAGGCCAGCGCGCCCAAGGCGCCCGCCAGCAAGCCGCCCGCCGCACCCGTCCAGGCCAGCCGCGTGGGCGCAGCGCCCCGCAGGGCCCAGAAACTGGCCACCAACGCGGGCACAGACAGCGCCGCGATGTTGAAGGGGCAGGTGCGCCAGGTGCTGCCCAAAATGAGGGGAAGGCGCTCTGCAGGCTCGGCACGCACCAGCGTGATGACGGCCGTGCCCCACAGCACCAGCAGCGGCAGAGCCAGCAGAACCAGACTGTGCGCGAGGCCCATTCCGGGCCGCGCCAGACGGCGCAAAACGGCCACACAGCCCCCGGCCAGCATCGCGGCAAAAATGAACTTGCCCCAGAGCATGGGCAAGGCCAGATCCTGCATCAGTCCGGGGCGCAGGCCAAACAAGGCCAGCACCAGCACCAGCCCCCCTCCCAGCCCCGCCAGCGCGGCCACGGCAAAACGCCGCTCGATGCTGTGCTTGGGTATCTCCACGGCATCGCGCGCCAGCAGGTTTATCCACTCATCGGTATTCACGTTGTTCCCCTGATGCGGGCAGCCAGAACCTTCAGGCCCCGGTGCACGCCGATTTTTACCGCCGACTCCGACAGCCCTGTCATGCGCGCCGTCTCTACCACCGACAGACCTTCGAGCTTGACATGAACGATGGGCAGTCGCTGGCGGTCAGGCAGGGTCTGCAGCAACCGCCCCAGATCCCGACGGGCCTCGGCCGCTTCGCTGTCGCGGCTGGAGAACAGCTCGGCGGCATCGTCGAGCGGCACATTCAGCGCACCCTTGACCGCATGCGTGCGCAGCCAGTCGATCAGCTTGTAGCGCGCAATCGCGTGCACCCATGCCGTCACCGGCATATCGCTGCGGTAGGTGTGGCGCTGGTTGTGCACCGCCAACAGTGTTTCCTGCACCAGATCCTCCACTTCATCAGGCCGCTGCGCCAGCCGGCGGCGCAAAAAGGCCCGAAGGTGCGCGCTCAGCTCCTTCAGAAAGCACTGGTAGGCGCCCGCATCGGCATCCAGCCCCTGCAGCAGCAACAGGCGCAGCCGCTCTTCAATCTCCATGGCGTCTCCCTGTGGGGGTATTCGTGGCACAGGCGTTGCGAGTTACAGCAACAACAAAGAATATTTTGGGTATTTTTCTGCGCCAGCGTAACCGCAGTCCTTGCCCAGGCGAAATACAGCGCAGACCGGAATCGTGGCGTTTCACACCACACCGGCCTGCGGCCCTCACCCTCAACCCTTCGGAGAAAACCCCATGACATCACCTACCCTCACTCTCGGCGCCCTGGCCTTTGCCGCCCTCACCGGTGGCGCCGCCTTGGCACAGGCACAGCCCGACTCCATGAAGCCGGGCGACATGGGCAAGCCAGCCATGGAAAAGTGTTACGGCGTTGCGATGGCGGGCAAGAACGACTGCGCCGCCGGCCCCGGCACCACTTGCGCCGGCACCTCCAAGGTGGACTACCAGGGCAATGCCTGGAAATTTGTGCCCGCAGGTACCTGCACCAGCATCAAGACGCCCAAGGGCATGGGCTCGCTCAGCGCCATCAAGACCTGAACCGCAGGCCACCCCATGCCCACCACAACACCCTTGACAGCCGGGCTGAGCCTCAAGCCCCAGCACTATGAGGAGGCCCTGCGCTGCAACGACCACGGCCTGTGGTGGGAGGTGCACCCCGAAAACTACCTGGCCGACGGTGGCCCGCGCATGGCCTGGCTGCAAGCCATTCGCGCGCGGCACCCGGTATCGCTGCACGGCGTCTCGCTCTCGCTCGCGGCCGATGCACCGCCCGACCCCGCGCACCTGCAGCGCCTGGCGGCGCTGGTGCGGCGCATCGAACCCGCCCTGGTGTCCGAGCACCTGGCCTGGTCGGCCTGGCGCGGGCGCTACCACCCGGACCTGCTGCCGTTTCCACGCACGCACGAGGCACTGGCGCGCATCGCCAACAACATTGCACGCACGCAGGACACGCTGCAACGCTCGATCGCCATCGAGAACCCCACGCATTACCTGCACATCGACGGCCATGACTGGGCCGAAACCGATTTTCTGGCCGAGTTGGTGCGGCGCACCGGCTGCAGCCTGCTGCTGGACGTGAACAACGTGTACGTCAGCGCCAACAACCTGGGCTTTGGCACACAGGACTACCTGAACACCTTCCCCCTGCACGCGGTGGCCGAAGTCCACCTGGCAGGCCACCATGCCGACCCGGTGCATGGCAACGCGTTGCTCATCGACAGCCACGATGCGCCCGTGGCGCCCGCCGTGTGGGCGCTGTACGAGCAGGTGATCGCGCGCGCCGGCCCCGTGCCCACCCTGATCGAGCGCGACGACCACGTGCCCCCCTTCGGCGAACTGCTGGCCGAGCGCGACCAGGCCCACAGCGCACTCACCGCGGTGCAACCCGAGGAGGCCTCATGCAGCTGAGCACATTCCAGGACGGCTTCTCTGCCGCGCTGCTCGGCCACGCCGCGCAAGCGCCGTGGCTGTCGGCGCTGGAGTCCCAGCCGGGCTTTGCCGTGTACCGCAACACCGTGCTCAAGGGCTGCATCGATGCGCTGCAGGCCAGCTACCCCACGGTGTGCCAGCTGGTGGGCGAAGACTGGTTCCGCGCCGCCGCTGCGGTGTACGCCCGCGCGCAGCCGCCACGTGACGGGCTGCTGGTGGACTATGGCGCGGGGTTTGCCGACTTTCTGGCAGGGTTTGCACCGGCGGACGAGCTGCCCTACCTGCCCGCCGTGGCGCGCCTGGACCGGTGCTGGACCGAATGCCATCTGGCGGCGGATGCCACCGCCATTGGCCGTGACTGGCTTGCACAGCAGGCCCCCGACACTTTGCCTCTTGTGCAACTGCTGCCACACCCCGCCGCACGCTGGGCCTGGTGCGTCGAGCATCCGGCCTATGCCCTGTGGCAAAGCCACCGTGAAGGTCTGCTCCCCACAGAGCCACTGGAGTGGACCGGCGATGGAGCCTTGCTCACCCGGCCCCATGCGGAAGTGGTGTGGCACTCCCTGTCGCGTGCAGGAGTGACCTTTCTGGACGCCTGCGCCCAGGGCCTGACGCTGGAGGCCGCTGCCACACGCGCGCTGGAGACCGACCCTGCCGCCGACTTTGCCGCCCTGATGGGTACCCTGCTGGACGCAGGCGCCCTCGTCCCCACCGATTCACGCACAGACCGAGGAGCCCCCCCATGACCTCCACCACCCACGCCCCCACCGCACCCGCCAAAGGCCCGCGCGTGCTGCTGGCACGCCTGGCAGATGCCGCCACCTCCCTCACCCCCCACAGTCTGCTCGCCCTGGTCAACCGCGTGGCCGTGGCGGGCATCTTCTGGCTGTCGGCGCGCACCAAGGTCGATGGCTGGTTCACGGTGTCCGACGGCGCCTATGCACTGTTCCGCGACGAATACAAGCTGCCCTTGCTGCCGCCCGAGCTGGCGGCACAGATGGCCACGGTGGCCGAGCACCTCTTCGCCGTGCTGCTGGTGCTGGGCCTGTTCACGCGCCTGTCGGCCCTGGCCTTGCTGGGCATGACGCTGGTCATCCAGGTGTTTGTGTACCCCGACGCCTGGCCCACCCACCTGTCGTGGGCGGGGCTGATGCTGTACCTGGTGGGGCGCGGTGCGGGTGCCCTGTCGCTCGACCGGGCGTTTGGAATCCGCTAAGAGCCTTATATGGACGCCCCGAATAAGCCAAGCCCTCACTCACTGAAGTCAAGACGGTAGAGATTGCACCCGT
>NZ_JBXAGC010000055.1:0-8070 GCF_058793725.1 Acidovorax sp. GW835-FHT14B10
AGGAGTTCGGTCACGATCGACCGAAATCCTCGGTCACGATGCCGAAATCACCGGTCACGTTGGTCCGAAATACCCAAATAGGTAATGTGCGCACATCACGGCAAAGCGTGCGTTGACGATGCGGCCCTTGCCACCTTGTCCGCCTTTGCCGCGCGGGACCTTGTCCACGGCCGTCTTCATGTTGTCGTAAATACCCCGGCGAGCCACGCCACCGAGCGCCGCAAAGGAACGGGTGTGGGCGTCAAACAGCATCTCGTGACCCTGGCTGGGGTAGGCCACCAGCCAGAATGCGCGGCTGGCGCACAGCTTCATGTGCGACACCTGCATGCGGTGGTAGATACCGCCCACCACCAAGCCCTCTTCGCTCCAGTCGAACTGGAACGCCTCGCCCATCTCGAACTTCAGTGGCACGAACGCCCGGGCGTCCTTGCCAGCGTCGACGCGCCAGGCCCGGATAAAGTCCGTGACGCGGGTGTACCCACCCTCATATCCGCTGGTCTTGATTTGCGCAAACAAGGCGCGTGCCGTGCGACGGTTCTGCTTGGGTCGATGCGCATCGGCCTTGAGCGACTGCTCCAGTTCGGCCACATACGCATTGAGCTTGTTGAAGCCCGCCGTGCGGCTGTAGACGGGCTCCTTCACCTCCTCTGGCTTCCTCAGCCAGCTTCGCACCGTGTTGCGCGATAGGCCCGTGCGCTTGGCTATCTCATGCAACGACACCTTGTCGCGCATGTACATCCGTCGAATTCTTCCCAACATTTCCATGGTGATCACCTTGCATTTTCCCTGCCCAATATTTAGGCAAGGCAAGTAAAACACCTGGGTCAGTTTTGAAGCGGCACATGCCCTCTAAGTGGGTCAGTTTTCAGTCGGCGGCAACACCCGAGAGCAGTTCCTGCTCCTGGGCTTGTTGCACGATCTGATTGAAGAACTCGATGACCGCATCGTGCTCGATCAGGCGTTCACGGTTCTTGCTGAAGACAGTGGGCACCCAGACTGCGTCGTCCATGGCCAGGCCGATGAACCAGCGAAACAGAAGGTTGTATTGGGTCTGCTCCATCAGCTGGCGCTCCGAGCGCACGCTGTAGAGCACCTGGATGAGCATGGCGCGCAGCAGCTTCTCGGGAGCAATGCTGGGGCGCCCGCCTTTGATGTCAGCCGCATACATCCGGGCAAACAGCTCATCCATGTGGGTCAGGGCTTTGTTGACCATCACACGGATCACGCGCAGGGGGTGATCGGCGGGAACGAAATCATCGAGGTGGCGCATGGTGAACAGGCTCTCGGTGAAGGTATCAGCTCCGCGCATGGATGGCTCGTCTGTCTGGTCGGTAGGGGTGCCTTGATTGTCGTGGCAAGGCGTCAACCGAGGAGTGAAGGTGGAGGGTATTTCAGCAGCCTGCTAGGGGCATCGGCATACCGGTGCCGATCTTCGCGAGCGACTAGGCCCGACAATTGAATGCACACTACATGACCGGACTTCACAGTCATCAGCGTTTTCATTTGCTGATCAACTTTTCATTTCTATGCTTTGCGCGTAGCTTTCGGATATGAGATGGCATGATGGCTTAATGTTTTTTACGTCATGTAATGTGCATTCAAAACTTCAAGAAAGCTCTATGTCTGACTTGCCTCTGCAGGAGAATCACCTCTTATCCCCTGTGCCGAGGCCTTTGGGACCAGAGGTGTTTGAGCTCTGGTTCAACAATCGCGCCAACGACGATCGCGATTGGCTAACCCCTAAGGGGGCGGTTCTTTATCGGCTAATTTGGAAACGCTGGCTTACGTCGTTGAGTCAACATGCCAACATCGACGGGCAAGCTATGTCTGCCACCGCTTGGCACAAGGCCACTGCCGTAGACGTCCACAATTTCATCAACGGCAGCTTACGGGCTTCAAAAAAACAAGGTACGGTCAGTCTCATCACTCGCAGGCGCTATTGGAGCGCCATAAACCGAATTTACCAATTCGCGCTGTCACAGAAGTGGGTGAATGCAAATCCGGCTCTTGGCTTGCTGGGGGAGGACATGCCGCCAAGCGAGGATCCCAAGGGGACCATCCTCTCAAATGCGCTCTGGAAAGCGGCGTTTGCTGCCTTCCCAGTTGGTGATGACCTGATTGAGAGGCGAAATCGCGCGATATTGATGGTAATTTTTCATCTTGGACTTGCTCCCAGAGAGATACGGCAACTGACGGTGAAGGACGTATTGATCGAAGGAGATGAGGATCCACGCAAGGCAATTCCGAATGGCAAGATCACTGCGTTGCGGGTAGAAAACGAAACACGCGGAGACCACAGGGTCATGCATGTGCCAGCGTCAGTGGCGAAAGCCCTCGGAGAATGGCTGTCCGCCCGTAAGTGCTATGAGCCGGCCCAAGATCATGAGGTGCTGTTTTGTTCGCGGAAATCGCCATCCATGTCTATGCACGCACTCCTGTATCTGGTGACCAAAACCATTCGAACGGCATGTCAAAGCAGTAACCTGCCGTCTCCCGCGCGTCTGGGGCCACAGGTTGTCCGAAACACCGTCCTTGTGCGATGGCTCAATAGTGACTTCACTGTCGAACAAGTGGTGAAGGCTGCAGGTCTGAAGAACGCGAAAGGGCTGTACCACCTTCGTGACTTAGTGCACCACGAGGTGCGCATTGCGATCTCAAAACACGTGCACGAGGGGATCGGTCTGATCTAAGCGGCCTTGCCCCCGGTCATCAATGGCTGTAGCCTTCCCCGCATGGAACGCGCGACTCCTACTTTTCACGGATTGGATGCTGATCAGCTAACTCAGCTAGCAAGGGAAGCTGTGGCCAACGCGGTCGCATCGAACGCACGCGCTGGCATCCCCCTCACCGGGTATGTCGATGGCCGCGTGCAGACGATCCAGGCTTCCGACCCCCGGATTGCAAAGTTCCTGCAGAAGCAAAGCGCTGGCCTTTGTGTCCCGTCCATTCAGATCGAACGCGATCCAGACACGTGATTGCTGGTGGGCAATGTGCCAGGAATCCCAGGTGCGTACACCCAAGGTGAAACCATCGAAGAACGCTGCGCACACCTGACAGAGGTATTGGAGATGCTGCAAGAACACACCGCAGTCGCCCTCAAAAGGCAGCCTTTCGTACTGGGATGATGTGGGCTTCATCCTCAATGGACGACGCGTCATGGTGTGGTGGCGGCATCCTCGGGACATCTTAAAAGAAGCTATCTCCTCCCTGGCTTGGGACGAGGCTGGTGACGGCCCCCGGGATCGCTGGCTGATCGAAGGGGGAACCCAGAACTACAAAAAAGTTGGCAAATCGGGCCGGCGGAAAAAGCTGAGCAGCTACACCAGTCGCGAGCCTTCGGTGGCGCAGAGACAACACTACGCCACGCTATTCCAGATTGAGGAAAGGTTGATGAGGGATGGGATCGACCTGGAAGTTCGCCCGTCATGGAAATGGGAGCGTCTCAGTTGGGCCATGGGCGTGACCCTGGCGGCACCACTTGAAGTGCGCAATGAGCAAGAGGTCGCAGAAGTGGCCCACCTGGCCCGCAACCTCATCTTGCGCAAAACCACGTTGGCACAGGAATTCCCGGACTATGTGTACGATCGGGTCAGCTGGCTGCGTGACCAAGCCGTATTGACTGCGCAATCACCCAACGAACCACGCAACTCAGCCGCACACGGGCTTGTGATGGCCCTTCGATAACAGGCCGTAGAAGAACGAAGGTGGCGGTTAATGACCGTTCATGGCTCTACAGGCCATTTTGCAAGTCGCTGTTCTTGACTGACGGCCGTACAGGCCTGAGCACGACCAGTGGGGAACTGCTTGTGGCTCGATTCCGGAAGCTTCTTTGAAAACACCAGGTATCAAAGCGGCAGAGCGAATCCGGCAGCTGGAAGCACAAACATGATGTCAACGGGTCCACTCTCTTGCCGATGCGGCTGCAGACCGAAGGCGCGCTAGATGCGGCTGACGGCCGTTTGCGTCATGCATGTTTCCTGAGCCATCGTGCAAGTGCTGCTGCGCTACGTCGGACGGTCTGGGACGATACTTGCCGCGCACCCTGTCACTTTGGAATCGAGCGCTGCGGTTGTTTCCCGATCGGGAAACATATGGATAGATCATGTCCTAACCGAACTGAACATTCCCGATCGGGAAATATTGCTTGCACATAGTCCGGTTATGGCTGATAATTTCCCGAACGGGAAACGTAGCGAGCCATGACATCCATTCGATCCCCGCAACAACTCGGTGATGCACTGCGTGCCGCACGCAAACAGCTCGGGCTGACACAGCCTCAGCTGGCTCTGGCGGCTGGGGTAGGGGTGCGCTTCATTGTCGAGCTTGAAGCAGGCAAACCCACCTTGCGACTGGAAAACGTGCTACGGGTCATTGATGCCCTGGGTGGTGAGATTCAGTTGAGCGGGTTGCCATCAACCGTAGTCGACGATCAATGTGAAGGTGGCAACCATGGTGCATGAACTGGAAGTCTGGGTTTTTGCAGATCGTGTCGGCACGTTGGCGCTGGTTGATGGTCGACTCAACTTTTGCTACCTACCCGATTGGCTGTCACACAAGGACGCCATCACCTTGTCTGCCTCGCTGCCCCTGCAAGCGGAGCCGTTCGACGATCGCAAAACGCGCCCCTTCTTTGCGGGTCTTCTGCCCGAAGGGCAGATGCGCCGCTTGATTGCGAAACAATTCCAAGTTTCAGGCCAGAACGACTTTGCACTGCTGGACCACATTGGCGGCGAATGCGCCGGGGCTGTGACGTTCCTAGAGCCGGGACAAGCTTTGCCTGTGCCGACCCGTAGCGATGACGTTCAATGGCTGAGCGACGAGGAAGTTGTTGCCATCCTGGATGAACTACCGCGCCGCCCCATGTTGGCAGGCCAAGACGGCTTGCGGCTTTCATTGGCAGGTGCCCAGGACAAACTACCGGTGGTGTTTGACGGTGCCCGCATTGGTCTGCCCCTCAACGGAACGCCTAGCTCGCATATCCTGAAACCGGCCATTCACGCTGTTGAAGACAGCGTTAGCAACGAGGGATTCTGCATGGCACTGGCTGAGGCCATGCAGCTCAAGCCAGCGAAATCAAAAGTACACAAGGTATTGGATTGCTCCTTTCTGCTGGTTGAACGCTACGACCGACTGATTGATGCGCAGGGGAACCGTCAACGCCTTCATCAAGAGGATTTCTGCCAGGCGCTGGGTGTGGTGCCAGAAATGAAATACCAAAATGAAGGTGGTCCGGATCTGGCGCAGTGCTTTGATCTGTTACGCAGTGCGACACGCCCCAGTGCACCGCAGGTTCTGCGACTGCTCGACTATGTGATCTTCAATGCGCTGATCGGCAATCATGATGCGCACGCCAAGAATTTCTCACTGCTGTACTCGGGCAAGGCGCCCGTTCTGGCACCGTCTTACGACATGCTCTCGACGGCAGTGTATCCAACACTGACGCAAAATATGGCGATGAAAATCGGCAGCAAGTACAAGTTCAGCGAAGTCCAGGCGCGTCACTGGGAGCAGTTTGCTGAAAGCGTCGGGCTAACCCCCGATGGCCAGGTCAAATTCCCCCACCCTTGGCCACCCCAAATTCCCCCAGGCAGGACGACCAGATTATGACGACTCGGGTGTGATGGCGATGCGTGCGGCAGCCTCCTTGAGGCGGTAGCTCTTGCCCTCGAACTCCAGCATTGCGCAGCGGTGCATGAGGCGGTCCAGGATGGTGGTGGCCATGGTGGCGTCGCCCAGATATTTGCCCCAGTCCTGCACCACGCGGTTGGATGTGATGACGATGGAGCGGCGCAGCTTGTAGCGCTGGTGCACGATGGCCTGCAGCACCTCGGCTGCGTGCTCGCTGATGCGTCTGGCCAGGAACAGGTCATCGAGGATGATCAGGTCCGGTGAGACCCAGTCCTTGAGCAGCTCGGTGCGCTCTGAGTCGCTGGCCAACGCGTAGCGGGCAAATTCGGTATCGGCCTCCAGGTAACGTGCGTCGTATCCCTGCAGCGTGGCCTGGTAGGCCACAGCTTTGGCCACATGGCTCTTGCCGGTGCCGGGCTTGCCGATGATCAAGGCATTGGCACCCTCGCCGATGAACTTCAGGGTGTGCAACTCGAAGCAGACGCTGCGCGGCAGCTTCGGATTGAAACGCCAGTCAAAGTCGGCCAGGCTGACCTTCTCATCCAGCCCGGATCGCTTGAAGCGGCGCTCGGTCAGGCGTGAGCGCCGGCGGTCCAGCTCATCTTGCAGCATGGCCGAGAAGGTCTCCAGAAACGGCTGCTGGGCGGCCTGGGCCTGCATCACGCGGGTGGACAGGGTCTCGGCAATGCCGGACAGACGCAGTTCGCGCAGCGCGCGTTCGATCTCGATCATGTTCATGGCTGAACTCCCGGTGCGGTGGCGGTGGCGGCCGCCGCGTGCGCGAACAGATCGGCGTACTCATCGGCGTCGCGGATCAGGTCGTGCTGCTGGGTCAGCGTTCGGGCACCGGCGGCGCTCGCACCGCTGGACGCACTGTTGGACTCGGTCTCGATGGCCGCCAGTGCCTGGGCAAAGATGGCTTCAGTCAAAGCCAGCACGCGCTTGTAGCTGTAGATCCCTTGCTCCAGGGCCTGCGCGCAGGCCGTATTGACGCAGTGCGCCGGGTAACGCCTGGCCAGACTGACGATGCCCCAGAGCTTGCGCTGGCCCACCCGGCCCTCGATGGCAAAGAGCAACTGACACAGCCGCCTGGCGTGCTCACCGATCTCGCCTGCCTGACGCAGGATCAGGCGGGTCTCACGAGACGGATTGAACACCCGCTCCTCCATGGGCAGCACCACCGTGCCGGGGCGCTCGGCTTTGGCGTGGGTGCGCAGCAGGGCACTGGTGTGCATGTCACGAATCTCGATGCGCTGGGCGTAAATGCGCACGAGCACCTTGGATCCAATGGAGGCCGGGCGAGCGGCGTAGCTGCTGTGATCCACCCGCACACAGTTGTCGTCGCAGACGGTGCGCACCGCCTCGTCGAAATACTGCATGCCCAAGAGAGGCAGGGGTTTGAGGTGGGCACGTTCTTCCTCGAACATGGTCTGCACCTGCCGGCGCTCGGTGCCGTGGATGCGCTTGGCCGCCCAGTTCTTCTCCCAGTGCGCCAGGAACTCGTTCTGGGCCTCGATGGACTCAAAGCGCCGGCCCTTCAAGGCCGTGGCCTGGGTGTGGCCGATGGCATGCTCGACCGTGCCCTTGCGGTTGGGGTCTCGCACCCGCGCCGGGTCGGCCACCACGCCGTAGTGAGTCAGGGTGGCGGCGTAGATCCGGTTGAGCTCGGGCTCGTACAGGTCGGGCTTGATGACGCCTTCCTTCAAATTGTCCAGCACCACGTATTGCGGGCAGCCACCGAAGTAGCGAAAGGCCCTCTCATGCAGCTCGGCCCATATCTGGTGACTGGACTTCCACACCACGAACCGGAAACTGGCACGGGAGTACCGCAAGGTGGCCACGAACAAGCGGGGTTTGCGGTACCGCTCGCTGCCGGGCACGCGTGTGGGCGCGCCCTCGCCGTAGTCCACCTGCATCTCCTCGCCGGGCAGGAAGGACAGGCGATCGAACTGCTCCGGCTCCTTGTGGCGCAGCTTTGCGCAGAAGCGTTTGACCGAGTTGTACTGCCCGGCAAAGCCGTGCTGGTCGACCAGGTCCTGGAAGATGGCCATGGCGTTGCGCTTCAGACGCAACTGCGCTTCGATGAACTCGCGGTGGGGTTCGCACAGGGAGGTGGCCACCGGCCCAGGAGCCGGTGGCCAGGGTGGGGGAGTTTGCTCTGCCGAGCCGGTGGCCACCCCGGGGGAATTTGACTGCAGTTGCTCCAGCCAGCGCTGGCGGTAGCTCCTGATCGTCTTGCGGTCAATGCCCGTGATGCGGGCGATCTCGCGTTGCGGTGTGTTGCGCTCCAGCAGTGTCTCTATGGTGGCGCGTTGGTTGGACTTCAAGACATTCACTCCTTGGCCTTCCCTCGGGGAAGACCGGATGTTGATTTCCACGTAAATCTGACCCCTCTGGACTGAGTTTTTTCACCCAACTTTGACCCCTTGAGTAACGTCTCCT
>NZ_JBXAGC010000056.1:0-7168 GCF_058793725.1 Acidovorax sp. GW835-FHT14B10
GTGCGCTACCGCGGGCTTCAGAAGAACGCCACGCGGGCGTTCACGGCCTTGGCGCTGGCCAACATTTACCTTGCCCGGGGGCAATTGCCGGGACAGGTGCGCCTGTAGGGGCTTGAAGGGGGCTCAAAGGCTCCCGAAACAGGCTCTGTGGGGCAAAGTTCGGCATCTTTGCGGGCCATTTGGCATTCAAATGGCTGTGCGTTGGAGTTGACGCTACTTGATCAGCATTGCCCTAACAAACGGAGACAAACCATGAGATCAGGTCGCGAAGCCACACCCACCGCGCAGCACGACGCCAAGCGCGCTCCATCCCGTCGGCGCTTCGTCCAGGGCGCCGGTCTTCTCGCGCTGGGTGCGTCGCCACTCGCCGCGCTGGCGGCTGGTCGCGATACTGGCGAAGGCGTGACCTTTGCCGACGGACCGCGCCCCATGGTGACGTACCCGCAAAAACGGCCGCTGATTCGCGTTCACACCCGGCCGCCGCATCTGGAAACGCCGTTCTCAGTCTTCAACGAAGGGCCGATTACCGCCAACGACGCTTTCTTCGTGCGTTACCACCTGGCCAACATCCCGCTGGCGATCGACCCTGCTACCTACCGGCTCACCGTCAAAGGAAAGGTCAACACCCCGTTGAACCTGTCGCTGGCCGAACTGAAGGCACTGGCCGAGCCGGTGGAGGTGGTGGCGGTCAACCAGTGCTCCGGCAACAGCCGCGGGTACTCGTCGCCGCGCGTCTTCGGCGCACAGCTCGCCAATGGCGCGATGGGCAATGCCCGATGGGTCGGCGTGCCGCTGCGCAAGGTGCTCGAGAAGGCGGGTGTGGCTGCGGGTGCCCGACAGGTGACCTTCAACGGCCTCGACACGCCGGTGCTGCCCGCGACCTCGGATTTCCGCAAGGCGCTGGACATCGAACACGCGCTGCAGGACGAACCGATGCTCGCTTGGGGCATGAACGGCAAGGACCTTCCGTTCCTCAACGGCTACCCGGTCAAGCTCATCGTGCCGGGCTACTTCGGCACCTACTGGGTCAAGCACCTCTCGGAAATCGAGGTCATCGACCATGTGTTCGACGGTCACGACGCGCTGTTCATGACGACAGCCTACCGCGTGCCCGACAACGACTGCCAGTGCGTGGCACCGGGTTCCGCAGCGGCGAAGACGCGGCCGATCTCCACGCTGCCCGTGCGCAGCTTCATCACCAGCGTCCAGGCCGGTGGCATCCTGCCTTCCGCCCGCTCGATCGAACTCAAGGGAATCGCCTTCGATGCCGGCGCCGGCATCAAGACGGTGGAAGTCTCCATCGACGGCGGCCGGAGCTGGAAGGCGGCGACGCTCGGCAAGGATCTGGGGCGCTTCTCGTTTCGCGAATGGCGGGCGCCGGTGAGCTTCGCGAAGAAGGGCCGAGCCGTGCTCATGGTCCGTGCGACCAACCAGAAGGGCGAAGGCCAGCCCGCCACGGTGGACTGGAATCCGGCAGGTTACCGCCGCCATGTGGTCGAGTCCACGCCGGTCACCATCGCCTGAGGACACGCCATGAAAACCCCCACTTTTTTGGCCCGTGCCGTTCTTGGCTGCTGCGTGTTGATCGCGTTCAACGCGCTGGCCGCGCCGCCCGACATCAAGCTGCTGCCCGACACGTCGAAGCTGCGCCCGTCGAAGTTGCCGGGCTACGCCATCGCGATGCAGAAGTGCGCGATCTGCCATTCGGCGGACTACGTCAACTACCAGCCGCCCGGCATGACGCAGACGCAGTGGACCGCCGAGATGGCCAAGATGCAGCACACCTACGGTGCGCCGATCAGTGACGACGAAGTCAAGCAGGTGGGTGCCTACCTGGCGGTCGCCTACGGGTCCGCGAAGGCCACAGACGCCAGTGTGATCGCCGCCTCCACACCCGCGCCTGCGCCGCCCGCTCCGCCAACGTCACCGGGTGCTGCGGCCGCGCCACCAGCCGGTGGCGCGAGTGTCAACGTTCAAGCGCTTCTTGCGAGCAACGCGTGCCTGAGTTGCCATGGCCTGACCCAGAAGATCGTCGGTCCGGGCTATCACGACGTCGCCGAAAAGTACAAGGCCGATCCGCAGGCGCAGTCGAAGCTGGAGGCCAGCATCCGTGGCGGCAGCGTCGGCAAGTGGGGCAGCGTGCCGATGCCGCCTTTCGCCGCACTGAAACCCGAAGAGGTGAAAGCGCTGGCTGCGTTCGTCTTGAAGCAATAGACGCGTCCCCATCACCGTAGCAAAGATTCCGGCACCGACAAAACCCTCACGAGATCCAAAAATGACTCCCACGAATCGCCGCTTTTTCATCTTGCAAGTTGCCGGCGCGGCAACTGCGTTGTCCGTCTCCGCCGCCCACGCACAGTCCGGCGGCCCGAAGCTGGCCGAGACCGATCCTCAGGCCGTGGCGCTCGGCTACAAGGAAGACACCACCAAGGTCGACGCCAAGAAATTCCCCAATCACGCGGCCAGCCAGAACTGCGCGAACTGTCAGCTGTTTCAAGGCAAGCCCAAGGAAGCGACGGGCGGCTGCCCGCTGTTCGCCGGCAAGCAGGTCGCTGCTGCGGGCTGGTGCAGCGCATGGAACAAGAAAGCGGCATGAGCAGCGGCTTCGTTCGTGCGGGCATCCTCGGGTTGCTGGTCGCAGGGAGCACGTTGACGCAGGCGGCCGACATGCACGCGCACGGTATGAAAGCCGAGGGCGTTGTGCCTCCCAGCTTCATGGCCAGCACGGCCAAGCCCTTCGATGCGCTGATGGGCGATGCCATGGCCGTAATGGACCACGACATGCGCACCGCATCCATGAACGGCCAGCCCGCGCACGACTTCATGACCATGATGATTCCCCATCACCAGGGCGCGATCGACATGGCCAAGTCGATCCTGCTCAACACGCAAGACCCGGAAGTGCGCAACCTCGCGCAGGGAATCATCACCGAGCAGGCCAACGAGATCCGGCTGATGCAGGCCTGGCTCGCACGCCACGCATCACCCGCCAAGTAGTCGCTCCAGACACGTCGAAGAAGGACCTTTCATGAATTCACTCAAACCCCTTGTCCTTGCCACGGCGCTGGCCGTTGCATCTTTCGGTGCATCGGCCGCTTCCAATCCCGGCGACCGCGTCTACACCGCAGACCAGATCACCAACACGGTGTCGGTGATCGACCCGAACACCAACACATTGCTCGGCCAGATCAAGCTGGGCAACCAGCGCCCCGACGTGCTGTCGCCGATCTACAAGGGCGAGATCAACGTTCACGGCCTCGGTTTCTCGCCCGATCACCGCACGCTGGTCGCCATTGCCAACGGCTCGAACTCGGTGACCTTCATCGACACGGCGACCAACAAGGTCAAGGGCGTGACTTACGTCGGCCGCTCGCCGCACGAGGCCTTCTTCACGCGCGACGGCAAGGAGGTCTGGGCGGTGGTGCGCGGAGAGAACTACGTCTCGGTGATCGACGCGAAGACCTTCAAGGAGAAGCGCCGGATCGAGACCGCGCCCGGCCCCGGCATGGTGCTGTTCACGCCGGACGGTGGGCGCGCCTTTGTGGTGTCGAGCTTCACGCCCGAAGTGGCCGTGGTCGACACGCGCTCGTACAAGATCGTGAAACGCATTCCGGTCGTGAGTCCGTTCTCGCCGTTCCTGCAGTTCACGCCGGACGGCAAGGAAGTCTGGATGGGCCACAAGGACGTCGGCAAGGTCACGCGCATCGACGTGAAGTCGATGGCTGTGACGAGCGTGATCGACACCGGCTTCATCACCAACCATCTCGGCTTCGCCAAAACCGCGCGCGGCACGCTGGCGTACGTCGCCGTGGGTGGCGAGAACGTCGTGAAGGTCTACTCGACCGATGGCGAGTCGAAGCTGCTCAACACCATCGCGACCGGCGCGCTGCCGCATGGCGTCTGGCCATCGGACGACGGCACGCGCATGTACGTCGGACTGGAGAACGGCGATGCGGTCCAGGTGATCGATACCGCCAGCGACAAAGTCATCGCGGCGGTGCCGATTGGACAGGCTCCGCAGGCGCTGGTCTACGTTTCGAACGCCGTACCGTCGGGTGCCGGCACGGACAACCTGAAGCCGCTGGCCAACGCCGCGCCGGTCAACATCCCGCTCATGCCCGCTTCAGGCGATGCCAAGGGCTTCGTGGTGGCACGCAATTTCGGTGTGGTCGATGCGCTGGAACTGTTCCTCTACAAACTCAAGCCGGAAACGGTCTACAGCATCTACGTGGGCGATCAGAAAGTGCCCGTCGCCAGCTTCAAGACCAATCCGATGGGAATGGCCGACGGCACGGCGATCGGCGAAATCCGCGAGGTCACTCGTCTGCAGTCGGAAGCCAATCCGAAGACCGCATCGATCGTGGTCATCGAAGGCGATGGGGCGATGGATGCAGCCAAGGTGGTTCTGCGCAGCCCGATGTGATCCAAGGCCCGCGCATCTTTCGTTACGTCGTGCGGCAAGACCGCGGCGGGTCGCCGAATCCTTTTCACGGCTGGTGCTCGCTCGCTGTGTGCAAGCCGCAGATTCGTCGCTCGGCACGTGTCGGCGACTGGATCGTCGGCCTGCGCAGCCGCCACAACGACCAGCTCGTCTACGCGATGCGCGTCTATGAGGTCATGGCGCTGGGCGACTACTGGGCGGACCCGCGCTTTGTCGCCAAGCGACCTGGCGGCGATGGCCCCCCGGACAACTTCTATCGGGCGATGGCGAACGGCTCGATAAAGCAGGTGGCCAACACGTTGCACGACGACAGCGAGGCCGCGCGAGACATTGCGGGCCTCAACGCCCTGGTGTCGTGGCATTTCTGGTACTTCGGCGACCAGAGCCCACCGCTGTCGACCGATCTGGTGCACCTGACGCATTCGGGCCAGGGACACTCGCTGCACCGGCGGCGGCGGGCTGATGACGTCGCCGTGCTGCAGCACTGGCTGGACCACTGGCCGATGGGCCGCAACGGAAATCCCGTCGATGCCTGGCCCATCGGGCGCCAAGACTACTTGTGCACTTCGAGCTGGCTGTAGACCGCCTCCGCGACCCGCAGCATTTCGGACTTGCTGTCGCCTGAAGAGATGGCGTAGCCGAATTCCTTGTCGACCCAGTAGAAGACATTCACCGGGCCATCCTGGCCGAACTTGAAGGCCGTCTCGCGTCCGGCGTCCTCGCGGGTGACGTACAGCGTCAGACGCTCGCCCTTTGCGCCGCCGAACATGAACTGCGCCACCGGCCCCTTGTCGCCCGGCAGCAGCCGCCCGCCGATGAGCTCGTAGCCCAGGGCGCGCAGGTCGGGCGGCTTCACTTCGGTGCCCATGCGCTTGGTCAGCCAGGTGACGAGTGCCTGCTCCTGGTCGGCGCCGACCTCCACCGGACGACGCACGTCCGGGCTGTAGACCACGTGGGCCACGGCTGCACGGTGAGCGAAACCATTGAGCGTGCCCACTCGCGCCGCCGCCAGCGTGGCACTGCGCTGCAGTTGCCCATCGTAGGCGCCACGGCCCCACCAAGCCGACCCGGTGCTGACGACCGCGATCGCCACGCCGGCTGCCAGGGAGCGCCACGGCCATTCCTGCCAGCCCGCCCCCGGCGCCGGCTTCAGCGGCAGGCGCAACGGCAAGGGCTCGGACAGGACCGGGTCGAGCAACTGCTTGAGCGCCAGATTCTGGGCACGCCAATCGTCCACGCGCTGGCGTTCGGCCGGGTGGGCATCCAGGAATTTATCGATTTCGACATGCCGCGAAGAGTCCAGAAGCTGGTCCGCGTAAGCATGCAGATCGGCTTCGGTCACCGGCTTGATGCCGTCGGTGGAAATGGGTTTGAGTGGGGGAGAGTCCATGTCACTTGATCCTGCGCAGGGGCGCGGCAACTTGGGCTGATGGCGCGCGGCCTTGCAGTTCCTGTCGCAGCTTGTCACGGCCGCGCGCCAGGCGGGACATCACCGTGCCGATGGGCACGCCGAGCGCGGTGGCGGCTTCTGCATAGCTCATTTCTTCGACTGCGATGAGCAGCAGCACCTCGCGTTGCTCCACGGGCAGCCGCTGCAGGACGCGGTCCAGGTCGCGGACCTCGATGCCGTCGGACTGGCTGGCTCGTTGTGGGATTTCGGGCAGGTCGTCGCCCGCGCTGTCCTCGGGTCGCCTGCCCTTGGCGCGTACACCGTCGATGAAGTGGTTGTGCATGATGCCGAACATCCAGGCGCGGATGTCGCCGCGTTTCTGCCAAAGCGAGAACCGACTCCAAGCCCGTTCCAGCGTGTCCTGCACCAGGTCGTCAGCTCGCTCGGTGTCTGCCACCAGCCCGCGCGCGTAACGGCGCAGGCTGGGAATGCAGGCGACGATCGAGGCTTCGTCCTGTGCGCGCATGGGATGAAGCGTCGTGCTCTCTTCCGTTCTGGTCGGTCAGGGCTTGATGACGTGCCAGACGTTCTTGAAGTTGTCGCCAGTCATGTCGCCGGCCTTAATGTCGGACTTGTACAGGTACACCGGCTTGCCCTTGTAGGCCCACTGCTTGGTGCCGTCGTCGCGCACAACGATGGTCATGTCGCCTTCGGGCTTCGCGTCCGCTTCTGCCATCACCGGTGGCCACAGTCCGGCGCACGGGCCGTTGCAGGCACTCTTGCCGCTGCCCGCCGTGTCGTTGTCGAAGGTGTAGAGCGTCATGCCGCTGGTGTTGACCAGCATGCCGCCGGCTGTCTTGACAGGAGCGGCGGCCATAGCGGCGCCAGAGGCGAGCGCGGCGAGCGCAAGAATCAGGGTGGGCAGAAGGGAAGATTTCATGGGAAGTCCTGTGGAAGATGGAATTGGTCAGAGTTGACATCCAGACAGACGCTTGGCCGCCTGCGTTTATTCCGCTGTCTCAAAGAATTTTTGAGATGGGCGCCAGCGCAGATGGCTGCCAGATGCATTGCAGATGCAGTGTGCGACCAGCGCCTGACTCATAGGCACGCATTTCGCCGTTGGCGATCTCCAGGCACGAGACCGCTTGTTCACTGAGTTCTTCAAGCTGCATCACCAGCGCCCGCAGGCTGTTGCCATGACCGACGACAGCTACCGTTTGGGCCAACGCCAATGATGGTTCGATCCTGCCAGAGCGCGGTTGTTGATTTCCACGCAAACCTAACCCACTATTTCCATCTCGATCTGACCCACCCTTTTGCGTGAACTCGATGCTCAC
>NZ_JBXAGC010000057.1:0-6199 GCF_058793725.1 Acidovorax sp. GW835-FHT14B10
GTAGCCCGGCTACACCCCAACAGGTGGGGTCAATATTGGATGAAAAACCGGGGTCAGGATTACGCGGAAATCAACAGCCAGAAGCCTAAGTGCTTCGTTGTGTTGGACATTCCAAAGCCACATTTGCCCTCGTACACACGCCCGGAAAAAATTTTCCATGGCCACTGTGTAAGTGAGGTGAGCAGATGAAGAGCGGAATGTCCGATGCCGGATATTGAAACGCGTGCGGCGCCCATCGCCTGGGTTCCGTAGAAAGTAGAGTGCAGAGGTTCGACCGATGATCGAACTCAGTTTGCCACTTACGGCACTGCCTGCCTTGGACGACGCCTTGTTGCGTTTACCTTGGTGACCCATAGCGGGTGAATGGGCACAAGTTATTACCGGGTTGATTACGTACCAATGATGTACGGATCAAACCGGATGCTAATTGCTTGTGTTCCACACCGTCCACGCGGGGGAGCTGCATTGTGTGTTCCGTTCTTTTTCACACATTGCACCGGGAGACTTCACTAAAAATACTCCAAAGACGGGACTGGATATCGGGATGGATTGAGGTTGGCTACCTTGATTCGAGTTGAGAAAGATTGCAGCTGGATCGGATCGGTGATTCAGGCTGATTGCCCTGGGATAGGGCGGGGTGAGTGCGCGCGAGCTGGTCGCGGGGCTCATTGCTGGGCGGGATTTCGGAATTCCGGTTTGTTGCGCAAGATTCACCGCGTGCTCCTTTGATGTGGGCGTTTGTGTAGGTTCTCACGAACATTCAGATTTTTCCCAAAAGTCGAGATTTCGTGAGAATTCGTCTTGCTGTAGGTTCTCACATCGAACCCGAACTTTCTCATCAAACCCGAATTTGTAGGTTCTCATTGATCTTGCAAGTATTTTCGCTTCCTGCAAATCACCTGCGGAACGCCACTATACTTTTGCGAGCGCGCCATTGAGCTTTAGTTTTTTGGAGTCTCGAGCACCTGTCAAGATTCAATCGGCGCCAACACTCTTAGCCCCATCGAATACCGGGAGAGCCTTGGACTTGCGGCATCAAACCAGTCCAAGTTTTTATCCGCACCCCTTCATGGTTCGTCCAGAAGTTGGACGGGACCGGCCCCGTGGGGCAGAAAGAGGCCCGTCAGGGTTGAAAAATGCCAGCGTCTAACCCTGAGGTTGGTTCGCTGGCTTGCTGCCGCAAGAGTGCCGCAAAGGCGCCTTCGGCTGTGCCGCCTGTTGGTCAGACGGCGTGATGCTGACTGTCGTCCTCGGTGTTCGAAGCCTTGCTGTCATTGGTTGCAACCCAAAGGGCTGCAACTGTGATGAGGGTGCCAATGATGCTCAAGACGATGATGCCTTGCATATCACTCTCCTTTTCCAGTTAGTGCATCTGGGAAAAATAGTACCACCCAAAAATGGTGTCGTTTGCAAAGACCAGCTTGGGTAAGAGCCGGCCTCGAGCAACGCTGGTACAAGGCACAGCGGAAAAAGGCCGCGTAATCGTCGGGCTAAGAGCTACACGAAACGAGGGCAAGGTCAGATGAAAGCTTGAACCTGCCAGGGCTGACCAATGGAGCAGTCCACCTTGTGTTTACAACAAATTATCCAAGACTGATAATTATCAACCACAGATAAAATTGGATACTTCAATGACGACTGAGCCCGTTTTCCACCGCCCCGAGTACGCAGCTGACATGGCTCAGCAGTTGTTGAAGCCCAGTGCGCTACAAGTGCAGGTGCGCTCTGGTGTGTTTCTTTCTGGCATCCGCCGCATCGGGAAAACCACATTTCTTCGGCAGGACTTGATCCCGGCGCTGGAGTCCATGGAGGCTTTGGTGATCTACGTGGACCTCTGGGCGGATCGCAGTAAGAGCCCTGCCTCGCTCGTGCATGAAGCCGTCAAGGAAACGCTGTCGGCATTGTCGGCGTCCGGCACCGGCTTGTTGGCGCGCTTCAAGGGCCTGAACATCAGCGCGGCGGGCTTGTCCTTTGGGTTCCAGCTGGATGCCGTGGGCAAGCCGGGTGGCGCCACATTGGGTCACGTGTTCACCGAGCTGGTGGACAAGGTGAAGACCGACGTGGTGCTCATCATCGACGAGGTGCAGCATGCGCTGGGGACCGAGGACGGGACCAACCTGCTGTTTGCATTGAAGGCGGCCCGTGATGCCGTCAACACCCGCCCAGGCACACCTGGACACCTGCTGGTGTTGGGCACCGGCTCGCACAAGTCGCTGGTAGCAGACATGGCCACCCGCCGGTCTCAACCTTTCGCGGGTGCGGTGTCCACCGGGTATGAGCCTTTGGGCTCAGGCTTTGTCAGCTGGAAGAGGGATCAACTGGGGCAAATCAAGGGCATCAAGCTGCCATCGCACGAAGTGATGGTTCAGGGCTTTCTGGCGGTTGGCCAGCGACCCGAGGAGTTGCAGAGCGCGCTGGTTCTGCTCCAGTCACGACCCGAGGCGCCCGACATTGCCTTCCCCATCATTTGTTCGACCCTGGCTTCAGCAGCCGCAGAGGTGGAAATCGCAACGATTGAGGGCCTCGGAGCCTTGGCCTCAGCCATCTTTGACCGGGTTGTCTCAGGTAACGAATCCGGCGAGTTCAAACTGTTTTCTGCGGACGCCATCAACAGTTACTCAGACCAGATCGGCATGCCGGTAGATACGCCGCAGGTACAGAACATGATTGATCGCATGATCACGGCCAACTTGATCCTTCGCCAGTCGCATGGTGTGTACGCTGTGGCGGACCCTTTCGTGCGGCAAGCATGGCAGCAGAGAAAAGCGATGCAGTTGCTGGGTGCTCCGTCGCAGACTGGGCCTGATGGGGGGTCAAATTGAACGCTGTCACGGTCGGCCAGATTGAAAAAGCAACCCAGGCCCGTGTCGTGGCCCTGTTCCAGCAACGGCTGGGTTACAGCTACCTGGGCAACTGGATCGACCAGCTGACCTTGCCCCCGAAAAGTGGAGTTCTTGACCCTTGTTGAAAATACCGACGAGGAGTTGAGAAATGAGTGACAAGCAGGTGCGTGCGCAGTACACGCGAGAGTTCAAGCTGGAGGCGGTTCGGCAGGTGCGAGCTGGTCAGGCGATTGCGGTAGTGGCCAAGGTGCTGGGCATTCCCAAGGCCAGTCTGAGCAACTGGGTGCGACTGTCATCCAAGGGAGAGCTGGACGGCGTGGGCAGCGCCGACAAGGCGGCCAAAGTCTCGCCCGAGCAGATGGAGATTGCCCGGCTGCGCGCCGAGAATACTCGCCTTCGCATGGAGCGCGACATCGCAAAAAACGTCCATCGCGGCGCTGCCCCGTCCCAGTGGCAAGAAACACGGGTATGCCTACACTGACGTGGCCGGACTGTGGCCGTCAGCTTTTTGGAGGCTTTCGTCCCCGTCAAAAAACGTGGCCCTTGGGGAATTTGCGGACCCAGCTGTGGTGGCGCCCCGTGCGACCCCGATTAGGAAATTGATTTATTCCGCTCCCCTGTCCGGCGCATCGCCTACAGGAGGTTGCTATGTCCAAAAGTGGGAAGGTGATCGGTCTGCCGATCGTCAACGCCAGAGCCGCAGGCATCGATATCGGTTCACGTATTCAAGTCGCGGCCATACCGCCGGAATTGAGCGACAACCCGGTTCGCACTTTCCAGAGCTTCACTGCCGATATCGAGCAGATGGCCAATTGGCTGGTCTCCATCGGTATCACCACCGTGGCAATGGAGTCAACGGGGGTGTATTGGATACCGGTCTACGAGATTCTGGAGGCGCACGGATTGACCGTTGTGCTCGCCAACGCGCGAGATTGCAAGGCCGTTCCGGGTCGAAAGAGCGACGTCAATGACGCTCAGTGGCTCCAGCGCCTTCACGCCTGCGGCCTTCTTCGGGCCAGCTTCCAGCCAGCACGCGAAATTGCTGCGTTGCGTGCCTACATGCGGATCCGAGACCGTCATCTGGAATACGCGTCGGCTCACATGCAGCACATGCAAAAGGCGCTGACGTTGATGAACCTGCAACTGCATCATGTCATCAGTGATATCAGTGGCGTGACCGGCCTAAAGATCATTCGCGCCATCGTGGCGGGTGAGCAGGATCCTGACGTGCTAGCGTCCATGCGTGACATTCGCTGCCACGAAAGTCTACAAACCATCCGTTGCGCACTTGTCGGCAACTATCAGCCCGAGCACGTGTTCGCGCTGTCGCAGGCACTGGCGCTGTTCGACGCGTACCAGGCTCGTATCGCGGACTGCGATAAGCAGATCGAAAACTCGTTGCGTGTGCTGAACGCGGACAGACCGAAGTTGGAGACCCCACTGTGTTGATTTCCACGCAAACCTAACCCACTAGGGGGTGCGGACGAAAACTTGGACTACTAGAAGGTAGTTCATGTATTCCTACGAAGACCGAATCCGAGCCGTTGAGCTCTACATCAAGCTCGGCAAACGCACCAGCCCGACCATCCGTCAGCTGGGTTACCCAACCAAGAATGCATTGAAGGGGTGGTACCGCGAGTATCAGCAGCGGCTCGACCTGCCGCTGGGATATGCCCGTCGGCAGCCGAAGTTCTCGCAGGGCCAGAAGGCAGCGGCCATCGAGCACTACCTCACACATGATCGATGCATCGCTGCCACCATGAGGGCGCTGGGCTATCCAGGGCGTGGAACGCTAACCAAGTGGGTCCGCGAGGCATTCCCTGAAGCCAGGATGGCCCTTGTCGGCAGTGTGGGCCAGCGAAGATATCCCGAGAGCTTGAAGCACGCGGGAGTGATGGAGCTTTGCACCCGGCAGGAAAGTGCACAGGCTGTTGCCGACAGGCTCGGCGTGTGCCGGCCAACGTTGTACAACTGGAAGAACCAGCTTCTGGGGCGTGAGGCACCCGCATCAATGAAACACACCGATCGATCACCGCAGGCGCAAGAGCGTGAAGAGCTCGAGCGCCAAGTTGAGATACTGCGCCACGAAGTCAGGCAACTGCGCCTTGAGCAGGACCTCTTGAACAAGGCCAATGAACTGTTAAAAAAAGGCCTGGGCGTCGATCTGCAGCTCCTGTCCAACCGGGAGAAGACACTGCTGATTGACGCCCTCAGGGAGCACTATGGCCTGCCAGAGCTCCTTGCACAGTTGAGTCTTGCGCGTAGCTCGTACTTCTACCATCGGGCCCGCGCGGCAATCGGAGACAAGTACGTGAGGGTGCGCCAGTCCATCACCGAGATCTTCGAGTCCAATCACCGCTGCTATGGCTACCGCAGGCTGCAAGCCTCACTGGCCAGAGAGCAAGGCCCGATCTCCGAGAAGGTGATACAGCGGCTGATGAAGCAAGAGAGCCTGGTCGTTGCAAAACCCAAGAGGCGTCGGTATGCGTCTTACCTGGGCGAGATCAGCCCGGCACCAGAGAACATCATCAACCGTGACTTCCAGGCAGCAGCCCCCAACAAGAAATGGCTGACCGACATCACGGAGTTCCAGATCCCTGCAGGCAAGGTCTACCTGTCGCCGATCATCGATTGCTTCGACGGGATGGTGGTGAGCTGGACCATCGGCACGAGTCCGGATGCAGAGCTGGTCAACACCATGCTGGATGCAGCCATCGAGACCGTCACAGAGACAAGCGATCGACCAGTGGTCCACTCAGACCGCGGAGGTCACTACCGCTGGCCTGGCTGGCTATCCAGAATGAGCGAGGCCAAGCTCACACGCTCGATGTCCCGCAAGGCCTGCTCGCCTGACAACGCAGCGTGCGAGGGCTTCTTCGGTCGGTTGAAGAATGAACTGTTCTATCCTCGGGACTGGAAGAGCGTCACAGTTGAGCAGTTCATTGAGGTGCTCGACGACTACATCCGTTGGTACAACGAGAAGCGGATCAAGATCTCCCTGGGGGCCCTCAGCCCGATCGAATACCGGGTGAGCCTTGGACTTGCGGCATAAAACCAGTCCAAGTTTTTATCCGCACCCCCCGGTGGCTCAATTTTGAATCGGCGCCAACACCAGGATTGCAGTCAGGCGCAACATGCGCGCCCACAGCGTGGTCTGTTTCATTTCAAACGGTTGGTTCATTGCTGAGTTGAGAGGGGGACAAGGTACTCCAAAGTCTCTTCAGGATCGCGTGGACCTATCCCGCCCGCAGGCCCCCAGCAGGAAAGGGCTGCAGGAACTGGGGTCTCCTCGTTTTCAGTGCAATAAGTGACGGTACGCAAAGCTAGCACTGGCGCGGGGGTGGTCTGGGTAGACC
>NZ_JBXAGC010000058.1:0-6100 GCF_058793725.1 Acidovorax sp. GW835-FHT14B10
TGCTTGACCAGGTCCTCCCAGGCCCCGGCCATGCCGTACAGGCGCAGCTCTTTGAACTCCTTGTCCAGCTCACGCATGATCGGCCTCCTGCATGTCGCTGCCAGCGCGCAGGCTGTCATAGCGCGCCGTGTCGGCCAGGGGTGTCTGGCTCACTTGCAGGTTGGTCGCAACCTTCTCGGGCAGGGGCTGCGCTTGCAGGCGGCCGAGCACGTTGATGACGTGCTCGGTGCTCACCCGCCCCGATGGCGGCGCACTCTCCAGGGCCAACTCCACCGCCACCAGCACGGCGTCCAGCCCTTGCTTGGGCACCTCGGCCAGTACCTGCGCCATCACCCTGTCGCCCCCCTCCTGGTGCAGCAAGCCTTTGCGCATGCGCTGCAATGGCTCGGGCAGGTCTGCAAAGGGCGCGCCGTTGCGCAGCGCGCCCGGCTTGCGCTCGATCAGCGGCACGTAATGCTGCCAGTCGTAGCGGGTCTGGTTGCGATCGCTCAGGCGCTCGTGCGTGGCCACCATAGCATCGCCGGCCACCACCACGATCTGCGCCGGGTACAGGTGTGTGCTGACCATTTGCCCCGCCCATTCGCAGGGCACCGAGTAGCGGTTGCGCGCCACCGTCACCAGGCAGGTGCTGCTCACCTTGGCCGGGTTCTCAACATAGCCATCAAAGGCCACCGGCATCGGCATCAGGTGGCTTTGCTCCAGCTCCAGCATCTCGGCGATGCTGAACGCTTTGTGCTGCGGGTGGCGCAGCTCTCGCCACAGAGCCCGGCAGCGCTCGCCCAGCCACGCATTGAGCTCGGTAAAGCTGCCAAAGCGCCGTTGCCCCGCCTCCACCCAGATGCGACGGCGGCTGTCTTGCACATCCTTCTCCACGCGCCCCTTCTCCCAGCCGCTGGCACGGTTGCAAAAATCTGGGTCGAACAGATAGTGCGCGCACATGGCTGCAAAGCGCGCATTGACCACGCGGCCTTTGCCCTTCTTGACTTTGTCGACCGCCGTCTTCATGTTGTCGTAGATGCCACGGCGTGCCACGCCACCCAGCGCTGCAAAGCTGCGGGTGTGCGCATCGAACAGCATCTCGTGGCCTTGGCTGGGGTAGGCCACCAGCCAGAAGGCCCCACTGGCACACAGCTTCATGTGCGAGACCTGCATGCGGTACTACACCCCGCCCACCAGCAAGCCGTCTTCGCTCCAGTCGAACTGGAAGGCCTCGCCAAGCTCGAAGGTCAATGGCACGAAGGCCTTGCAGGCCGCCTGTTGGCCTTCACCTTGGCGCCACTTGCGGATGAAGTCCGTCACCCGCGTGTAGCCACCTTCGTAGCCCGCTGCCTTGATCTGCGTGAACAAGGCCTTGGCCGTGCGCCGCTCCTTCTTGGGCCGCTTGGCATCGGCCTTCAAGGCTTGCTTGAGCTCCGCCTCGTGCGCCGACAGCTTGGTCGCCTTCGCCGCCTCCCGGCGGTACTTGGGCTCGACCGGCTGCGCCTCGTCCAGCCACTTGGCCACCGTGTTGCGCGACAGGCCCGTGGTCCTCGATATCTCCCGCTTCGTCTTCTTGTCCCGGCGGTGCATCCGCCGTATCTTGCCAATCATGTCCATGGTGATCACCCTCTTCATTCCCTTGCTGCACAAAACAGCAGGGTAGGTAAAACACCTGGCTCAGTTTTAGGTCGGCATCACACCAAAAAGTGGCTCAGTTTTCGGTCGGCGTCAACACTGCCCTGCTCCTAGAATCGATTCGTCTGTCTGGATTCGCCAGCCAGAGAACCTCAACCCATTGGACTTACGAAACCGATCATGGCCACTGCAAAGAAAGCTCCCGCTCCCGTCAAGAAGACCACGAAACCGGCACCCGCCGCCAAGAAAGTCGCCGTGGCCAAACCCGCAGCAGCCGTCAAACCCGCAGCAGTAGTCAAGCCCATCAAGACGGTTTTCAACAAGACCACGCTGGTCGCCCATCTGGTGGAGCAGTCCGGTGTCGAGCCCAAGGCCGCCAAGGCTGTGCTCGCCGCGCTGGAATCGGCGATTCTGGGCTCTGTGCACAAGAAGGGTTCCGGTGAATTCACGCTGCCGGGCCTCATGAAGATCGGTCTGCAGCAAGTGCCCGCCAAGAAGAAACGCTTTGGCAAGGATCCATTCACCGGTGAAGAGCGCTGGTTCCCCGCCAAGCCTGCATCGGTGAAGATCAAGACGCGCGCACTCAAGAAGCTCAAGGACGCGACGCTCTGATTTCCTGCCCATTGCGGGCTTTGCGGCGACCTGCGGACTGGTACATCCGCTGAATCCGCACAGACAGTAGTCGCCCCCGATAGAGCCGAGCCGGTGCCTTGCTGATCTGGATTCCCCCGTCCTTCGTCAGGAAGAAGTAGACACGCGTACCAACCCTCCACGGCATGTCTGGCGGCAGCGCAACCCTCAGGCGCCGGTCAATCCATCCCGTATACGTCCGGGATGGATTGGTGCGGCGCCCTTTGGCATCGAGTTTTCTGATGTGCATGTACACACCTCCTCAATGCACCAGCATCTGCGCGGCGCCCAGCGCCGCCTGAATGCGGGCGACCTGCTGGGGATCGACTTCGATGTCATGGCCCATGCCCAAGATCTGGGCCAGGGTACTGCCCAGTTCCAGGTGGCTGCGGCGCAGTTGGCGCAGAGGCTCCTCGAGCAGCCCCTGCTGAGCGACACGGATACGACTGCGGTAGGTCCGGGGCGAGACAGCAACCTGAACGGGGTGCCCATCCAGCGCCTGCTCGCGTGCGCACCAGTAGAAGCCGCAAGACTGCACAAAAGCAGCGACGGCCGCCAAGTCACGCTCGTGGCGGTGCAGCAAACCCGCATAGGTCCCGGCTCTGTCGGATGCTCGCTCACACAGATCCAAAGGCATGGCCGTGGTGAGCCCCGCAGGAGACATGACACCCACGTGCATGAGATAGGCACGTACCAGGTCGTCATCGGCAAAGAGGTTGCACAGGAACTGGTGGAGCACGCCTATGGCGGTCTGCGGCATGCGGGTGTGGATGGCATCCCGGCAGCGGGCAATCTCGCCGGCTGACGGATGCAGCTGGCTGGACGGGTAACGCGCAGACTTGTGGGCAGGTACTGCGCATTTGGAGGCTGTGGAAGCTGCGTGAAGCGAAGGAGTGTTTACGGTCATGGTGTGTCTGGGATGGGTTTGGGCATGGCTCCGCCCAGACCGCTGGTTTTTGCAGCAGTAGAGCGGGAGAAGGAGTGCGCGGGTTTAGGCGCTGGCGCGGGCTGCGGCTTTAAGTCCGCTGCTCATCCAGGGGTCCGGCGGGGCCTGCGACTCACCCTTGGTATGGACGGCCGGCAGCACGATGTCCGTGGGCCTGCGTGACGTGGCTCCACTTATGGAACCACTTCCTTGCGCTGGCTTGTGCATGCCGCGTGGCTTGGGCACAGCTTGCGGTGGGGGCAGCGCCGGGGCATAGAGGTCGGGATGCACCGGGCGCAGCCCTGCAGCTGTACCGCCCTCTTCCATGCGGATCACCTGGCCCGTGGCCAGGCGGCTGGCGAGCAGCAGCTCCATGGCCGAGCCGTCCTGGCGCGTGAGGTTGGGCACGTAGCGGCTGTAGACCTTGAACAGCATCTCGGTGCTGGTATGGCCGAGCTGGCGCGCGATCCACTCAGGTGCTTCACCGGCCGCAAGCCACAGGGTGGCTGCGGTGTGTCGCATTTGGTAGGGGCGCCGTTCCTCAAGCCCCAGATGGCGCAGCAAGGGATACCAGACACGGTCGGTGAAGTTCTTGTTGTCCAGCGGCGCGCCCATGAGATTGCAGAACACATAGTCAGACAGCTTGCCCGTGACTTCATACTGTTTAGCCAGGGCTTCAAACACGGGCTGGCTCATATGGATGTCCCGCTGACTGCCATCGGTCTTGGTGTACTCGTCCTCGCCCAAAACGAAGGTCTCGCGCACCAGGATCAGCCGGCGCTCGAAATCGATATACCGCCACTTGAGGCCATGGACTTCGCCGGTGCGCATGCCCGTGAAGAAGCGCACGGTGAAGTAGTGGCGGTAGTCGGACCGCACGGTGGCCAGGAGGCTCTGGACGTCCTTGAGACTGAACGGATCCACATCGACCTTGCGCACGCGCAGTCGCTTGATGTTGGTGGTCGGCGTCGTAAACTCGAACCGGTCGGCGGCTTCGTCCATGATCTGACACAACGTGCCAATGATCTCGTTGATGCGTTTGGGTGAGAGCCCTTCCTTGTCTCCGCGACCTTTTACTTTGGCGAGTGTGGCGCGGAAGGCAAGAATGTCTGATTTGGTGATGCTGCTGACCACCTTGGCCCCGAAGTGCGGGACCAGCCTGCCGTTGAGCGTGGAGAGTAAGGATCTGATGTGGCTGCGGCGCCATTCGATCTTGTGCTCTTCGAACCACTGGGTGGCGAAGTCGCGAAATAGCGGGAAAGCTTTTTGGTCAGCTGACTCCAGTGGCTCAGCCACAGCAACTGCAATCACTGGGTCGAAGCGAGGTGCAAGTGCGCTCTCAGGAAAATATTCGCGGTACTTAAAGGTTCCGTCTTCCTGCGCCTTCTTGATCTTGTCCAGCACGGCCTGAACGCGCTTACGATTTTGCGGCGTGTCAGGCAACGCTGTCTGCTCACGACACCGAACATTGCGGTAGGTGAAGTCCATTACAAGCTTGCCCGTTTCTATTCTGACCGTGACCTTAGCCATGAAGGACTGCTCCGTTGGCCATGGGGATCGCGCTCATGCCGACGGGGGCCAGGGTGGAGGCAACTTTCATGTCTCGTTCAATGACCTCCCATACAAACAAGATCTTTCGCCCGCCGAACGGTCGCACGTAGTGCACCCCCTCCATCAACACACTGTCCTTGAGACGTTCTCGAATCGTCCGAACGTCATACTTGATCCTTGACGACAATTCATCGGTCGTCAGATACGTCTGCTTCGTCATTGGCTGCTCCTTTAGAATTCAGGTTGCAAGCGATAAAAATATTTATCACTTGAAGTCAATGATAAGCACAAACGCTTACTTTGCAAGTCTTTTGCCACTATTTTTTATCGTTCGTCAACTTTTACTCCCATGATCAGGTTCAAGCTAGGCGAAATGATTGAAAAAAAACAGTTCGCTGAGGGGCGGCGCATTACGGTCAGTGAGATCGCCACAGCAACGGGTCTGAACAGAATGACCCTGTCTAAGATCCTCAACTTGAAGGGCTACGGCACCGGCACAGAAACCATCGACAAGCTTTGCGAGTACTTCGGTTGCCACGTTGAGGATCTGATGGAGCATGTCGCGCCCGATGCGTCACCGCCTTCCCTTCACGATTGACAAATAACCGTTCATCGCGGATTGGTCACGCCCGGCTTTGCGTCTGAAGACAAAGTACAGAAGACAAAAGTCTGTTGACCACCCGGGCTCAATCCAGTGCAGCCGCATGGTTTGCTATAAACCCGGCTGTTCACCCATATGCCGGAACGCCCAGGACCTGCAGTATGGATACTGGCGAATGTGCACGCTGAATCGCAAGTTGAGCCTACTTTGAAAATTGGAGGACGATCATCATGCTGAGACACAAGTCATGTGGAGCGCCTTCCGGGTCATCCTTCCAGTAGCGAACTCCGCCGCCTATGTATCACCGTATGCTCGTCAAACTTAGTGAGCTTGGTGAGCTTGGTGGTGATGGCGTTCAGCGGTGCCCACTGCTTGCCCTTCCAGACATAAGTGGGCTCGGTGTTGAGCGTGTGTATGTCCAAGTATTCTTGGTTGTGTGGGGTGGCGCCCCAGGCGTTTTATGGCGCCTGGATCGCTGCCAAAGTTGGATGGTTGGCAAAGTCCTCAAGCGCTGTTTTGAGAAGCGCTGCAAAATTGACGGAGCGTCCACCGCCACCCTGCTTGAGCTTGCGAAGCGCGGAATGCCAGGCGGCCTGACCAGTTGATTGAAACTCGAGTCGAGAAAGGTCGCCGCCGGCTCGGCTCCAAATCTCCTGGTCTCGCGGACCAAATGGGTACAGCTCAATGAGCGCCGACTCTAGAGTGTTGATTTCCACGTAAATCTGACCCCTCTGGACTGAGTTTTTTCACCCAACTTTGACCCCTTGAGTAACGTCTCC
>NZ_JBXAGC010000059.1:2500-5633 GCF_058793725.1 Acidovorax sp. GW835-FHT14B10
GGATGCCTTGGCGATTACAGGCGACGAAAGACGTGATAGCCTGCGAAAAGCTTCGGGGAGCTGGCAAATAAGCATTGATCCGGAGATATCTGAATGGGGAAACCCACCTCGCAAGAGGTATCGCATACTGAATACATAGGTATGCGAGGCGAACCGGGTGAACTGAAACATCTCAGTAGCTCGAGGAAAAGACATCAACCGAGATTCCGAAAGTAGTGGCGAGCGAAATCGGAAGAGCCTTCCAGTGATAGTCAGACTGTTAGCAAAACGGAATGGAAAGTCCGGCCATAGCAGGTGATAGCCCTGTATGCGAAAACAGACTGGTGGTACTAAGCTGGAGAAAAGTAGGGCGGGACACGAGAAATCCTGTCTGAATATGGGGGGACCATCCTCCAAGGCTAAATACTCGTAATCGACCGATAGTGAACCAGTACCGTGAGGGAAAGGCGAAAAGAACCCCGGGAGGGGAGTGAAATAGATCCTGAAACCGCATGCTTACAAAAAGTAGGAGCCCGCAAGGGTGACTGCGTACCTTTTGTATAATGGGTCAGCGACTTACATTCAGTGGCAAGGTTAACCGAATAGGGAAGCCGTAGAGAAATCGAGTCCGAATAGGGCGAATCAGTCGCTGGGTGTAGACCCGAAACCAAGTGATCTATCCATGGCCAGGATGAAGGTGCCGTAACAGGTACTGGAGGTCCGAACCCACTAGTGTTGCAAAACTAGGGGATGAGCTGTGGATAGGGGTGAAAGGCTAAACAAACTTGGAAATAGCTGGTTCTCTCCGAAAACTATTTAGGTAGTGCCTCAAGTATTACCTGCGGGGGTAGAGCACTGTTTAGGCTAGGGGGTCATGGCGACTTACCAAACCTATGCAAACTCCGAATACCGCAGAGTACAGCTTGGGAGACAGAGCACCGGGTGCTAACGTCCGGACTCAAGAGGGAAACAACCCAGACCGCCAGCTAAGGTCCCTAAAATTGGCTAAGTGGGAAACGAAGTGGGAAGGCTAAAACAGTCAGGATGTTGGCTTAGAAGCAGCCATCATTTAAAGAAAGCGTAATAGCTCACTGATCGAGTCGTCCTGCGCGGAAGATGTAACGGGGCTAAGCCAGTTACCGAAGCTGCGGATGTGCAATTTATTGCACGTGGTAGGAGAGCGTTCTGTAGGCCTGTGAAGGTGTCTGGTAACGGATGCTGGAGGTATCAGAAGTGCGAATGCTGACATGAGTAGCGTTAAAGGGGGTGAAAAGCCCCCTCGCCGTAAGCGCAAGGTTTTCTACGCAACGTTCATCGGCGTAGAGTGAGTCGGCCCCTAAGGCGAGGCAGAGATGCGTAGCTGATGGGAAACAGGTCAATATTCCTGTACCGATCAATAGTGCGATGTGGGGACGGAGAAGGTTAGCTCAGCCAACTGTTGGATATGTTGGTTCAAGCCTGTAGTCGTGCCCGGTAGGCAAATCCGCCGGGCTTAGATGAGGGGTGATAACGAGGCTGCTTGCAGCCGAAGTGAGTGATACCCTGCTTCCAGGAAAAGCCACTAAGCTTCAGCTATTGACGACCGTACCGCAAACCGACACTGGTGCGCGAGATGAGTATTCTAAGGCGCTTGAGAGAACTCAGGAGAAGGAACTCGGCAAATTGATACCGTAACTTCGGGAGAAGGTATGCCCCAAGTAGGTGAACTCGTACAGAGGGAGCCCAAAGGGGTTGCAAAAAATCGGTGGCTGCGACTGTTTAATAAAAACACAGCACTCTGCAAACACGAAAGTGGACGTATAGGGTGTGACGCCTGCCCGGTGCTGGAAGATTAAATGATGGGGTGCAAGCTCTTGATTGAAGTCCCAGTAAACGGCGGCCGTAACTATAACGGTCCTAAGGTAGCGAAATTCCTTGTCGGGTAAGTTCCGACCTGCACGAATGGCGTAACGATGGCCACACTGTCTCCTCCTGAGACTCAGCGAAGTTGAAATGTTTGTGATGATGCAATCTCCCCGCGGAAAGACGGAAAGACCCCATGAACCTTTACTGTAGCTTTGTATTGGACTTTGAACAGATCTGTGTAGGATAGGTGGGAGGCTTTGAAGTGAGGTCGCTAGATCTCATGGAGCCAACGTTGAAATACCACCCTGGTGTGTTTGAGGTTCTAACCCAGGTCCATTATCTGGATCGGGGACAGTGCATGGTAGGCAGTTTGACTGGGGCGGTCTCCTCCCAAAGCGTAACGGAGGAGTTCGAAGGTACGCTAGTTACGGTCGGACATCGTGACGATAGTGCAATGGCATAAGCGTGCTTAACTGCGAGACTGACAAGTCGAGCAGATGCGAAAGCAGGACATAGTGATCCGGTGGTTCTGTATGGAAGGGCCATCGCTCAACGGATAAAAGGTACTCTGGGGATAACAGGCTGATACCGCCCAAGAGTTCATATCGACGGCGGTGTTTGGCACCTCGATGTCGGCTCATCTCATCCTGGGGCTGTAGCCGGTCCCAAGGGTATGGCTGTTCGCCATTTAAAGAGGTACGTGAGCTGGGTTTAAAACGTCGTGAGACAGTTTGGTCCCTATCTTCCGTGGGCGCTGCAGATTTGAGGAAGCCTGCTCCTAGTACGAGAGGACCGGAGTGGACACACCTCTGGTGTATCGGTTGTCACGCCAGTGGCATTGCCGAGTAGCTAAGTGTGGAAGAGATAACCGCTGAAAGCATCTAAGCGGGAAACTCGTTTCAAGATGAGATCTGCCGGGGCCTTGAGCCCCCTGAAGAGTCGTTCAAGACCAGGACGTTGATAGGCTGGGTGTGGAAGCGCAGTAATGCGTTAAGCTAACCAGTACTAATTGCTCGTGCGGCTTGACCCTATAACTTTGATAGCCAACACGCAGGCATGGATGCCGTGTGAAAAGCTCAAAGATTGTTATGCCAAGTTAGACGCAGTCAAAACACAAAACCTGATTCCAAACTCTATGAATTCGTTGGGCTGCTCCACGAGCAGCTCGACACCAAGTTATGCCTGATGACCATAGCAAGTTGGTACCACTCCTTCCCATCCCGAACAGGACAGTGAAACGACTTTGCGCCGATGATAGTGCGGGTTCCCGTGTGAAAGTAGGTCATCGTCAGGCTCTTACAGCCCAGAA
>NZ_JBXAGC010000060.1:0-5077 GCF_058793725.1 Acidovorax sp. GW835-FHT14B10
ATTGCCAGGGTCTGCTGCTTCATCTGCGGATAACGTTTGAGAAGCGACAACGGTGGACCTTGATCAGCATTGCCTTAGATAAATACAGTGGCTATTCAGGGTGTCTTCCAACCCCACTTGGCGAAGACTGCTTGTCCTGCAGGCGATTTCAGGTAGTCCGCGAGCGCTTCTTCACGGCGCGGCCTTCTGCATCTTTGCCGCAGGCGCAGCCAGCGTCGCCTCTACACGGTTGCTCGCCAAGTCCACTTTGGCGATTCCCAAGTCTTCGTTCAGCACATAGGCCGTCTTGCCGTCGCGCGTGAAGACGATGGCTTGCCGCGGCTCCTTGAATCCGGTGATGGTGGCGACCACGCTCTTGCTCGCTACATCGATGACGGACAGGGAGTTGTCGCCCAGGTTGCCGGCGTAGACGCGCCTGCCGTCGGGCGACAGCGCCGCACCGTACGGGTCCTTGCCGACGGGAATCGTCGACTCGATGGCGCGCTTGTCCAGGTTGACGACCGCGATGGTGTTGCTGCCGCTGTTCGCAGCGAAGAGCGTCTTGCCGTCGCCGGTGACTGAGATCGCGCGGAGCTTGTTGAACCCGGTGATCTCGCCGTCGATCTTGTTCGTCGCCGTGTTCACGATGGTGATCTTGTCGCCCATGAAGTTGGTGACGTACAGCGCCGATCCGTCGGGACTCAGGCGCACGCCCTGGCGCGGCTGCGCGAAGCCGGTGATGACGGCGCGCGGTTCGCCGCTTGCGAGATCGAAACGCGTGACGGTGCTGGCGGCCTGGTTGTTCACGTACATCGTGGCGCCGTCCTTGCTCAGCACGGTGCCGAAGGCACCGGGGCCTGCCGGCAGGCTGCTGACCGTCTTCAGGCTGGACGTGGCGATCTTCGCCACGGTGCCCAGGCTGCTGTCCGAAACATAGAAGAACTCGCCAGACGGCGCGAACACGATGTTGCGTGGCGTCACGAAGCCATCCAGCACCTTGCGCACCTTGCCGGTCTTCAGGTCGTAGACGACGACGTCCGGGCGTTCGCTGTACGACACCACGGCCGTGCCCTCGTCCGGGCTGAGCGCCAGCGAGTTGTTGTGGATGGCACCGTCGAAGGTCCAGCGCTGCGTCGCACTTGCGGACGCTGCGACAGGCGCCGGTTGTGCCGTGACCGTCGAAGGGATCGAGGCGAGTGTCGAGACGGCGAGGCACAGCGAAAGTGCGAGAGGACGGAGTTTCATGAGGATCTTTCGGTTGTCTGGATGGATGGACGAATGGCGGGGGCGATTTATTCCAGGTCCGCCCTGTCAGTTGAGGAGTGCAGTGATGCCCGCGTTGATGGCGAAACCGCCGCACACCAGCCAGACGAAGAGCACGGCCGCCAGCGCCAGCGGCTTGATGCCGGCCTTGCGGATGGCCGAGACGTGCGTCGTCAGCCCGAGGCCGGCCATGGCCATCGCCAGCAGCACGGTGTCGATGTCGATTACCTGCGTCACCACCGCATGCGGCAGCAACGCGAGCGAGTTGAGCCCGGCGACCGCCACGAAACCGAGGGCGAACCAGGGAATCACGATGCCGCCGCGTGGCGAGGCTTTGCTTTCGTCGCCGCCGTCGATAGCATCGGCATCCTTGGCGCTGGAGCGGGAGAGGTAAGCCGACAGGATGATCAGGAACGGCGCCAGCATCATCACGCGGACCATCTTGGCGATGACGGCGGTGTTCGCCGCCTGCTCGCTGACTGCACGACCGGCAGCGACCACCTGTGCCACTTCATGGATGGTCGAGCCGGCAAACACGCCGTAAGCGGTTGGCGACAGGTCGAACAGCCGGTATTGAGCGATCAGGTGATACAGCACCGGATACAGGAAGATCGCCAGCGTGCCGAACACCACCACCGTGGCCACCGCGACCATCACCTGCTCGGCGCGACCGCGCACGACGGGTTCGGCTGCCATCACCGCTGCTGCGCCACAGATCGAACTGCCGGCGCCGATCAGCATGGCCGTCTTGCGGTCGAGCCCGAAGACTCGGGTGCCTAGGAAGCAGGCGAGCCCGAAGGTGCTGCACAGCACCGTGGCGTCGATCGCGACGCCGGTCCAGCCCACGTTACCGATGTCCTGGAAGGTCAGGCGCAGGCCGTACAGGATGATGCCCAGGCGCAGCAGGTTGGCCTTGGAAAAGGTCACGCCGGCGCCGGCCGCGGCGCCTATGCGGGGGTAGACGGTGTTGCCGACCCCCATGCCCAGCACGATGGCCAGGGTCAATGCGCTGATGCCGTTGGCTTGCAGCCAGCCGATCTTGCCCAGCTGGATCGATGCGAATGCCAGCGCGCCCGTCAGTGCGAGGCCGGGCAACAGCTGACGCAGACGACCCTTCGCAGTAGGGTTGTGCAGTAGTTGAACCGGGGAAGTGACGGTGTGCATCGTTTTCTCCATCGCGTCGTTTTTTGAAGGCATAGACGAACTTTGAACCGATGCGATCTATCCGACAAACGGATACTTCCGCTATAACCTAGCCATAGAACAGGTAACGAAAGCATTTGGATGCGCCTGACATTGCGTCAACTTCTGATCTTCACGGCCGTGGCGGACACCGGCAGCACCACGGCCGCCGGTGAGCGCGTCGCACTGTCCCAGTCGGCAACCAGTGGCGCACTGAACGAACTGGAGAGCCTGCTCGGCGCCCAACTGTTCGACCGCATCGGCAAGCGCTTGCTGCTGAACGACAACGGCCGTGCGCTGCTGCCGCAAGCCAGGTCATTGCTCGACGGCGCGCAGGAAATCGAAAGCCAGTTCGGGCTCGGCAGCACGGGAGCTGCAACCGCGCCTCTGGTCACGCGACTTCGCGTCGGTGCCAGCACGACGATCGGCAATTACGTGCTGCCGGCGCTGATCGCCGGCTACAGCAGGACGTGGCCCGGTGCCGCAGTGGATGTCGTCATCGGCAACACGCGCGACATCGCTGCGGCCGTGACCCGCCTGGAGGTCGACATTGGTCTGATCGAAGGGCCCTGCCACGAGGCCGAGCTTCGAGTGACGCCATGGCTTCAGGACGAGTTGGTCATCGTGGCTGCACCGACGCATGCGCTGGTGCAGGAGGGCGTGCAGGCACGCGTTCCGTTGAAGGCCTTGCGGCAGGCACGCTGGTTGCTCCGTGAGCCGGGTTCCGGCACGCGCGAGGCCGTGGAGCACGTGTTGCTGCCGCACCTCCACCACCTGGACGGCGACATGCAGCCGGGCAGCACCGAGGCGATCAAGCAGGCGACGGCCGAAGGCCTCGGGCTGGCTTGCCTGTCGCTGTGCGCGGTGCAGGACCTGGTGACACTCGGCAGACTGGTCGTTCTGCGAACCACGTTGCCTCGTCTGACTCGCCGCTTCTATCTGGTGCACCATCAGAAAAAGCGCCTTTCGGGCAACCTGCAACGCTTCGTGGCGCACTGCGAGCGTCTTGAAATGGAATCCCCGTGGCTGCCAACGAATTTCCCGAAGAAGTAGCGTCTCCCAGACGCGGTCGTGCGCGCCTGTGGGCCATGGGACCGGCTGCCGAAACGTTGCGCGTCTGGTGGTGGGCGGCCGTGACGGGCGCGCTCGCTGCGGCTGCCGTCGTGGGCTTCCGGTGGTTGACGCAATGGATCGAGGAACTCGCGACCGGTCAGCGCGGCGGACTGGTCGAAGCCGCGTTGTCGTTGTCGCCCTGGCACCGCGCGCTGGTCTGCACCGCGGGCGGCTTGCTCGCAGGGCTGGTCCTGCAAGGCGGAACTGCCTGGGCCAGGCGGGGCCCGGGCGGCGCGGCGAACCTCGACTACATCGATGCCGCGCGCGCAGGAAGAGTCGACCTGAACGATCGAACGACGTTGACACGCACCGTGTCCGCGCTCTTATCCGTCGGCACGGGCGCTTCCATCGGACGCGAAGGGCCGATGGTCCAACTGGCTGCCTGGGTCAGTGCGCGGCTGGCACGACTCGTCGCGACGGCGCCGGAACAACGCAACACGCTGCTGGTGTGCGGCATCGCCGCAGGCATCGGCTCGGCCTATCACGCACCCATTGCGGGCGTCGTCTTCGTTCTGGAACTGGCGCTCGGTTTCCTCGCGCGCCACACGGTCGCTCCGGTGCTGATCGCGTCGGCCACGGCCAGTTCACTGATCTACTGGCTGGTCGAACCCAAACCGCTCTACGACGTTCCGCCTGTCGTCATGGCACCGACGAGCCTCGGTATCGCCTTACTCGCCGGCGTGCTGTTCGGGGGGTTGGGCTGGGGGTTGCTGGCGCTGCTGGAATCAGGGCGAAGCTGGTTCGCGCGCATCCGTACGCCAGTCCTGCGCCTGGGACTCGGGGGCTTGCTCGTGGGCCTGTTGTCGGCCTGGGTGCCGCAGGTCTGGGGCAATGGCTACAGCGTGGTGTCGCAGGTGCTTCACGGTGACCACGCCTGGCAATGGCTCGCGTGGGTGCTGCTCGCAAAAGTGGTGGCGACGACGCTGAGTTCGGGCAGCGGCGCGATCGGCGGTGTGTTCACGCCATCGCTCTTCGTCGGGGCGACCGCTGGAAGTGTCTTGGCCCAAGTGGCGGCGCTCTGGTTGCCGGCGGTGTGGGTGGGCGATCCGCGTCTGCTCGCGGTGGTCGGCATGGCGGCGGTGCTGGCCGCAGTCACCCATGCACCGCTGATGGCGATCGTGATGGTGCTGGAGATGACAAATCAATTCCAGCTCACCGTTCCCGTGATGCTAGCCTGCGGCGTGGCCTACGCCATCAGCACACAATTCGGCGCGCGACCGCTCTATGGCAATCCGATCGAATCGCCGATGGCGCAGAAGCCGAATCCCTGAGCCTGTGTTAGATCGCGGGTTCTGCACGCAGCGACTTGCGACGCTCAATGCCTTCGAAGACGATCATTCCGGTGAGCATCGCGGCGGTGAAGACAAGCGCCTCGCTTTCCCCCATTCCGAGCGCCACCAGACCCGGTCCAGGACAGAAGCCCGCAAGGCCCCAACTGACACCGAACAGCAGGCTGCCGAACGCGGGGTCTCCTCGTTTTCAGTGCAATAAGTGACGGTACGCAAAGCTAGCACTGGCGCGGGGGTGGTCTGGGTAGACC
>NZ_JBXAGC010000061.1:0-4816 GCF_058793725.1 Acidovorax sp. GW835-FHT14B10
GTGCGCTACCGCGGGCTTCAGAAGAACGCCACGCGGGCGTTCACGGCCTTGGCGCTGGCCAACATTTACCTTGCCCGAGGGCGCCTGCAGGGGCAGGTGCGCCCGTAAGGGTCTGAAGGGGGCTCAAAGGCTCCCGAAACAGGCCCTGTGGGGCAAAGTCCGGCATCTTTGCGGGCCATTTGGCATTCAAATGGCTGTGCAATGGAGTTGACGCTACTTGATCAGCATTGCCCTAAGACCATGAACGTCAACAAACGCAACAACGTCAAATCCTTGGGAAACAGCGGGCCAGCGATTTTGTTTGCCCACGGGCTTGGCTGTAGCCAATCCGTATGGAGCCGCATCACGCCCGCTTTCGCTGGCACACATCGCCAAATCTTGTTTGACTATGTTGGAAGCGGCAAGTCGCAGCTATCGGCCTTTAGCGCAGTTCGCTACAGCAGCTTGGCCGGCTACGCGCAAGATGTTCTGGACGTGTGCGAAGCGCAAGGGCTGCAGAGCGGCGTCACATTCGTGGGCCGCTCGGCCAGTTGCAACGTCGGACTGTTGGCTTCGATATCACGCCCTGACTTGTTTGATCGCTTGATATTGGTGGGGCCCACGCCCTGTTTCTTGAACTATCCGCCCGAATATGCCGGAGGCTTCGAGCGTGCCGACCTCCAAGGCCTGTTGTCGCTGATGGATCAGGACTACATCGGCTGGGCCAATCACCTATCGTCCGTGGTGGCGGGTGCCGCGCAGGGCGAAGCGTTGGCTGGTGAGTTTTACGACAGTTTTTGCTCCACGAACCCGGTCGCGATGCGCGTATTTGCGCAAACCACCTTTTTTGCTGATAACCGGGCTGACCTGCCCCAGGCGTCTCGCCCCTGCCTCATTCTTCAGCACCAGGAAGACAGCCTGGTTCCGCTTGCGGTGGGTGAGTATCTGAACCAGCAACTGAAGGGCAGCATCTTGGAAGTCATGGACGTGGCGGGTCACGCTGCTCACATGAGTCACCCCGCGCTGGTGATCGATGCCATGCAGCGCTACATGGCCACAGACCATGCTTGATGTTGATTGGATTAAATCTCCGTCGGCGCGGACAACCAAAGCCAGATCGCCCTGAGTGCGCTGGAGCAGATGGCCCGCATTTATGAGATCGAGCAGGAGGTCAAGGAGCTGAACGCCGAGCAGCGTCTCGCAGTCCGGCGGGAGAGAACAAAGCCACTCCTGGACGCCCTTCACGAACGGATGTCGCTGCAGCGGCGCAAGGTGCCCGACGGATCGGCCACAGCGAAGGCGCTGGACTACAGCCTCAAGCGTTGGATAGCGCTCATCCGCTTTGCAGATGATGGGCAATTCGGTTGACAACAATTGGACCGAGAACCAGATCAGGCCCATCGCCATTGGCAGAAGCAACTGGCTGTTCGCTGGCAGCTTGCGCGCGGGCCAGCGGGCGGCAGCGGCGATGAGCCTGATCCAGTCAGCGCGCATGAACGGGCACGACCCGTATGTCTACCTGCGCGACGTGATGGCACGCCTGCCCATGCAGCGCGCCAGTCAGATCGGTGAGCTGCTGCCACACCGCTAGCAGCGAATCCAGGCCATCTCACTTTAGATTTGGCCGACGGTGAGTTTCACCGTCAGAGGTCTCATACGCAAAGCCTTGGAACTGCGCCCTCCCTCAAAGCTACCAGTGTGTTTGATTTGAGTATTTGTTCGGTTCCAGACAGAACAGTCAATCGAACAGGTCTACAGTCGACAAGGGAATGCAAGACATCCTGTCTTGCGAACCTTGCGGGTTCGCTCCGAGAGGGGTTTTCTCGTGTACCAGGGCTTCCCATGGACAACGCAGAGAACCACCTCATTGAGCGTCTTCCGAAAGCGTTGCGCAAGCGTTTTCTTGCGCTGTGTACCCGGTTCGAGCTGGTGGCATTGTCCGACCTGATCGAGCATGGGGCGCCACTGAGCCACGCGTACTTTCCACGTTCCGGCTTCATTGCGCTGGTGATTGACATCGAGACGCACCCGCCGTTGGCGGTGGGCATGATCGGACCCGAGTCCATGCTAGGGGCGGAATTGGTGCTCGGAGTGGCCAAGACGCCCTGGAGAGCCGTGGTGCAAGGCGCTGGCAATTGCTGGCGCCTGGAAGCGCATGTGTTGCGCAAGACCATAGCCACCATGCCCGAGCTGCGAGAACTGGTGCAAGGCTCTTTGATGGTCCGCCTGCATCAGCAATCACTTGCCACAGCCTGCCAGCGCTTTCACACGATAAGCGAGCGGCTGGCGCGCTGGTTGCTCATGAGCCAGGATCGCTCCCACGCCGACCGGTTTCATGTGACCCAGGACTTCATCGCGCAGATGCTGGGCGTACGGCGCGTGGGAGTGAGCGGGGCAGCCAGCGAATTCCAGCGGCGTGGACTGATTGAATATCACCGCGGTGAGCTCACTGTGCTCGATCGGCTGGGTCTGCAGCAAGCAGCGTGCAACTGCTACGCGGCGGACAAGCGACTGCTCAATGAGTTGATGCCTTCGGGTTCTTGAGGGGCCAAGTTCAGCATTGCAGGCCGCGATAGATTTGGCGAACTGGCGCTGAGGCCGACCAACGCGAGCCATGGGATGGCCGCGCGCTTACGGATGACTGCAGCCACCTTGATACCTGTCATTGATGCCGCCGTGCTGATGGGTGAGCCGATGACAGCTTCGCGCAATGCACTGTGAACCCAGCTCCCGTGCACGACCGACGGCAAGCGCTGCTTATGGAGAGCTCTCCATAAGCAGCGTTATGCACAGCACGCAGTTATGCACAGTTGGTCCGGCAGCGCGGCGTCGCCGCCCTCGCAAGAGGGCTGCGGTCGCGTCTTTGAACTTCACGTAATCACAAGGTCTTGAGGAACTTCAACAGATCGTCTTCTGCCCGGAACCGCTGTGGGACCACATTGGGATCCTGAAGCCTGGCCAGTGCCTTTTCCTTCATGGCGAGATCGGCCTCTATGTACTGATGCGTTGTCGCCGGACTCTCGTGTCCGAGCCACAGAGCGATCACGCTGATGTCCACGCCCGACTGCAGAAGGTGCATAGCGGTCGAGTGACGCAGGCAGTGTGGAGAGATCGTTCTCCCGGCCAGGCTCGGCGTCGTGAGCGCGGCTTTCTTGACGGCCAATGCCAGGCGCTGCGTCACGTTGGACCGCGTCATCGCCTGTCCGCCACGGTTGGGCAGCAGCGCCGACGTGGGAGTCAGGTCCGGGTTGAACTTCAGCCAGGCGCGGATCACCTTGACCGTCGATCGCCAGAGCGGCACCGACCGCTGCTTGCGTCCCTTGCCATGCAGATGCACGCAGGCGGCGGGTGCCAGCACGACGTCGCCCACTTTTACGCCGATTGCCTCCGACACGCGGGCACCGGTGTTGTACAGCAGGGCCAGCAGCAGCTTGTCTCGCTGGCCCATCCAATCCGCTCCTGGCGCGCCGATCACGGCCAGCATCTCCTCGCGTGTCAGGAACTCGAACATCGGCCGCTCGAAGCGCTTCATCGGCACGCCGAGCGCCTGCTCGACGACCTGAAGTGCCGTCACGTCTCGCCGGGCCGCGAACTTCAGGAACGAGCGCAGCGCGGCCAGTCGCGCATTGCGGCTGCGAACGGTGTTGTGCCGATCGCGTTCGAGATGATCGAGGAAGTCCAGGATCAGCGCGGGCGTCAGGTCGGCGAGCGACAGCGTCGTGGGCGTCTTGTGCAGTTGCGCCTGGGCGAAGTCCAGGAACAGCACGAACGCGTCCCGATAGGCCGCAACGGTCTGCGGGCTCAACGCGCGCTGCTGCGTCAGGTGCTCGGCGAAGAAGGACTGGACCAGCGTCGCGAAGCTCGGCGGAGCGGGCTTGCGGTGTTCAGAACTACTCATCGTCGTTCTCCGCGACGTCGGCGAAGCGTTCGAATCGAGCGCCGGCCAACGCCATCAACTCCGGCACGCCGCTCAGGTACCAGTACGTGCTGGAGATATTGATGTGGCCCATGTACGTGGACAGGGCCAGCATTCGTTGGTCAAGGTTCGCTCCCTGCTGGTGCCACAGGATCATCCGTCTCACGGCGAAGCTATGGCGCAGGTCATGCACCCGCGGTCGGCCATGGCCGCCGCGATCGATCCAACCCAATTGCTCGCGCAGCTGACAGAACACTCGATGCACCTGCCGATCTCCCAGCGGTTCACCCCGGTGCACGCCACGCGAGCCCACGAAGAATGTCATCTGCGGCTTCGCAGGCACGTACTGGCGGCGCAAGGCCCGGTAGGCTGCCAGCGGACCAATCACGCTGGGGTGCAGCGGCACCATGCGGGACTTGCCAAACTTGGTCTGCTGTATGGTCAGGATGCCGCCGTCCAGATCTGCATCCGAGTCGGCCAGGTTGATCGCTTCGGAGACCCGAAGCCCGGCCGATGCGATCAGACCGAACAGCGTCGCATAGGTGGTGGCACGAAGGCCGTCCGAAGGGCCGAGTCGACGGGCCGCGACGATCAGCGCAGCGATCTCGGCTTCGCTGTAGATGTGAGGCGCTACGCGGCGCGGGATCGGACCGAAGCTGGAGTCGTCAGGCACTTCGACGGTCGGATCGAACTGCTGCAGCCAGCGCATGAAGGGGCGCAGCGTTGCCAGTCGACGCGCTGCCGTGTCGACATTGGCCTGGCCGTCCACGAGGTACCGAGGCTGCACCTGGCGCGCCCACTGGACCATCACGTCCACCGTCAACGCGCTGTCGTGTCCCTCGCCTGGGTATTTCGGACCAACGTGACCGGTGATTTCGGCATCGTGACCGAGGATTTCGGTCGATCGTGACCGAACTCCTT
>NZ_JBXAGC010000062.1:0-4483 GCF_058793725.1 Acidovorax sp. GW835-FHT14B10
GGAGACGTTACTCAAGGGGTCAAAGTTGGGTGAAAAAACTCAGTCCAGAGGGGTCAGATTTACGTGGAAATCAACATTCTGGCATTGATCGGTACGTAGAGCTAGAACCTTTCCGAAATTCATCGGAGGGATTCACTACTTCAGTCAGTTGGAACTGACTTTGGCCAAGGAACTTCCCCGGCACCAAGACCCAGACGGGCCTTTTTTGGTTTGCTTCGACCATCCCGCTGTACGCAGGATCTGAAGCTGGTTTGAACGCCGCGAGCGGCAACTTTGAAGGTTGAGCATCAAGCCCAGGAACAACCCGAAGGTCATTGGGGATGGATTCTGACATGAAAAGCATCAAAAGTCACTTTTTTGCAGGCCGATTTATCTCTAAAAAACCCGTCGAAACCCGTTTGGAATTCGTGTTCGGTCTTGAAACCCGCATGGATACTGGCCGCGAGCAATGGTTCTCCTTGGCCGAGAACTTGGGTTGCGGGGCAAAAAAAGGCGAAAAGTCGCCTTGGCAAAGGGCTCGAAACGGCGTTTTCGATGTGTTCTGGGGTGTCCTTGGCCCCTGTCCGGTGCATCAAGGACTCACGCTGTGAGCCTGGAGCGAGTCGAGGCTTGCGGAGTGTTGTGGGGTGGCGACTCCGATACCTTGCCGTCATGGATGGCAGATGTTGTGACGATGGATGCGACCCAGCGCACACGCTTGTTCGGGCGCCCTGTCTCCGTGCATGACCAATCAGTGGCCCCAATGAGGCCAATCAATGACATGCGCTCCAGCGAGTAATGGTTGGTTCTGACGGGGTGTGGCACCAAGTGGCCTGTTATTGGCTTACAGCGGGCCACCTGTTGCCCGCAGTCTCGTGTTTGCGCCGCCAGCCCATACGCCATCTGGCAATCAGTGGCCTTTTGCGCGCCAGTCAAAGGCCAGTATGGTGATTATCAACACGTTTCTTTGCGGTTTTGATAGGGCATCCGACCGTATCAGTGCCTTATGGAGATTCGTGATTTCCCACAAATCGAGGATGATTTCGCTCGTTCCCAACTATTACTCATCCAGATATGGCTAATTCCACATTTCAAATCCCCGTCGTCGCGCTCGATATTGGTTATTTCTCTGTTAAAGGAGCATCTCGCCGCGAAAAGAACGACACGATCAAGGCATTTCAATTTCCCAGCCAGTGCTCGCATGTATCGTCGGTACATAAAACATCTATGGGAATGGCCGCACTTTCTGGTGCGAATGTCACGGTTAACGGCGCGGAGTATTTCGTAGGCAAAGACGTGGTACTTCAAACCAGCGCCCGACAAACCCGCGCCATCACAGAAAATTACGCTGACTCGCCCGAATACAAAGCACTGTTCCTGGGTGGCCTGTATTACTTCCTGAGCGATTATGCGGGTGAACTGCGCGGAAAGAACGAAGTAGAGATACGTCGCATGGTTGCTGGCCTGCCGATGAATATGGTTTGCGACAGGATCAAGCCTGGCATCAAAGACGATCCTCTTGTGGTTGAACGTGTCGATGAGGCGATTCGTGAGGGCTATGAAGAAATTACCCTCGGCGGCAAGAAATATCGCATGGACGATTATTTGCCCATTGCTGATGGGCGGATTCAAAAGTGAAGTGCAACACCTTGGATTTCAATGAATCTGAGTGTAGTGCTGTGGGTTGTTGATCAGCAACTCGCGGTACACCGCCGCGGTGATCGTACCCCCGGCCCCTTCTTGGGACGGTTGTTGATTTCATCGGCAATGGCATCGAGCTGCTCCTGGCTGTGGATGCTCAGTTCCGTCCCCTTGGGCAGGTACTGGCGCACCAGATCATTCATGTTCTCGTTGGTCCCCTTTGCAATGGGCTGTGCAGTACACGGCAATGCCGGTCTGCTCGCTGAGCTTCTTACGCATGGCCATCTCCCGACCCTGGTCGTACGTCATGCTCAGGCGCATCGGCTGTGCAATGCCCAGCTGCTTGTTCGTGAAGGCCTGCAAGACGTGGCCGGCTTGAACTCAGGCAGCTTGACCAGCTTGACCAGCATCCATGTGCGCTCCACCAATATTCTCACTGCACTGGCATTGCCTTCGCCCCTTGATGAGATCACCTTCCCAGTGCCCGGGGAACTGGCGGTCTTCAATCTCGGGCAGGCGCACATGGATGCTCAGCCTGTCCGGTATCTGGCTTCTACGGTCCTTGCCCTTGCCCTTGCCCTTGCCCTTGCCCTTGGCTAGCGCGGCAGTCGCTTGTTATGGCCGTGGCGCTGGGTGGCGAACAGCTCTTTGCGCAACTCGCCCACGGGCATGGCATATATGCAGTTGTGGATGGTTTCATGTGACGCGCGGTATTCTTGGCCGGGGGGATACAAGCGTGCCAGTGTCAGGGCAATCTGCTCGGGCGACCAGCGCAGCCGCAGCAGATGGATTACCAGGGCGGACAAGATCGACTCGGAATGCAGCTTCATCGCTGGCCTGCCGCAACGCCTGCGCTGCAGGAAACAAACACGGGGCATGTGCGCTGTCATAGCCAGAGGAGCAGGCATTGCGCTGGAGTTCGCGGCTGAAGGTCGCCGGGGATCGGCGCAGTTGCCGCGCGATGGCTCGTACGCTGTGGTTCTGCTGCCTCAGGCTGGCAATAGTGACGCGGTCTTCAGGCTGGCGCAGGTGATAGTGCGAGGAGGCGGTTGGCATCTGCGGACCTTACAGGTTGGCAGGTGTTGCACTTCACTTTTGAATCCGCCCCTAAACATGGCATGTGTTGTGACGCATGAACGATCCGTTTGACAGCAAGCACTCTTCTATGTTGTTGATTTCATTAGATTTATTGGCATCATCTATCGCATATCTTGTGACCACATACTTCGAGCTTGCTAAACCCATGGTTAGCATATCTTGTGAAGAATTCCAGGTGCCCGCCAGAAAATTTGGCCATTTCATAAGCCAAACATGGCATGTCTTGTGACTAGATAGGACGCAGGTCGCACACCACGTATGCTGCTAAGTATTTGATTTATAAGGAAATTACAAGTTGAGCATCGCGTATCTTGTGAATACACGGCTTCAATGTTCTTCAGGTGGAACCACACACTTTTCTGCGCATTCCGATGGCTTGGCTCGGCTTCTGTGCACCAAAGATGGCGTTTCTTGTGACAGATGGCTCCCATTTTTCGAAGGAGCCGACCTCCAACTATGGCGTATCTTGTGTTGATTTCCACGCAGAAGTGACCCACTAACCCCCAGGTGGGGGTGCGGTTGCATGGAAATCAACAGTAACGGTATGACGTTGGGGTTGTTCGGTGGCCGACTTGCTTCAAGTGTTGCATCTCTTGTGAAGAGTTTGGCCTAGGCCAGGCTGTAGTCCGGTGGTACGCCGTCTGCGTCAAGAGCAATGAGGAGCGCGTTGTCATCAGGCTTGCACTTCCAGCTGCCGGATTCGCTCTGCCGCTTTGATACTTGATGTTTTTAAAGAAGCTTCCGCAACCGAGCCACGAGCAGTTCCCCGCTGGTCGGGCCCAGGCCTGTACGGCCGTCGGTCAAGAACAGCGACTTGCAAAATGGCCTGTAGAGCCATGAACGGTCATCAACCGCCAGCCAGGGCAGATGGGAAGCCTCATGCATCCGGAGCCATGCATGGCACTCGGCTTCCCGCTCGTAGCCAACCAGCGTCTGTGGGACGTCGTTCAGATCAAAGTACTTTGGGGTGGTTCCTGCGATTCTGACTGCCACATCCGAGCTGAACCTTTGTCGAAGTTGCTCCAGCGGACTTTGCAGTCGCCAAGTGCTTGTGATCACCAGCTTGAATTCAGGGACTTGGCGCAATGCGCTCTCCAACACTGGCAAGCAGCAGAAGTGCTTCGATTCATGGCAATGCTCTGGATGCAGAACCCCGTCGAAATCCAAGAACAAAATAGGCATTGGTCGGCTTCCAAGGGTGGATTCTCGACAAGAGAACACTCGATCAGGCAATCAGCAAAGTCAGCCCTCTCTACGCCCAAGGCACGCAGCCCACGTCGAGGGTGAATCTGCAGCGCTGCCAGCAACCCGCGCACTGAAGAAGCTCAAGGACGCAACGCTCGGATTGCTCGCGTCGGCATGGTGGTTCAGACAGAGGATTCGGTGGCGGGGACGTTGAGCCGCCGAATCGTCAGTGCGCAGCGGTGTTCTATCAAGGTACTGATTTGCTCTACCACGTCATTCTTCACAAAACCTCGTTCAGGGGCAAACTGAAGCTTGCGTGCATTCGCTGGCAGTAACTTTGCAAGCTCCAGAATTCGCCGTTTGGCCTGCGCTTTGGTTAGCCCCCTGATGGCCACCCAAACTCCCCCACTTATGGCCACCTCAAACTCCCCCACCTGAACTGATCGGGGATAGGGTTTCAACGCCGGCGCCGTCGGCACCTGTTGGCAGGACATGGATCCGGTCTGTTGATTTCCGCGTAATCCTGACCCCGGTTTTTCATCCAATATTGACCCCACCTGTTGGGGTGTAGCCGGGCTAC
>NZ_JBXAGC010000063.1:0-3308 GCF_058793725.1 Acidovorax sp. GW835-FHT14B10
TCTCTGTGTCAACACAGAGACGGGTGCAGCCCGTCGCCCCGCAAGCCACGCCCAGCGTGGATTTCGGGGCGTTCCACCGCGCGTGAAAACGCGTGAGGTCATCAAAAAAGCCGCGGACGAGGACGCACCCAGCATTGGCTGGGATGCACGCCTGACCAGCACCTCTAGGCCACCGATGACCCATGAAGCAGCGTTTGGCACCGCTTTAAAAATTGCCGCCTCCATGCCTGCCGAGAGCACATCTCGCGCGTCAAAACTTACCGCCTTAGGGGGGTCTTGGAGGTGCCGGAACTTCGCGTCTTTGAGGGCTTACGCCCCTCCAAGACCCCCTGTCTGATGGCGGCGCGAACCCGGCTGGATGGGCAGCTTGTTGCCCATTCAAAGCCGTTCGTTGAGCGGCTTTGAATGAGCACCAGGAGCGCAAATGAGCAGAAATTTCGGCATCGGCAGTCGAGACATGGGGAGGGCTGGCCAAATGGCCCTGGACCGGGCTGCGACGGCTGGCGGCGTGTCGTTTTCGACGGCGGCGACCAATGCGGATCGATGGAACGACTTCACCAGCTGGGCCAGGGAGCAGGGCATCAAGCGCATGGAAGACGTGACCCCTGAATCGGTGCGCGACTACGGCCTGCAGCTGGCCACGCGCGTCGAGGATGGGCAGCTGGCGGCCTCTACGGCACAAAACAGGGTCAGTGCCGTCAACAGCGTGATGGGCATGGCCACGAGGGGCGAATGGCGCAGCGTGAGCCCGACCAAGGAGTGCGGCATTCAGGAGCGCTGCGCTGTCCGTGAGGACGCGCCTGGCGCGCTGGATCGCGCCGCCTACGGCCAGGCCTTGGCCGCTGTGCGCGAGCAGGTTGGCGAGCGTGCGGCGGCCACGGTGGAGCTTGCGCGCGAGTTGGGCCTGCGGTCAAAGGAGGCATCACTACTCGATGCCCGATCTGCACTCCATGAAGCTCTCCAGCGGGGGGCCGTGACGATCAGTGACGGCACCAAGGGCGGGCGAGAGCGCGAGATCTCGATCACATCGCCGGTGCAAGTGCAGGCACTGGAGCGGGCCGCTCATGCACAGGGCGATGCCATCGCCGTGATGCCCCCAGGCGATGACTGGCGAAGCTGGCGTGAGGGCGAATTGCGCGAGGCCCGCGAGGTAGTGCAGGAGCACACCGGGGGAGGTCTGCATGACCTGCGAGCGGCCTATGCCTGCGGCCGGTATGAGGCCCTTACAGGCCACGCCGCGCCATGCGCGGGGGGCACTATCAACGATCGCGCCGCCGACCTGGTGGCACGTCTGAAAATCAGCGAGGAGCTTGGCCATGGACGCGCCGAGGTGGTGGCCGAGTACGTAGGGGGTCGTCGATGAATCTCCAGCAGCAAATCCAGCAACTCACCCGTGCCTATGTGCGCAAGGGTGGCAAGGACAACCGACGCCAGCAGACAGCACGCATGATGGCCTTTGCGGAGCACGCAGAGGGCCTAGGGGCGCGCGAAATAGGGCAGGTAGGGGGTAGGCATGTGGTGAGCTACTGGCGCGCCATACGCGCCTCTGGCGGCCTTGCGGATAGCACTCTGTACGGCCATTGGCTGGCCATCCGGGAGCTATGGAGGCTTGCGGAAAAGGCGGGCGATCCGCCTAGGCCGCGCCAACAGGAGGGCGAGCAGGCCGCAACCCCGCAATCTCGCGGTTGAAAAGCTCGTCCTCGGCCAGCTCTAGCCAGTCGGCCAGTTCCTGGCCGTGCAGCTCCTGGGCCGGGGTCACGTTCACGCTGAATTCATCCCGCAGGCGGGCTAGCGTGATCTGCATTTCGTTTTCGGATCTCATGCGATTTCTCCGGTTTCCGGGTCGATGTTCCCCAGGCGAAGCTGGCCACGGGCTTCCAGCTCGGCCTGAATGCTGGGCAGGTCTGGCTCCATGCCGGGGATGCTGGGCTGGCTTGGCGGATCTTCACCTGGGCCAGTTGGCAACTGGCGCTCACCTGGGAAAAGCACAGGAATTCTTTTGAGTGGTGGGCCGTCGAGATCGTCCTGATCATCTGCATCGGCAACAACATTGGCACTGAAAAGCGAAAGGTTCAATTTGTCCCTTGGCTTGTCCCAGGCCACTCGGTCATTCACCACGTAAGCACACTCTTTGCCTTTGCCCAGTCGCACGATCTGAATCCACTGATTGGCCGACAAGTCGGAGATGGCGGTGGCGATGGTTCTCTGGGACACCCCCAGGCGCTTGGCGAGCACAGACTGCGAAACCACCAGGGCGTTCTGGTCAACCATGTAGGCACACATGTAATGCAGCAGCGCGGAAGCCGTGGGCTTGTGAAGCGTAAAGCGAGCCCAAGCCTCGTGAGCTTTTTTGTCAGTCTGCACCCATCCGGACTTTTGTAACTCGCGCCCAATTGCTTTGGGTGCTGCAACCAGTTTCTCATTCATGGAAATCCATCTCCTGAAATTGTTGCTCAGATTTTACAATCCGCTTCCAATTTTTGGAAAGAAATGTCGTCAGACTGCATACCCCTATGCAACTCAGTTGCATAGGTTCTCCCAGGAAAAACAGAGAACTCTCTAAGAATCTTCAGGGAGCCTAAAACCGGGGGGCACCACCGCCCTGCTTGTGCTGCCTGCTGGACAAGCTGGCCCTACGTGGGCACATGTGGACAACGCTGCGCGTTGACGCACATGCACCCACTGCGGCGCCACCTTGACCACAGGGGCCCCGCCTACGGCCTGACGCGCTTCGCTTGCCAAACACCCATTTGAAAAAACAAAGGCAGGGAGCCCGCGCCCGCGAGGGCGCAGGGGGCGCAGCCCTGGGGGTCGGGGGGCGGCACGCCCCACGCGGAGGAGCGCCCTAGGCGCGGGCCGGAGGCCGCAAGCGCAGCGCGCAGCCCACCGAAGGATGGGCGTAGGGGGGTCGAATTCGCCCCCCCTCTGGGGGGGCTAGAGTAAGATCTGCGCACTTGCCTTTCGGCTTGTTCGTGGCCCTGTGCCACCCCTTCATCGACCTGGTTGCCACGGCGCCTTGTCACACGCCTCCCGGCGTTCATCTCCGCATCGCCTCGCGCGCTGCATGCGGCCCTAGCGCCGCCTCCTTTGCTGTCGGCGCAGCCTGACAGCCTGCGCATCTGTGCGCGCATCGCTCCCCTGCACCAGCCGCAACCCGGTTGCGGCTTGCACGCGTCAGCGTGCATGAACCAGTCCGACAGGACTGTGGGCGCCCCTGCGCCCATGCACCCGTCTCTGTGTCAACACAGAGACGGGTGCAGCCCGTCGCCCCGCAAGCCACGCCCAGCGTGGATTTCGGGGCGTTCCAC
>NZ_JBXAGC010000064.1:0-2842 GCF_058793725.1 Acidovorax sp. GW835-FHT14B10
AAGGAGTTCGGTCACGATCGACCGAAATCCTCGGTCACGATGCCGAAATCACCGGTCACGTTGGTCCGAAATACCCACATTGCCGTGAAAAGTACCTGGGGCCTTGCTGCAACCCACAATCGGTTTGATCTGGGCTTTCTTCTCCGCGTCCTTGAAGAGGCAGTACCAGCACAGCGGCTGCGTGGAGAACCGGATGGTCTGGCCCACGATGCACGACTTGCCCAGGTAGGTGCAATTGCCCTCATCGGGTAACAGCTTGAACGGTGGCAGATCATTCCAGCGGACACCGTAAATGACATAGGGCGTCACAAAAGGCAGGTCTCGGATGCTGCAGGTAGTGTCCTGTGCCAGGTTGGCGGGCTCGACCGGACAGCCCATGGCAATCTGGGTGATCTCTTCATGGACACGGCCCTTGATGAGCACACCCAATCTGCCAGCCACATCCGCCAAAGAGTCTTCAGTCTCGTTGGTCAGTTTGGATTCAAATGCCGAGCCCATGGGCGCAATCTGAAAGGCCATGGCGGCACTGGAAAGTGCCAGTGCGCCTGCGACCAAGGCTAAGGGGCGTGCGACCGCGAGCGCCGAAAGCAGTGATTTCTGAAGACCGCGACCCATCTTGCTCGGTATGACCTGCATCTGTCTCCTCCTTTGGCTTCACTGTAAGCAGATTCAAGGTTTGGACAACAAATATTGGTGCAGGGAGCAGACATACCTCAGCTGCAGCTTGCGCTTTCCAGGCATCGGGCCGGTGGTTGGCGTGGAGGCCGACCACGCTTGGGGCACTGCAATTCGTGGGCGGCGTCAGGGTGAATATTTCACAATATGAATTATCAAAATCCGGATAATTAGCGATAAGACGCCAGTCCGGGCCTTGCCTGAGGCAAATTGAGGCGACGCAAGCCTTGCTGTCGCGTGATTGGCCGCGACCTACAGTGACAAAACCTCACGACCGGGAGCGCCCGCACCTGCTTCACCAGCGACCACATGATGGTCCGGGATGCGACAACACTTCATCGAGCCATGGTTGCAGCTGAAGCAACGATGGCCGTTCTATCCAGAAAACAGCGCATCCGAGCGGAGCACGTACTTTGTTCCATCCGTCAGCAACTGCGTGCAAAAGCGGGGAACTCTATCCGATTAGCGACTTCCCAAGCCCCGCACAGTTGCTCGCAACCCCCACAGAACAACAGCTTAGCTGCGGCTTCTCCGCTGCTAAGCTCGCCACGATCCTGAACATCGCCCAGGCAACCCTGGACGACGTAGTACCCACTCGCTCGCAGGCAGCTAGCTGCGCACGACACAGGGCAAGAGGTGGTACCCCCTCGCGATACCCTTTGAGTAACCCGCTCGCCGAATGGCGTGACCTTTTCTACCAGAGGCTCGCACCGATCGCAAACCGCTGGAGCTTGTTGCAGAAGCTTCCACTAGGCTCCCCACCTAAGCGCGACTGGCCGAGCTGGATACGGTAGAAACCAACAGCCTGTCGAATAGCGTTGATGATTGGAACCAGCCCAACTCAACCGTTGGCTACGACGAGGTCCGCCGCCACGGATCAACAAGTGCAGGTGTAGCGCCAGAATGCACTGGAAATTCATCTTCCGCGCTGAAGCGGCCCTATAACGATCTCCCAGAGAGTTTCTGCGGCACCTTCCTGCGATAGCTTCTGCTTTTGTCGTCCACGAAACGACATCCCTAAGCTCGTAAGAAAAAGAGCTTGGTCGTCCGCTTGCACCGAAAGAGCCTCGTTATAAGAGTTCCCACTAAACGAATCGCCTTGGCTATAGTAGATCGCTGCTCCCATTTGCCCGCCAGTAAATACCGTCGCTTTTGCGGCATCCTCGCCATCTTTGTAGATGGCTGCAACAAACCGGTTAGCGTCGATCCGACGAAATACACCTTCGTAGCCCGGGTTTCTTGCCTGGAGCTCTTTCAGAGAGTTTTCGAAATAGCGCGCGATGTACTCGAAGGTATCAATCTGGAACCGGTCTTTGTCCAGCTGAGTGAAGGTCTTGGCAACCCGAAGGTTGCTCGAACGTGGTCCAGCCACTACCGCCTGCTGAGTTGGCGGCAAGGCAGTTGTATCGGAGCGCTCGGTTTGCGAGAGCGCTCTCGATTGATTGTGCCACCTGTCGGCCGCTTTGCGAACCTCCTTCGCTACCTGCAGAAAGGCCTCGTCCCTATCAGGCCAGAGAGTGACCGGTTTTCCATCCTGAGGGGTGCCAAGTAGCTTGCCGAATGGAGCGTGGTGCCAATCGCATGGACGTAGGATAACGGGAATGACAATGGCATCCTTGGCGTTGTGGCGCTCCATTGCACGTGCCATCTCAATGTTGTAGCAATAGTCAGAGGCAATGAAATCGGGGCTCACCAACAACAGAATTATCTCGTCGCCATTGATGTGGTCGTCAATAGCAGCGTCGACCTCTTGACCGGCACTGATTCTTCGGTCGTGCCAGGTTTCGATGACCCCCTGACGCTTGAGCATGGCCAGTTGTTTTTCCAGTTGGTCTCGCAACGCCTCATCGGCATGGCAATATGAGAAGAACACGTTCGGCAAGATGAAGGCTCCACACTGATTTTTATGATTCTGATCTTACGACTGGTTTAAGAATCCATCCCATGTCTCTTCACCAGGCCGCCGCAAAGACAATTCCAACCTGTGGCCCGCAGAGCGTCCCCCACCTTGTCAGAGGTATTCATTGTGGAAATCGTCACCCTCGTTCTGATCAACTTTAGTCGGCTCGGCACCGCAGGAAACTCAGCAGGGGGTCTCCTCGTTTTCAGTGCAATAAGTGACGGTACGAAAAGCTAGCACTGGCGCGGAGGTGGTGTTGGTAGATCG
>NZ_JBXAGC010000065.1:0-2773 GCF_058793725.1 Acidovorax sp. GW835-FHT14B10
TGGGTATTTCGGACCAACGTGACCGGTGATTTCGGCATCGTGACCGAGGATTTCGGTCGATCGTGACCGAACTCCTTTTCGGCTCATCGTGACCGGCCGTTTCGGCAACGTGACCGATCATTTCGGTCATCATGACCGCCGTTTCAGTCCACGTTTTTGTGGGATCTGAAGCCTGGCGGTGCTGCGTAGAGAACTCAACCCGGGCGTCCTAACCTCGACGGCTTTTGCCCTCAGGAGCCAGATGCCCAAACCTCGAATGTCTCTACGCATGATCAAAGACGTTATCCGCCTGAAGTGGCAGGCCGATCTCTCGCACGAGCAGATCGCCTCCACCCTCAACATCTCCAAGGGGGCCGTGACCAAGTACGTTGGCCTGACCCATGCCGCCGGCCTGGATTGGGAGACTGTCCAGGACTGGAGCGAGCAGCGACTGACCTCCACCCTGCTGCCCAAGGCGAACACCTCGCAGCCCTACATCACCCCCGACTGGGGCCGCATCCACCGCGAACTCGACCGCAAGGGCGTCACGCTCATGCTGTTGTGGCAGGAGTACGTGGAGGCCCATCCCCATGGTCGTACCTGGCGCTACACCCAGTTCTGCGGTCACTACAAGGACTTCGCCCAAACCCTCAAGCGCTCGATGCGCCAGCACCGGCGTGCCGGCGAGAAGCTGTTCATCGACTTCGCTGGTTCCACGGTGCCCATACACAATGGCGCGCGCGCCCAGGTCTTTGTCTCGGCCATGGCCGCCTCCAGTTGCGTCTTCGCCTGCGCCACGCCCGCGCAGCGCCTGGATGACTGGGTCCAGGGCATGGTGCGCGCGCTGCACTTCTACGGGGGTGTGCCGCAATTGATCGTGCCTGACAACGCCCGTGCCGTGATCGCCACGCCAGACCGTTACGAGCCACGTGCCAACGAGACGGTGCAGGACCTGGCCCGCTACTACGGCACCTCGGTATTGCCTGCGCGCCCACGCACGCCGCGCGACAAGGCCACGGCCGAGAGCTCGGTTCAGGTCGTCACCCGCTGGATCCTGGCGCGGCTGCGCCACCAGCGTTTTGACAGCGTCGCCCAGGTGGACGCGGCCATTGCGCAACTGCTCCCCAGCCTCAATGAGCGAGCCTTTCAGAAGTTGCCGGGCAGCCGCGCCAGCGTGTTTGCCGAGCTGGACGCCCCAGCCCTGATGCCGCTGCCGCAGCAACCCTATGAGCTCGCGCGCTTCAAGACCGTGAAGGTCCACATCGACTACCACGTCGAGATCGACGCTCACCGGTACAGCGCACCGCACCCGCTGGTCGGGCAGACGCTGGAGGCACGCATGACCGGCCACGGCATCGAGTTGCTCTTGCGTGGTCAGCGCGTGGCCGCCCACGCGCGCAGCGACAAGCGTGGGGGCTTCACCACGGTGGAGGCACACATGCCTGCGGCGCACCGCGCCCACATGGAGTGGACGCCACAGCGCCTGATCGAATGGGGCCAGCGCATCGGCATGGCCTGCGGCGAGTTGATCACCCGCCTGCTGCAAACCTACAAGCATCCCGAACACGGCTACCGCTCTTGCCTGGGCTTGCTGAGCCTCTCGCGCAGGTACGGCCCCGTGAGGCTGGAGGCCGCCTGCGTGCGGGCGCTGGCCCTGGGCACATTGCGCTACAGCCATGTGCGTGACTTGCTCGCCAACAACCGTGAGCAGATCACGCCACAGGCCGAGTCTGACTGGACCAGCCCGGCGCACGCGAACCTGCGCGGCCCGGGCTATTACCAGTGACGTCCTGCCACCGCATCCATTGCCTCCAACTTCTATCCATCGATCCAGAACACTTCCATGCTCAACAACGCCACCATCGCCCAACTGCGCTCGCTCAAACTCGTGGGCTTCGCCGATGCCTTGCAACAACAACACGAACAGGCCGACTGCCTGAACATGTCATTCGATGAGCGCCTGGCCTTGCTGGTCGAGCGCGAGGTCTACGCCCGGGGTGACCGCAAGCGGGTGCGGTTGCTGCAACAGGCGCAGCTCAAGTACCCATCGGCCACTTTGGAGGACGCCAGCTTCGAGGGCATCCGAGGGCTGGACCGGCCAGCCCTCATGGGCCTTGCTCTGTCCACCTGGATTGAGCGCGGCGAGACCGTGACCCTGGCCGGCGCTACCGGTTTGGGCAAGACCTGGCTGGCTTGTGCGCTGGCCCAGTATGCGTGTCGCCAGGGTCGCTCGGCGCTGTACTTGCGCGTGCCTCGACTGGCAGAAGAGCTGCGCATCTTGCATGGGGCCGGCAGCTTCCGACGCTGGTTGCAGCAACTCGCCAAGATCGACGTGCTTGTGCTGGACGACTGGGGCATCGGAAACCTGGATGCCGCCACGCGTGCCGATTTGCTGGAGGTCATTGATGACCGGGTGGGCCAGCGCGCCACCATCATCGCCCACCAACTGCCCATCGAACATTGGCATGCGTGGCTGGGCGATCCCACAGTGGCCGACGCCATCCTGGACCGGTTACTGCAGCGTTGCCGGCGCTTCAGCCTGGACGGCGAGTCGCGGCGAACCGGCCGCACGGCGCGCACTGCAACAGTTTCAAAAACGACCATCAAGGAACCAATGAAGACCTGACAGCCGCTCCAAAACCGTAAACTCGACCCCCTACGCAGCACCGCCAGCACCATGGCGGTCACGATCGCCGAAACGGGCGGTCACGATACCGAAACAGCGCTGAAATCACTCTTCAGCCCACCGGCCACGATGCGCCGAAATGATCGGTCACATTCGCCGAAATACGCA
>NZ_JBXAGC010000066.1:0-2540 GCF_058793725.1 Acidovorax sp. GW835-FHT14B10
TGTTGATTTCCGCGTAATCCTGACCCCGGTTTTTCATCCAATATTGACCCCACCTGTTGGGGTGTAGCCGGGCTACGCGTCTGTGGATAAGTCTACTGTTGGTGCGTTCGTTTCTCCTTTCTCAATGACTTCCGGCAGGGCCGTCCTGGGCCGCCTTTTCTGAACGGTCTTGGGTGCTGCGCTGGAATGCTTGAACCGCCAGCTCTCATTGCCGGTCTCCACGATGTGGCAGTGGTGGGTCAGCCGGTCGAGCAGTGCGGTGGTCATCTTGGCGTCGCCAAATACCTGACTCCATTCCCCGAAGCTGAGGTTGGTGGTGATCAGCACGCTGGTTCGCTCGTAGAGCTTGGAGAGCAGATGGAACAGCAGCGCTCCACCGGCCTGGCTGAACGGCAGGTAGCCCAGTTCATCGAGGATGACAAGGTCCATGTAGACCAGCCGGTGGGCCAGCTGTCCGGCCTTGCCCTGGCTCTTCTCCAACTCCAGCGCGTTGACCAGCTCCACGGTCGAGAAGAAGCGCACCCGCTTGCCGTGCCGCTGGATCGCCTCGATCCCGATGGCCGTGGCCAGGTGTGTCTTGCCGGTGCCCGGACCACCGATGAGCACCACGTTGTGCGCGGCCTCGATGAACGCGCCGCCGTGCAGCGTGCGCACCAGAGCCTCGTCCACACTGGCCTGGCTGAACTCGAAGCCGGCCAGGTCACGGTGGGCCGGGAAGCGGGCTGCGCCCATCTGGTACGCCATGGAGCGCACCGAACGCTCAGCCTGCTCGGCCCGCAGCAGCTGACTGAGGAAGGCTTCAGGGCTGAAGTCGGTGTGCCGTGCCTGCGCTGCCACCTCGGGGTAATTGGCGGCCATGCCATGCAGCTTCAGGGCCTTGAGGGCGCCGATGATCTCCTGGCTCATGCGCGCACCCCCTGTGGGTCATCGTCGCCTACCGAGCGAAGCCGGTCGTAGCGCTGCACGTTGGCCTGCGGCGCCACCGTCAGGGTCAGCGGCGTTCTGGCCGCTGCCACCTCTGCCTGGCTGCCAGCCTTCAGACGCGCGAGCACGTTGAGCACATGCTCGCCGCTGGGCTTGCCGCTCTCGAGCGCCAGTTCGGCGGCCACCAGCACCGGCTCCAGACCGTGCACCGGCACGGCCGCCAGCACCTGGGCCATCACCCGGTCGCCGCCCTCGTGGCGCAGCAGGATGGACTGCAGCTTCTTCAGGGGATCGGGCAACGTCTCAAAGGGCGCGCCGTTGCGCAGCGCGCCGGGCTTGCGCTCGATCAGGCTGACGTAGTGGCGCCAGTCGTAGAAGGTCTGGCTGCGCTCGAAGCTGCGCGCATGGCTGGCGATGCGGGAGTTCTCGGCCACCACATCAATGCGTTCGGGATACAGGCGTAGGCTGACCACCTCGTGGGCGTGCTCGGTGGGCACGCTGTAGCGGTTGCGCTGAAGGTGCACCAGCGCCGTGCTGGAGACACGCGCCAGCACCTCGATGTAGCCGTCAAACGGGCGGGGGTTGGGCATCAGGCGCTGCTGCTCATCCTGCAGCACGTCGGCCACCTTCAGCGTCGACCACTCAGGGTGGTTGAGTTCGGCCCAGGCAGCGCGGCACTCGCCCTCCAGCCACGTATTGAGCGACTGCATGTTGGGCCAGCGCTGCTTGGTCGCCTTGTGCCAGATGCTGATGCGCCGGTCGCGCACGTTCTTCTCGACGATGCCCTTCTCCCAGCCGCTGGCGACGTTGCAGAACTCGGGCTCGAACAGGTAGTGGCCGGTCATGGCCTCAAAGCGGGCGTTGACCGCGCGTTTCTTGCCGGCGCCAACCTTGTCCACGGCCGTCTTCATGTTGTCGTAGATGCCCCGCTGGGGCACACCGCCGAAGGCGGCAAACGCCCGGGCATGGGCATCAAACAGCATCTCGTGGCTCTGGCTCGGATAGGCCACCAGCCAGAAGGCACGGCTGCCACACAGCTTGGTGTGGGCCACCTCCAGACGCCGGCGCAGCCCGCCCACCCAGGCGTACTCGGTGCTCCAGTCGAACTGGAAGGCGTCGCCCAGGGCGAACTTCAGCGGCACGAAAGCACCCTTGCCGACCTTGCCCGACTGCTCCGCTCGCCAGCGCCGGGCAAAGGCCGCCACCCGGCCGTAGCCACCGGTGTAGCCCTGCTCGACCAGGCCTTCGTACAAGGCCTTGATGGTGCGGCGATCACGTTTGCCGCGGTGCAGGTCGGCCTTGAGCCAGGTCGCCAGCGTTTCGGTATAGCCGTCAAGCTTGGTCTGGTTGACCCGCTGGGGGTACTTGGGCTCGACCATCTCGCCCTTGCGCAGCCAGGCCTTGATGGTGTTCCTTGCCAGGCCCGTGCGCCGCTCGATCTCTTTGATTGGAAGGCCATCGCGCAGGTGCATCCTGCGGATCTTTGCCAGTGTTCCCACGTTGATCACTCCTTGATTCCCTCCTGCTCAAAAAACAAGCAGGAGACGTTACTCAAGGGGTCAAAGTTGGGTGAAAAAACTCAGTCCAGAGGGGTCAGATTTACGTGGAAATCAACA
>NZ_JBXAGC010000067.1:0-2413 GCF_058793725.1 Acidovorax sp. GW835-FHT14B10
CGGTTATGTTACGGCCCGAGATATGTGGCCATCGCCAGGCGCCCGTTGTTGCTCACCGAGGAGGTTTGCCCTGGCAAGCAGCACATAACTTCTGCGCGGCACCGCCCTAGAGATTACGCATGAAGTCCATGACCGATACCGTGGGCTTGCGATGTCGTGATGCTGCGGGCAGGCCTGTGATGTCGACGCTGGCCAGTGCCTTGGCTTTCATCTCAAGGTCGACTTCGGCATAGACGTTGGTGGTATCCAGTGAGACATGCCCGAGCCAGGCGCGAATCGTATTCAGGTCTACACCGGAGCGCAGCAGATGGACGGCGGTCGTGTGGCGCAGGATGTGCGGGCTTATGCGTTTGTCTCGCATAGACGGGACGCGCTGCGCGGCAAGCTCGGCACACACCGTCACGACGCGATGCACGCCGAACCTGGTCATGGGCTCACCGGTTCGACCTCGGAAGACGCGGTCCTCGAGGCCCTGATCCCTGACCAACGGCCGAAGCACGACTGCGGTCTTCGGCCACAGCGGACATACCCTCCACTTGTTGCCCTTGCCGAGGATGCGCACTGACGGCGAAGTGCCGAGCTGCAGGTTGCAAGCGCGCAGGGATGCCGCTTCATCGGCACGCGCGCCGCTGTTGTAAAGGAAGAGCATGAGTGCGTAGTCGCGCGCACCAAGTACCGTTTGCTGGTCCGGCACTCGTAGCAAGGCATCTACCTCGGGCTTGTCCAAGTAGCCAACGACCGTCTTGGACGCCTTCTTGAACGGTACCGATCGAACTTGCGCACACCACGCCGCGTGCTCGGGCGAGCGGGCTCCGATGTACCGGGCCAGCGAGTGGATTGCCGCGAGTCGGTGGTTGCGCGTCAGGACCGCGCATTGTCGATCATGTTCGAGGTGCTCCAGAAACGCCCGTACACGGTCAGCCGAGATGTCTTCGACCAGGAGTCGGTCGACGTCCGATTTTGCGTGATGACCAACAAACGGCAGCAGCAGCGTCAGGCTGTCGCGGTAGCTGACCTGCGTGTTGCGCGCAAGGTTGCGCTCGGCCACAAGGTGTTCCAACAAGAAGCGTCGTACCCAAGGCCCAAGAACGGCGGTGTCACGCATGGTCGGCCACCTCGTCTTCCACGGTCTCGGCATAGGCGGCGAAGCGCATGCTGGCCGCTTGCAGCAACTCCGGCGTCATCTGCAAATACCGCTGCGTAGAAGCAACGCTGACGTGGCCGAGGTAGGTAGCCAGCTTCGGCAGGAGTTGCTGCACGTCGTGGCCCTGCTGGTACCAGGTCAGCACTCGATGCACGGCTGCAGTGTGTCGTAAATCGTGCAGTCGCGGCGGCCGAGACGCGCCCGGAGGACATCCAATTCCAGCGTGGGCACGCACCCGCTGGAACAGCGTCACGACGCGAGGGTAGTTCATCCGGTGACCCTCACGGCTCGCGAAGAACGCCGAGCTCGAGCCTTGGGGCATGGACACGCAGCAGCGTCGCTTGAGGTAGGCGGCCAGCGCAGCTGCAAGTTGCTCGCCCACCGGCACGAGACGAGATTTGTAGAACTTCGTCTCGTGTACGGTCAGCACTCGCTCAGCCAGATCGACATCCGCCAAGTTCAGGCGCAAGGCCTCGCCGACCCGAATTCCACTGCCGTACAGAGTCAGGATCAGCGCCCGATAGGTGGGCGCCTGCATCCGGCTGCATGGCGATTCGAGGACGTCTGTCGCATCGAGCAGGCGTTTCAACTCGGCTCGGGAGTACACGTAGGGGGTGATCGACGGTGGCAATGCCGGGCGTTGATCCGGAAGCGCCGAAGCGCTCACATGACCTCGAGCCATAGCAAATCTGTAGAGACCAGCCAAGAGCTGATACCGCGCCGTCCAAGTGGCACTGAGATCACCACGGCCGCGTAGGAATGTCGCCACTGCTTGGGGCGTCACCGCGGCCAGCGGTTGATCATCGGTCTCGCGTGCGAACTGGTACAGCGCACGCTCACCACTACGCAGCCGCGTTCCATGGGCACGCTTGGCGGCGAGATAGTCTTTGATGAGTTCGCTCGTCTTCATTGCAGGCCCCCCAAGTCGAATTCGCCGACTTGGCGCAGAGCAGCCAGGTCGACCTTGGCGTAGATGCTCGTCGAGGCCGCGCTGCGGTGACCCAAGTGATCGCCGATCTCCTTGAGCGTCAGTCCGTCGGCGAGCATCTTCGATGCGCAGGCATGGCGCAACGCGTGGGGGCCGAGGTGCGCCGCCTGCACGCCCAGCGAACGCAAGCGCCGGTTGACAACGTCGTAGATGCCAGGCGGCGTGATTGGTACACGGGGTGACCGCGTTCGGATGAACACTTGCGCATGGGCAACCGAAGGTCTGACGGTTTCGATGTACGAGATGAGGGCCTGCTCGACCGACGACACCAGTGGATAGAT
>NZ_JBXAGC010000068.1:0-2278 GCF_058793725.1 Acidovorax sp. GW835-FHT14B10
TCGAGGATGATCAGGTCCGGTGAGACCCAGTCCTTGAGCAGCTCGGTGCGCTCTGAGTCGCTGGCCAACGCGTAGCGAGCAAACTCGGTGTCGGCTTCCAGGTAACGCGCGTCGTATCCCTGCAGCGTGGCCTGGTAGGCCACGGCCTTGGCCACATGGCTCTTGCCGGTACCGGGCTTGCCGATGATCAGCGCATTGGCGCCCTCGCCGATGAACTTCAGGGTATGCAACTCGAAGCAGGCGCTGCGCGGCAGCTTCGGGTTGAAACGCCAGTCGAAGTCAGCCAGCGAGGGCCGCTCATCCAGGCCCGAGCGCTTGAAGCGGCGCTCGGTCAGACGCGAGCGCCGGCGGTCCAGTTCGTCTTGCAGCATGGCCCCAAAGGTCTCCAGGAAGGGCTCCTGCGCGGCCTGGGCCTGCATCACGCGGGTGGACAGGGTCTCGGCAATGCCGGACAGACGCAGCTCGCGCAGCGCGCGTTCGATCTCGATCATGTTCATGGCTGAATTCCAGGTGCGTTGTTGGTGTTGTTGGTGGTGGTGTTCGCCGTGGCGGACTCGAGCGTGCTCGTGGCTGTGACGGCCGCAGCGTGCGCGAACAGATCGGCGTACTCATCGGCGTCGCGGATGAGCTCGTGCTGCTGGGTCAGCGTGGGCCCGCCGCCGGCGGGCGCACCGCTGGACTGGGTCTCGATGGCGTTGAGCGCCTGGGCAAAGATGGCCTCGGTCAAAGCCAGCACGCGCTTGTAGCTGTAAATCCCCTGCTCCAGGGCCTGTGCGCAGGCGGTGTCGACGCAGTGCGCTGGGTATCGCCTGGCCAGGCTGACGATGCCCCAGAGCTTGCGCTGGCCCACCCGACCCTCGATGGCAAAGAGCAGCTCACACAGCCGTTTGGCGTGCTCACCGATCTCGCCAGCCTGACGCAGGATCAGACGGGTCTCGCGCGAAGGATTGAATACCCGCTCCTCCATGGGCAGCACCACCGTGCCGGGCCGCTCGGCCTTGGCGTGGGTGCGCAGCAAGGCGCCGGTTTGCAGATCGCGGATCTCGATGCGCTGGGCATAGATGCGCACCAGCATCTTGGAGCCGATGTTCGCCGGGCGAGCGGCGTAGCTGCTGTGATCCACCCGCACGCAGCTGTCGTCGCAGACGGTGCGCACCGCCTCCTCGAAATACTGCATGCCCAGGAGCGGCAGAGGTTTGAGGTGGCTGCGCTCCTCCTCGAACATGGCCTGCACCTGGCGCCGCTCGGTGCCGTGGATGCGCTTGGCTGCCCAGCTCTTCTCCCAGTGCGCCAGGAACTCGTTCTGGGCCTCGATGGACTCAAAGCGCCGGCCCTTCAAGGCCGTGGCCTGGGTGTGGCCAATGGCATGCTCCACCGTGCCCTTGCGGTTGGGGTCTCGCACCCGCGCCGGGTCGGCCACCACGCCATAGTGCGCCAGGGTGGCGGCGTAGACTTTGTTGAGTTCGGGCTCGTACAGGTCGGGCTTGAAGACGCCTTCCTTCAGATTGTCCAGAACCACGTACTGCGGGCAGCCACCGAAGTACCGCAGAGCCTGCTCGTGCAACTCGGCCCAGATTTGCTGGCTGGACTTCCAGACCACGCAGCGGAAACTGGCGCGCGAGTAGCGCAGCGTGGCCACGAACAGGCGGGGCTTGCGGTACCGCTCGCTGCCCGGCACGCGGGTGGGCGCGCCCTCGCCGTAGTCCACCTGCATCTCCTCCCCAGGCAGAAAGGACAGGCGGTCGAACTGCTCGGGCTCCTTGTGGCGCAGCTTTGCACAGAAGCGTTTGACCGAGTTGTACTGACCAGTAAATCCGTGCTGGTCGACCAGGTCCTGGAAGATGGCCATGGCGTTGCGCTTCAGACGCAACTGGGCTTCGATGAACTCGCGCCAGGGTTCGCACAGGGAGGTGGCCACCGGCACAGCAGCCGGTGGCCAGGGTGGGGGAATTTGCTGGGCCGAGCCGGTGGCCACCCCGGGGGAATTTGACTGCAGTTGCTCCAGCCAGCGTTGGTGATAGCTCCTGACCGTCTTGCGGTCGATGCCCGTGATGCGGGCGATCTCGCGTTGCGATGTATTGCGCTCCAGCAGTGTCTCTATGGTGGCGCGTTGGTTGGACTTCAAGACATTCACTCCTTGGCCTTCCCTCGAGGAAGACCGGATCAATGTCCTGCCAACAGGTGCCGACGGCGCCGGCGTTTAACCCCTATCCCCGATCAGTTCAGGTGGGGGAGTTTGAGGTGGCCATAGGCGGGGGAATTTGGGTGGCCATCGGGG
>NZ_JBXAGC010000069.1:0-2124 GCF_058793725.1 Acidovorax sp. GW835-FHT14B10
GTAGCCCGGCTACACCCCAACAGGTGGGGTCAATATTGGATGAAAAACCGGGGTCAGGATTACGCGGAAATCAACACTGCGTCCTCTTCCTGTATGGCAACGGCGGTGGCAAGAAGGTCTGCGACCTTGGTCGTGCTGGCTTTGACCGCTTTCGTTGAATAAATGCCGCCCTGGTGCTCTCGACCAGCCTTATGTCTCTGATCGAAAAAATCGGAGGCGCCCTGCAACCAGGACATCAGGATTGCGAGGCATGCAGGAGTGTTCCATTGGCCTCTGGGCTGTCCAAGCCCAAAGCGTCCGCCAATTGCAATGTGCGGAAGTAGACCCTTCGACCGATTCGCACCATGGTCGGCCGGAGTCGACGAGAGACATCGCCGTCTGAATAAAGTGCGACCCTAAATCCATCGGCAGAGCGCCCCAAAATCCCCGCCACATCAGCAATGCTCATCAGTGGCCCAAAGCGGTCCAGCAGAAATTCTTCCGTCGTCATGAATGCACCTATCACAGGACTAATTAGGCGCAATTCTGGATAGTCAGCGGTAGTCGGGCAAGCGCATGGCTTGCATAAGTGGTTGATTTAAAACCAAAATTCCCTATTTTGGTATTCATGATTGGACAGTATTAGCGACCAAAATTAGATCGATTGGCTGTCGAGCTGAATGGGTGGATTGGCTGAATTTGTATGCAAATCAGAGGCTTGCAGGCGCCGCGAAACACTTACTTGCACATTTTGTGGAAAATTCGAGAGCATTCTGTGTTCGCGAGTTTGGAAAAGGAGACAGAGGGCGAAATCACCTCTCTACTTTCGCACCCGATCCAGTTTCTCGACCAAGTCTTCCGCCCGCAAATGCGTATACCTTTTCAGCATCTGCATTGACTTGTGCCCGCTGATGGCCGCGACCTCTTGGTCTGATAGCCCGGCTTCGACAAAGCGGCTGACCGCTTCGTGGCGCAGGTCATGAAATCGGAAGTTCACCAAGCCGGCATCGAGCTTCGCTTGTGTCCAGGCTTTGTCGAACATGTAGGGGCGGCGCATGCCATCTTTGCCCGGTTCGCCAAAGAACAGGAGGTCGGTTTCGCCAGGGCGTATTGGGTTGTGCACGGCGTTTTGAAAAACCTGGGTTGCCGCTGCCGTGAGGGGGACCGTTCGAGGCGAAGAATTCTTCGTGTGATCAAGCCGGATAACGCGACGTTGCAGGTCCACTTGGCTCAGTCGTAGGCCCGCGATCTCAGAAAGACGCATGCCCGTCTCCAGTGCGCCGCGCACGATCCAACTGAACATCGGGTTGGAGTGGGCATCCACAACGGCGAGCAGGCGCTTGTTTTCGGTCACCGTCAGCCGGCGATTACGTCCTGCGCCCGGAGCAGGGCGGCGGATGTTGGAAACCGGGTTGAATGGCAGACCGATGCCCCATTCCTTAATCGCGATGGTGAAGAGGTGGCTGAGTAGTGCCAGCTCCAGTCGCACAGTGTTGTTACTCCGCGGGACGGGCTTGCCTTCTGCATCGTTATCGCCAGCCAGCCGCGTGTCGCGGTACTGTGCGACGATTTCGGCACTGAGTGCGGCGAGGGAATATTTTCCCAGATGTCGGGTCAGCGCCAAGGCCTTCTTGCGTTCGCCGGCTTGAGTGGACTCACGTTTGGTGGGTGTGACTTCGCGCAGGTATCGAGTGAGGGCGACCTCGACGGTCATGCGCTCTGCAGGGCCGCGCTGGATGTAGACACCGCGCACCATCTCGTCTTCGGTGCGGCGCGACCAATCCTCAGCGTCGCGTTTTGTGCGGAATGTCTTGGCAGTGGGCGGCCATCCGGTCTTACGGATAAGCGCTTTCCAAGTGCCAGAAGGAGTTTTGACGATCGTTGCCATAGGGTTCCGGTGAGGCTAGCGCCGCAGCACTGTACCGAAACTGTACCTGACCAACGATTCTGAGAAGTCCCCCAGTGCTTGGGGTCTGATCTCGAAGTTCCCTAGTGTGTTGATAACACTAGGGAATTTGAGTGTGGTGCCCGGGGCCGGAATCGAACCGGCACGCCTTGCGGCGGGGGATTTTGAGATTGAGTCCCGAGACTAGCATGAGACCACGCTGGAACCCGCAGAGCCTTGCTGCGCTTGGTTTTCCAAGA
>NZ_JBXAGC010000070.1:0-107 GCF_058793725.1 Acidovorax sp. GW835-FHT14B10
CCTCTCAGCGCACACATCGATCCCTATCCCTCGCCTGGCCCCCAGCCGCCACGAGGCAATGGTGGCTGGCGAGAATGAATCGCCTACATGGTCCGCCCAAGGAGAGC
>NZ_JBXAGC010000070.1:207-2043 GCF_058793725.1 Acidovorax sp. GW835-FHT14B10
AAGCTTTTTACGTTGTGATGGTCTGAAGGGTTTGCTGCCTTACATCCGGGCTGTTGGTGCAGTGATTGCTGCTGCCCTACATGGTCCGCCCAAGGAGAGCAAGCTTTTTACGTTGTGATGGTCTGAAGGGTTTGCTGCCTTACATCCGGGCTGTTGGTGCAGTGATTGCTGCTGCCCATGATGGCTATTCGCGGCTGGGGTTCCTATCTCCGGGATGTACTCCGGGATGTACTCAAGGTACTGGCGATTCATCGGACTTTCCCAACCCGGTTTGACCGTCATTCCATCACTACGCTTTTTGCAGGTTCTCCTTCAAATCGGTGTTATAGGTCTGAGGCGCGCCGCGCTGACGGATCAGGCAGTCACCGTCTCAAGCGGATTCCAACGGGTCCGATCGAAGGCCATGCCCCTGGCTAGAACCGCCGACGCGGTGCGCGCCATCTTGTTGGCCAACGCCACCACCACGACGTTGTAATGTCGCCGCTACAGCAACCGTTCAATCCAGTCAGATTTTCCGGATCGGGCAATCACGGCCCTGGCGCCGGCGATCAACAAGGTTCGCAAGTAAGTGTCTCCGCGCTTGGAGATGCCCAACTGCTGCGTCTTGCCGCCGGTGCCCACGTGACGAGGAACCAACCCTACCCATGAGGCGAACTGCCGCGCGGATTTGAATGTGCAGAAGTCCCCGACCGCCGCCACCAGCGCCGAGGCTGTCAGGTCTCCGACACCAGGAATCTGCTGAATGGCCTGCATCTGCCGGTCCTCTCGAATCATGGCGCCCAGCCGCTGGCCAATGTGGTCGATGTCATCTTGCAATCCATCGATGCGTTTGAGCTGCTCCTGGATGCAGATGACCAGATCGGCAGGCAGGTGACCCTTCTCCTGGGCCTCAGCGATTTCGGCCTGGATCATCTTGAGCAACTGGTTGTGCCCCACGGGCATGGCAATGCCGAACTCGGCCAGGATGCCTCGCAGGGCATTGGTTTGCATGATGCGCATCTTCATCATTTGACGGCGCATGCCATGCAGTGCCAGACAAGCTTGCTGGCGCTCCGATTTCACGGGGACCGGCAAGATGTGCGGCTGCTGTGCCGCCACCCAGATCGCCTGTGCATCCATCGCGTCGTTCTTGTCACGCAGCAAGAAGGCTTTGACATGCTGGGCCGGCAACAGCTTGACGTCATGTCCCAGCGCCCGGATCGTCCTGGCCCAGTAATGCGATGACCCGCAAGCTTCCATCGCCACCAGGCTGCGGTTGCATTTGGCGAAGAATTCCGTGAGTTTGGCGCGTTTGATTTGGCGTCGCTGGATCTCGCCTGACTCCACATCAACGATGTGCAGTTGGAACACCGACTTCGCCAAATCCAGACCAATGACGGGCAGATTCAGAGTTGATTGCATGGCGGCCTCCAGGATCAGTGGTTGCAAGAGCTACCACTCTGGCACTTTGCAACTGAACTTGCGACATCTACTCCGGCTCTACGGGATGATGACCGCACGTCGGCAGCAGTGGCAGAGGTGGGCGGACCATGCCATCTCCGGGAATGAACTGACCCCCAGAAGTTGGACGGTTGCCATCCCGCCAACTAGGCGGAGTGACCTTGCCCTCGTTCCGTGTAGCTCTTAGCCCACGTTTACTCGGCTTTTTTACGCTTGAAAGGGATGCTTCTCAGAGTTTTCGCAAACGTGTAATTGCTTCACGCAGGGTTGCATCGTTTTTAGCAAAACAAAAGCGGATCACACCTTGGTTGAAACTATCGCCCCCGATGGCCACCCAAATTCCCCCGCCTATGGCCACCTCAAACTCCCCCACCTGAACTGATCGGGGATAGGGGT
>NZ_JBXAGC010000071.1:0-1425 GCF_058793725.1 Acidovorax sp. GW835-FHT14B10
ACAATTGCGGAATCATGCGCGCGCATTCGACCGCAGTCAGACTGGTGCCGTGGGCCATGATGCCGGCATAGACCATCAGCAGCTCGTCGGTAGAGCGCGGCTCACGTCCGAGCATGATCCAGCTAAAGCGCACCTGGGCGTCAACGGCCAGAATCACTTCCGGCAATTGAACCTCACCGATGCGGTGATCCAAAGCCGCGCGCAGCTTGGTCACTTCTGGGTCTTCGTCCTCTGCGGGCAATGGCGACAAATGGAGTTCATCATCCACGCGCAGTACGCCACTGCGGGCTGCAGCGGCCACCGCATCGACACCGGCAGTTACTCTGGCCAGCAAAGGCTTCAAGAAAGTGGCAGCCTTGCTGGGTAACGATAGACGGGCATAGTGTTTCTTGGACTCTGCCTGCCAACGCTCGTCCGTGAAGAACAAGCGCGCACGACCCCGAAAGCTCAGGCTGTGCTCAATCCAGACCGAGCCATTGCGCACCGCGCGGCGCAGGGCAAACAGGGTGGCCACCTCCAACGCCTGAAACGCCCGTTCCCGGTCTGGGCTGGAGATCGAAACCTGCCAGATCATTCCCAGACTTGGTGCCACCACTTCAACTGGCAGCTTTCTGGATCCTTTGAGATATAAAGCTTGCAGCTTGGCAAGGTACTCGATGGCAGGATGCTCGCCGGTGGCCTGCCAGGGCAGCTTTGCAATGGCGACGAGCAACGACCGCACGGGGCGAATTCCATCAATCAATCCCTCGCGGACCAGGGAGGCCCTGCTCGGTGGTTTGCGTTTCTGGGTTTCGGTGATCAAGGCTTCAAGACGGGCACGCAACTCAGCATCTGGCACCGCACCTTGCGCGCTCAAGGCAACAAGTTCGCCGAGCAGCGTTTTGTACATTGCGGCCCAATTGACGGTAGCGGGGACATCGGCGGCAGCCTGACGCCACAGATCGGCGATCCGGCGCTGCACCATAAGGATCAACTGGTCTGTGGTGGTGAACAGGCAATACCGAAGAAAGCATGCGACCTCCACGGTGCGCGCTGGCTCTTTGATCTTGGCTCCGGCTGAGGGCGGCCTGGAGACAAGTCGGCGCGCGTAGCGGCGCAAGATGAGATCGGGGATGTCTGCCAGGTGCTTATGAACGTCCAGCGTGTAAAGCAGGTCGATGCGCTCCAGTACCTCGCTGATTTGGCGGGTTGAGTGTTTCGCCGGTGCAGCCCATAGCCAACTCTGCTGGGTTTGTCCATCTGGGCGCAGCTCTGAAACTGAGGCTCGCCAGCGATCAAGTGTTGCTGGATCAACGCTGGCGGCGATGGCGGTGCCTGTTTCAACTTCAAGCTGGGCAAGTGCCGCCGCAATCAGTGTCCGAATTGCCCGCTCGTGCACGATCACCAGCTTGTTCTTGTACAGCCATTGACGCGCCCGCACGAGTA
>NZ_JBXAGC010000072.1:0-1376 GCF_058793725.1 Acidovorax sp. GW835-FHT14B10
TGATGTTGCCCCTGTATTCCCGTCCCCATCCTATTCGCAATAAAGCGCCTGGTCCGTCGATGGTTCCTGGCGCAATTGTTCGGCCTGCTGCCTCCTGAACTCCCGAGGCGAACGCATTTTCAGCGATGAATGCGGATGCACCTCGTTGAAGTGCTCGAAGGCGGCCGACAACTGTGCCAACACCGTCGTGGCGTCCTGCAGGTCCATACGCGCCACGTAGTCGCGTTTGAAGGTGTTTACGAAGCTCTCGGCGATGCCGTTGCTTTGCGGGCTGCAGACAGGTGTGTTGATGGGCTTGAGGCCCAGTGAGCGTGCCAACGCTCGCGTGTCTGCCGCGATGTAGGCACCACCGTTGTCGCTCAGAAACTCCAGTTGGTGGTCTGCGGGAATGGCATCCGCCGCCCCGAAGCGCCGCTCCACGGCTTCAATGAGCATTTCGCGCACCGGCTCCCCCGGCAGCCCCTTGCCCTCCCATGCACGCCAGGCCAGAACCTCGCGGTCGCAGCAGTCCTTGGTGAACGTGGCCGTCACCGTCTGGCCCGAGTCGCACTTGATTTCCAGGCCATCGGAGCACCATCGCAGGTCGCTGCGTGCCACTGCCACACGGCCTTCATGCGTGCGAGATGACTGGCGCCGACGCGGGGCCTTGGGCAGCAACAGCCCCGCCTGGGCCATGACGCGATAGACGCGTTTTGCATTGACATGCACATCGCCCTTGGCGCTACGTTGGCGGTTCACCAGGGCACAGGCACGCCGGTAGCCATAGCTGGGCAGCTCGGCAATCTCCTGGCGCAGCTCGGCCAGCAACTGGGCATCGCCCTTGGGCGTGCGTTGGCAGCGCCCGTCTGTCCAACTATCGTCGCGTCCACGCAGCTTACGTACGTGCGAGCGCGCCAGCCCCATCGTGCGGCAGACCGTCTTCACTGGTCTTCCCCGGGCAACAAGGGCGAGCGCGCAATCCACTTTTTTTCGGCGGCGTACTCCACGGCTTCCTTGAGGATTTCGTTCTCCAAGGTCTTCTTGCCAAGTACGCGCTGGAGCTTGGCGATTTCCGCGCGCGCCGCTGCCAACTCGGATGCCGGTACCACTGCCTCACCAGCACAGACGGCGGTCAGTGCACCTTGCCGTTCGAGCTTGCGCCACTGGAACAGCAGGCTGGCGGTAACGCCTTCCTGCCGTGCCACCAGCGACACGCTCATGCCGGGTTCGTAGGTGCGCCGTACCAGGGCTGATTTCTCGGCGAGGGACCAGCGCCTGCGGCGCTGGTCTTTCAAAATCACCTCCACCGACTCCGTATGCCTAGTCGTATTCATAGTCCTATTCCTATCTCAAAGATAAGCGATAGAACGGGGCCGGGGAATCAGGGGGCTATCTCA
>NZ_JBXAGC010000073.1:0-1283 GCF_058793725.1 Acidovorax sp. GW835-FHT14B10
ATCGAACGCAATCATCACGGTGCCGGCCAGACCGTCTACGACTGGCGTCACTACCTGGCGGTGCTGCAGCGCAAGCCCGGCGCCTTGCGCAATGGGGCGCCGTTCCTGGAGTTGCCACCTGCGTTCAAGCGCTTGCAGGCCACGTTGCTCAAGCAGCCCGGTGGCGACCGGGAGATGGTGGAGATCCTGGCGCTGGTACTGCACCACGACGAACAGGCCGTGCTGGCGGCAGTGGAGCTGGCCCTGGAGTCAGGCGCTGCGAGCAAGACCCACATCCTGAATGTCTTGCACCGCTTGCTCGATGGCAAGCCGGCCCCGGCGCCTGTCACATCTCCCCAGGCACTCAAGTTGTCTGTGGAACCCCAGGCCAATGTGCTTCGCTATGACCAGCTGAGGGAGGTCCGCTATGCGTCATGACCCTGCCATCGCTTCCATCGTGATCATGCTGCGCGAGCTCAAGATGCATGGCATGGCCCAGGCTGTTGCGGAACTGGCCGAGCAAGGCGCTCCGGCCTTTGAGGCAGCCCAGCCCATCCTGTCCCAGCTGCTCAAGGCCGAGACCGCCGAGCGGGAGGTGCGCTCGGTGGCCTACCAGTTGAAGGTGGCCAGGTTCCCGGCGTACCGAGACCTGGCTGGCTTTGACTTCTCGCACAGCGAAGTGAACGAGGCCCTGGTGCGCCAGTTACATCGTTGCGAGTTCCTGGAGGATGCCAACAACGTGGTGCTCGTGGGCGGCCCTGGCACCGGCAAGACCCACATTGCCACGGCCCTCGGTGTGCAGGCTATTGAGCACCATCACCGCAGGGTACGGTTCTTCTCCACGGTGGAACTGGTCAATGCATTGGAGGAGGAGAAGGCCAACGGCAAGACCGGACAGTTGGCCCACCGGCTGGCTTATGCCGACCTAGTGATCCTGGACGAGTTGGGCTACCTGCCGTTCAGCGCTTCAGGAGGAGCCTTGCTGTTCCACCTGCTGTCAAAGCTGTATGAGCGCACCAGTGTCGTGATCACCACAAACCTGAGCTTCAGCGAATGGGCCAGCGTGTTCGGGGATGCCAAGATGACCACGGCACTGCTGGACCGGCTCACGCATCACTGCCATATTCTGGAAACCGGCAACGACAGCTTCCGATTCAAGAACAGTTCCGCACAGCAACCACAACCGACAACCAAGAAGGAGAAGACCCCCAAGAACTTATCCACAACGTGAGCATCGAGTTCACGCAAAAGGGTGGGTCAGATCGAGATGGAAATAGTGGGTTAGGTTTGCGTGGAAATCAACA
>NZ_JBXAGC010000074.1:0-1224 GCF_058793725.1 Acidovorax sp. GW835-FHT14B10
TTCGATGATCCGCTGGTGCTCGCAGATCACCTGGCCTTCGGCCACCACGACCAGGCGTGCGGCATACACCCGCAGGCTCACGGGCCGGTTGGCATAGGAGGCAGGGACGCTGTAGCGGTTGCGCTCGAAGTGAATCAGGCAGGTGGGCGAGACTCGCTTGGTGTGCTCCACAAAGCCATCGAAGGGGCGTGGCACCGGCATCAAAGCGGCCCGCTCCTGGGCCCAGACGTCTGCGATGGTGCCAGGCAGCTTCCCATGCTCGATCTCACGCCACAGAGCCACGCAGCGCGCTTCAAGCCAGGCATTGAGCTCGAGCAGGCTCGGGAATGGCGGCACGACCTGCCACAGGCGGTGGCGGGCGTCGCGCACGTTCTTCTCCACCTGGCCCTTCTCCCAGCCCGAAGCCGGGTTGCAGAACTCGGCCTCGAACAGGAAGTGGCTGACCATGGCGGCAAAGCGTGCGTTGACGTCTCGCTCCTTGCCCCGGCGCACTCGGTCTACGGCAGTGCGCATGTTGTCGTAGATGCCTCGCCGAGGCACACCTCCGAGTACGGCGAAGGCGTGGTTGTGCGCGTCGAACAGCATCTCGTGCGTCTGCAGGAGATAGGCGCGCAGGTAGAACGCCCGGCTGTGACTGAGCTTGAAGTGCGCCACCTGCAGCTTGGTGCGCACCCCAGCGATGACCGCCCAGTCCTCGCTCCAGTCGAACTGGAAGGCCTCACCCGGACCGAAGGCCAGGGGCACGAAGGTGCCGCGACCAGTGGTCTGCTGGGCCACCAAGCGCTGCTCGTGCCAAAGCCGGGCAAAGGCGGCAACCCGGTTGTAGGAGCCCGGATAGCCCAGGGCCTGCAGATCGGCGTGCATCTGTTTGACGGTGCGCCGCTGCTTGCGGGATCGGCCGGCCTCGGTCTTGAGCCAGCCCGCGAGCTTGAGCGCGAAGGGGTCGAGCTTGGAAGGGCTGACCCGCTTGGCGTAGTGCGGCTCGGCCGCGTCAGCACGCAGGTACTTGCGGAGGGTGTTGCGCGAGAGGCCCGTGCGGCGGGCGATCTCGCGGATGGACAGCTGCTCGCGCAGGGCCCAACGTCTGATGACACTCAGTGTTGCCACGTCTATCACTCCTGGTCTCCTGCTGCTTAAAAAAGCAGCAGGTTAGGGTTAGTACGTGGATCAGTTTTAGATGGAAAACCTGGGGGTTACTGGGTCACTTCTGGATGGAAATCAACA
>NZ_JBXAGC010000075.1:0-1029 GCF_058793725.1 Acidovorax sp. GW835-FHT14B10
CGCGGCGCCGGCATCAAGGTGGCCGACGTTGCCGCCCTGGTGGAAAAACTCAAGAACGAAGCGAAGGTTATCTAAAGCCTTGCGGGACAGATCTTTAGCTCTGTCCTCAACCGATCAAAGGAACAAGAAATGACCACCCTCGTTATTGCCGAACACGACAACGCCACCATCAAGGGCGCCACCCTCAACACCGTCACCGCAGCCGTTGCCTGCGGCGGCGAAGTCCATGTGCTGATCGCCGGCCACAACGCCGGCGCCGCCGCACAAGCCGCCAGCCAGATCGCCGGCGTTGCCAAAGTCCTGCACGCCGACGCCCCCGGCCTCGAACACGGCCTGGCCGAAAACGTCGCCGCGCAAGTGCTGGCCATCGCAGGCAACTACAGCCACATCCTCTTTCCCGCCACCGCCAGCGGCAAGAACGTCGCCCCGCGCGTGGCCGCCAAGCTCGACGTCGCCCAGATCAGCGACATCACCAAGGTGGTGAGCGCCGACACCTTCGAGCGCCCCATCTACGCCGGCAACGCCATCGCCACCGTGCAAAGCGCAGACAGCGTGAAGATCATCACCGTGCGCACCACCGGCTTTGACGCCGCCGCTGCCAGCGCAGGCTCCGCCGCAGTGGAAACCGCAACAGCCACAAACGATGCGGGCAAGAGCAAGTTCATGGGCAGCGAAATCGCCAAGAGCGACCGGCCCGAACTCACCGCCGCCAAGATCATCGTCTCCGGAGGCCGGGCGCTGGGCAGCAAGGAAAAGTTCGACGAAGTCATGACCCCGCTGGCCGACAAGCTCGGTGCGGCCCTGGGCGCCAGCCGCGCCGCGGTGGACGCGGGCTACGCCCCCAACGACTGGCAAGTGGGCCAGACGGGCAAGATCGTGGCGCCGCAGCTGTACGTGGCGGCGGGCATCTCGGGGGCGATCCAGCACCTGGCGGGCATGAAGGACTCGAAGGTGATCGTGGCGATCAACAAGGACCCGGAGGCGCCGATCTTCAGCGTGGCCGACTATGGGCTGGAGGCGGACCTGTTT
>NZ_JBXAGC010000076.1:0-1019 GCF_058793725.1 Acidovorax sp. GW835-FHT14B10
CTTGGAGCACTTGTTTGCACTGCTCACGCAGGCCTGGGCAAGATCGCATCCCGTGCATGAAGATCGCTTGCGTGTGCTGGCCGTCGATGGGGTGGTCTGGTCTGCGCCCGACAGTGCAGACAACCGCCAGGTGCTGGGAAGCGGCAAGACACAGTACGGCCCCCAGCCCTGGCCCATGGTTCGGGCCGTATGCCTGCTGGACACAGATAGCCACGAACTTCTGGATGCGCAACTGGGTGACTACACCCAAGGAGAATTGACACTGGCCGCCCGATTGCACGGCCTGGATCACTCCATCACCTTGTTTGACCGCGCGTATTTCTCGGCGTCGTTCCTGCTCAACTGGCAGGGCGCAGGCGAGCAACGCCACTGGCTCATGCGGGCCAGAGACAACTTGCGCCATGAGGTCGTGCAATGTCTGGGCGCGGGCGACTGGTTGATTCGCATGCCCATCTCGCAGCGTGCCAGGAAACTTTGCCCCGAACTGCCAAGCCACTGGCAAGCGCGCCTGATCCAGACCGAGGTGCAAGGCAAGACCAGACGCTTCATCACCTCAATGCTTGACCCCGAACGCTTTGGCGCATCGCAACTGGCACAGATGTATTGCCAGCGCTGGGAGATTGAGCTTGGCTTTCGTGAGATCAAGCAGTCGCTGCAACAGGGCGCAGGCGTGCTGCGCAGCAAGCAGCCGGAGTTGGTCAAACAGGAGGTCTGGGGCGTATTGATTGCGCATACTTTGCTCAGGCGCTGGATGCGCCTGATGGCCCAGCATGTGAAGGTCGAGCCTGTACGCATCAGCTTCCACACAGCCAAGCATGCCATCATTGGCGCACTGAACACCGTGCATCTGGCACGCGCTGGAGCACTGCCCCAACACCTGCAGCTGCTGCTTGAGCAAGCCCGTTACTTTGTGCTCCCCCCTCGTCGTTCAGGGCGAAGCTTCCCCCGCGAGGTCAAGCGCTCTCGCAGCAAGTTCCCAACAAAGAAAATGCCAGTCAGGGCTTAACTGACTGGCATTG
>NZ_JBXAGC010000077.1:0-998 GCF_058793725.1 Acidovorax sp. GW835-FHT14B10
GATAGATTTGCGGTTGGTGGCGCTTGAGCCGCCAGACCCGGATGTGGCCTTGCTCGCGGTCGATGTCTTCGAGGCGCAGGGCGGCGACTTCGCCGCGTCGCAGCCCATAGATCGCAAGCAACAGAAGGATGGCTCGATCCCGCACGTCATCCTCGGTGCTACCTGTGGCGGTGTTGATCAACCGCTGAACGTCATGCCAGCCCAGCGCGTAAGGGAGCGTCTCGAGGCGGTAACGCCGATGGCACAGGATTGAGCCGGCCAAGCTCTTTGAGCACGCGCCAGTCGAAGCAGCATGTTTGAAGAACACGCGCAGCATTCTCGCGATATGGCCAGCGGAGATTCGTGACCATCGCTGCGCGCCATAGGTCACGAAGTAGGCGTCAATGTCTTTGGGCTCAAGCGACTTGAGATCTCTACCCGTCTCCTTGCACCACCTTAGGAAGTTGGCCGTACGGTAGCGCCACTGCTCGACTGTGCACGGCGTCAGGCCTCGCTCGTCCCGCATCCACACCACGAACCGATCGAGCGCCTCGGGGAATGCAATTGGCTGCTCGGGCTGATGCCACCAGCCAATGAACTTCAGCCATGGTCGCCCAATGTTGAGCAGGCCCGCTGCCGTTTGGTCAGTAACAGGCGGCCGGTGCGCTGCTATCAGCCGGCGCAGCTGTTCAGCGTCGACCTGGCGGTGGACGCCTGCCGGAAGAGACATGGCGAGCCAGAGCAAGGCTCTGGCCCGATTGCGTTGTGTGTGCAGCGTGGCGCCGACTGAGGCGCAGTGAAGCAAATAGCGGTGTCGCTCGTCAAACAGGGGGCCGTCACGATGACGTGCGATCGTGCCGACATCGGCGAAGAGTTTCTCGAACATGGCAGGCCTCAAAAGTGAAGAAGGGCTGCCAGCAGGTGCCGATATTTATGTTGTGTCAACTACCGCAGAATCGTGTAACCGCGTTGACGGCGCCGCCGATGGCCACATATCTCGGGCCGCAACATAACCGGCG
>NZ_JBXAGC010000078.1:0-961 GCF_058793725.1 Acidovorax sp. GW835-FHT14B10
CAGGGCAATCGCATCTAAATAGTGATACCCAAGACGCGCTCCAGATAGCCCAGATTCCACCCCGCACGCTTGCGCTTGGCCTGCACGCCAATCTTCACCGAGGTATCACTCTTGAGCATCTGCAATGCCATGCGCCGCAGCACGGTCTGGTTATGCGGGCCTTGATCCTTGTATGACTGAGCAGCATCCTCACGCATGGCTACGTCCAAGCTCCAGTGCAACTGGTTCTCCACGCTCCAGTGTGCGCGGATGCTATGCGCCAGCACATGCGCCTGGGTGTACGCGGGCAGGCTGCTTATGTAGTAGCTGACTTCTTCGCTGGCGCTTTGGCCCGACTGCTGGCGCTGGCGCACGACCTGCACCACGCTGGACAGCCCGGGCCAGTGGGCTGCAGCCCGCTGCAGGGCCTGTGGCACAGGGCTGACCAGGTAGCTGCGCAGTTCCACACGCCCATGGCCACTGGAGCGTTCGGTGTAGGTGTTGTCCTGCTGTGCGGCAGTGCCTGGCGTTTCAAAGTGCTTTCGCACCACTTCGTGCATGTGCCGCTGGTTGCCCTTGAGCGACAGAACATAGTCCGCGCCATGCTCGTGCAACTGCTGGGCGATGGTCTTTTGGCAGCCGATGGCATCGATGGTGACGATGCAGCCCTTCAGGTGCAACAGACGCAGCAACTCGGGGATGGCCGTGATCTCGTTGCTTTTGCCATCGACCTTGCATTGGCCCAGCAATACTCCCATGTCTGCAGCCCAGGCGCTGACCATGTGCAGCGCCCGAGGCGCATCGCCCTTGCGGCTGCCGCGCACGCTCTTGCCATCAATGGCCACCGTGCCTTGCACCTGACCCGCCACCTGCATAAGCCACTGCTGGCAGGCCAGCTCCAATTGCCGGGCATCGAGCAGGCGAAACACCCGCGCAAAGGTATCGTGCGAGGCAACTCCACAGCGCAATGGCACGAAGCGGG
>NZ_JBXAGC010000079.1:0-937 GCF_058793725.1 Acidovorax sp. GW835-FHT14B10
AGTATTTATCCGTAAATAACATTGACTGGTAGCTCAATCTTGCGCAGAGCGATGATGGCCGCAGCAAGGTGGTTGAGCGCCAGGAAGGTGTGTTCGAGCTTCTCGTAGCGCACCAATAGTTTCCTGAATCGGTTGAACCAGCCATGGCAGGCCTCGACCACCCAGCGGCGGGCCTTCTTCTTCGGGTCTCGCTTCTTCTGCGCCGCTTCGCTCTTGCGGCTGACCACATGCGGGATATAGCCATGGGCCAGAATCACGGTCATGGCGCCTTTGCCGCGATAGCCCGCATCGGCGCACAGATGCTTGGAGCGGCGCTGCTTGGGAGTCGGACGTTTGACCACGATGGCATTGAGCACGGCCTCAATCTGCGTCACGTCGTGCGCGTTGGCTCCCGTCACGACGAGGGACAACGGGACGCCACGCCCGTCCACCAGCAGGTGGCGCTTGCTGCCATTTTTTCCCCCGGTCCGTCGGATTGGGGCCAACCGCCTCTTGCGCCAGTGGCGCCTTGAACATCGCCCCGTCAATGCTCTGCCAACGCCAGGCAATACCCTGTAGGTCGTCGTATTCGGCCAGGCCCGCCTTCCATAACGACTCAAAGAACCCGGCCCTGGACCATTGCATGAATCTCTGGTGCACCGCGCTGGCACTGCCAAAGCGCTCGGCTGGCAACGCCTTCCATTGGCAGCCCGTCCTCAGGACGTAGACAATGGCCTCGAAGACCAAGCGCGGCGCCTTGGCTGGACGCCCCGCTCCTGCACTGCGCAGGTATTGTTTGTTCGGGTCGCGCACTGGTTGCGGCACCAGAGGCTCTACCCGGGCCCAGAATTCATCCGTCACTTCCCACGAATGGGCATGGGCCTTGGCCATCTGTCTGTCCTGCGCCGAGTGAAGGTCGGCTCAGGTTTGGAGTTTACTTAATTTACGGATAAATCCT
>NZ_JBXAGC010000080.1:0-935 GCF_058793725.1 Acidovorax sp. GW835-FHT14B10
GCAATGATCTTGGCCACGACGCCCGCGCCCACGGTACGACCGCCTTCACGGATAGCGAAGCGCAGACCTTCTTCCATGGCGATGGGGTTGATCAGCTTGACGGTGATCGACACGTTGTCGCCAGGCATGACCATTTCCTTGTCGGCTGGCAGCTCGATGGCGCCGGTCACGTCGGTCGTGCGGAAGTAGAACTGAGGGCGGTAGTTGTTGAAGAAGGGGGTGTGGCGGCCGCCTTCGTCCTTGCTCAGAACGTACACCTCAGCGGTGAAGTGCGTGTGGGGCTTGATCGAGCCGGGCTTGCACAGCACCTGGCCACGCTCCACGTCTTCGCGCTTGGTGCCGCGCAGCAGCAGACCGACGTTGTCGCCAGCCTGGCCTTGGTCCAGCAGCTTGCGGAACATTTCCACGCCGGTGCAGGTGGTCTTGACGGTGTCCTTGATGCCGACGATTTCGATTTCTTCGCCGACCTTGATGATGCCGCGCTCGATACGGCCGGTCACCACGGTGCCGCGGCCGGAGATGGAGAACACGTCTTCCACGGGCATCAGGAAGGCGCCGTCCACTGCGCGCTCGGGCGTGGGGATGTAGGTGTCCAGGGCTTCGGCCAGCTTCATGATGGCTTCTTCACCCAGCTTGCCCTTGTCGCCTTCCAGGGCGAGCTTGGCGGAGCCGCGGATGATCGGGGTGTCGTCGCCAGGGAAGTTGTATTTGTCGAGGAGTTCGCGCACTTCCATTTCGACGAGTTCGAGCAGTTCTTCGTCGTCCACCATGTCGCACTTGTTCAGGAACACGATGATGTAGGGCACGCCCACCTGGCGGGCCAGCAGGATGTGTTCGCGGGTCTGGGGCATGGGGCCGTCAGCGGCCGAGCACACCAAAATGGCGCCGTCCATCTGGGCTGCGCCGGTGATCATGTTCTTCACATAGTCGGCGTG
>NZ_JBXAGC010000081.1:0-915 GCF_058793725.1 Acidovorax sp. GW835-FHT14B10
CGGGCAAGGTAAATGTTGGCCAGCGCCAAGGCCGTGAACGCCCGCGTGGCGTTCTTCTGAAGCCCGCGGTAGCGCACCTTGGTGAATCCCCACAGGCGCTTGACCACCGCAAAGACATGCTCGACCCGGGCACGCACCCGCGATTTGTTGCGGTTCTTGGCCCGCTGAACTTCGTCCACCTCGCCTGCACGGCGGGTGCGCTGGTTGGTGAAGTCCTTGGCCTTGGGGGCCTTGCTCGCTATCAGTGCTTTCTGGCTGGCATAGGCCGAGTCGCCGTACACGCGCCGCTCATTGCCATGCAGCAGATTGGGCAGAGGGTGTTTGTCATGCACGTTGGCCGCCGTCACCACGGCGCTGTGCGCCAGCCCGCTTTGGCTGTCCACGCCAATGTGCAGCTTCATGCCGAAATACCATTGCTGGCCTTTGCGTGTCTGGTGCATATCGGGGTCGCGCGCCTTGTCGGCGTTCTTGGTGGAGCTGGGCGCTGCGATGATCGTGGCATCCACGATGGTGCCGGTGTTGACCTTGAAGCCGCGCTCCTGCAATTGCTGGCCTACCTTGGCAAACAGGGCTTCACCCAGTTTTTGCTCATTGAGCAGTTTGCGAAACTTCAGCAGCGTGGTGGCGTCGGGCACGCGTTCGCGGCCCAGGTCAATCCCCACAAAGCGGCGCAGACTGGCACTGTCATACAGAGCCTCCTCGCACGCCAGATCGGCCAGGTTGAACCAGTGCTGAAGAAAATGGATGCGCAGCATGCGCTCCAACCCAATGGGCGGACGGCCGTTGCCGGCCTTGGGGTAGTGCGGCTCTATCACCTGGCACAGGGCGGCCCAAGGCACTATTGTCTCCATGGTCCGCAAGAACTCTTCACGTCGGGTGGGCTTGCGCGACTGCTCGAATCCGTTGTTTTGATCT
>NZ_JBXAGC010000082.1:0-902 GCF_058793725.1 Acidovorax sp. GW835-FHT14B10
AACCACCTTGCTGCGGCCATCATCGCTCTGCGCAAGATTGAGCTACCAGTCAATGTTATTTACGGATAAATACTTAAGCTTGCCGCCGCGAGTCGCAGCGTTGCGGGTCAGCTCTCGCGAGACGGTGGAGGGGCTTCGCCCCAAACGGCGAGCTATCTCCCGTACCCCGACGTCTTGAGCTCGCAAAAGAGCTATCTCCTCTCGCTCCGCGAAGGACAGATACCTCGCGGACACAGGCTTGGACATGAACAATGGCATGCCACCACGATGCCGGAACCAGCGAGCACCTACTGCCTGCGATACGCCAACCGCCTCGGCCGCCTTCTCACTCGTGATTCCGGTTGCGATCTGCTCCCAGAATAGTCTCTCGATCTCCCGTCGATGCGATGGCGCACCCGGCGAGCGCATTGCGCCTCGTCCAGTCAACCTCTGCATCCAGCCCGCGGGTCGGCCCATAAACACCTCCATAGTTGAAGGTGTTGCGACGACCGGTTGAATCCACCCAGTATTGCAGCGGTGAGTTCCAGGACGCGTTGAAAGACTGGGGCATACGTTCATCGATGAGCAGAAAGGGCAACTGCTGGGACACTCAATCTACGATGGCTCCGAGCGCTGCGTCTGGGGGCGACTGAAAAACGCCAGTGTGCATGGCCACAAATTCGCCACCAGAGAGCAGGCCAAACAGGCTGTGATGGACTGGATGGCTTTCTACAATCACGGCAGGCTGCATTCGTCTCTGGGCTATCTCAGTCCGGTGCAGTTCGAGCAACGCTGGTACGAGGCACAGCGTAAAAAAGCCGCGTAAACGTGGGCTAAGAGCTACACGGTGCGTATTTCGGCGAATGTGACCGATCATTTCGGCGCATCGTGGCCGGTGGGCTGAAGAGTGATTTCAGCGCTGT
>NZ_JBXAGC010000083.1:0-841 GCF_058793725.1 Acidovorax sp. GW835-FHT14B10
AGAACGTGTTTACGATCTTCCAGGGACTGACAATAGCCCGGTGAAAAGAAAGCCATACCCAAGCGACATCAGTAGAGAGAAATTCGCTGAGATTGAGCCATTGCTGCGTAGCGTTCGACGCAGTACCAAGCCTGTAGCGCTGGATCTGTACGAGGTGTTCTGCGCGGTGCTGTACCTGCTGCGCACGGGCTGCCAGTGGCGGTTTCTTCCACCGGAGTTTCCCAAGTGGCAGAACGTCTACGCGTACTGGCGCAAATGGAGCGAGCCTGACCCGCACGGAGTAAGCGTGCTGGAGCAGGCCTTAAAAAAATCAGGTTGGCGCGGCCCGCGAGAAACTGGGGCGCAACGCCTCAAGCGCGTTCTTGATCGTGGACGCGCAGAGCGTGAAGAACACGGACACGGCGCAGAGCAAGGGCTATGACGCGGGCAAGAAAGTCTCAGGCATCAAGCGCCACATTGCAGTAGACACCCAAGGTCTGCCGCACGCCATTGCGGTGACCACGGCCGAAGTGACTGACCGCAAAGGGGCCTTGCAGGCACTGCAGCGCTGCAAACCTGCCCTGGGCAAGGTACAAGCGCTGCTGTGTGACAGCGGCTATGTGGGCAAGCCGTTCGCCAAGGGCGTGCAGGACATCTTGGGCGGGCACGTCACAGTGCAGATTGCCAAACGCAGTGAACTGCATACGTTCAAGGTGATGCCCCAGCGCTGGGTGGTGGAGCGCAGCTTTGCGTGGCTGGAGAAGAACAGGCGATTGTGGAAGAACTGCGAGCGGTTACTGAACACCAGTCTGCAGTTCATCCACTTGGCCTTCTTGGCTTTGCTATGCAGAAGATCGTAAAC
>NZ_JBXAGC010000084.1:0-836 GCF_058793725.1 Acidovorax sp. GW835-FHT14B10
CGCTGGCAGCCCACTGACATCTGATCGTCAGCAATGGTCGCCATCGGCGGTCAACATGGGTTTGCCGTGCGCTTACGGCCTTCGAGGTTCAGCTGATAGAAGACGGCATCAAGCCACTTACCAAACTTGAACCCCACCTCAGGGAATGTTCCCGAGTGGGTAAAGCCCAGTCTCTTATGCAAAGCGATGCTTCCCGCATTCGATGCATCGATACAGCCGATTAGCACGTGGACCTGGGAGGCCTTCGCGCGGCTGATGAGCTGATGCATGAGAGCCCTGCCCAATCCGCTACCGCGGTAATCCTTGCGTACATAGACGCTGTGCTCAACCGAGTACTTGTATGCGGGGAACATACGAAAATGCCCCCAACTGGCGAAGCCGAGGAGTTCACCTTCGGCATCCACTGCCCCAATCACAGGAAAACCGTTGGCGTGCTTAGTGGCGAACCAGGTTTTCATGGCCTCTGGCGGCCTGGGCAGGTAATCGTAAAGTGCCGTCGAGGTGACGATGGCGTCATTAAGAATGGCGAGGATGGCTACGCTGTGCAGATCCTCTTCGCAATCCACAAAGCGCAAGTTTTCAGTCATAAGAAGCTACTCCACTCGGTAAATTCAGGTTGCTGGCCAACCTAGTTAGCGCCGGGCAAGCAAAAGGCGCTGCACGGTAAATCGATCATCTTGGATGTTCGTCTAATTTCATAGAATTACCGAGGGCTCTGCCGTGCCCTCAGAGAGCCGCCGTCAGTTCGGGGACCGCATTAAACAGGTCCGCCTCCAGCCCATAGTCGGCCACGCTGAAGATCGGCGCCTCCGGGTCCTTGTTGATCGCCACGATCA
>NZ_JBXAGC010000085.1:0-822 GCF_058793725.1 Acidovorax sp. GW835-FHT14B10
TGCCACCAGCATTCGCCAGGCCATGCGCTGGGCGCGGGACGAACGGCGTCTGAGCCAGGCCTGCCAGGCTGTGCTGGAATTCATGCAGCGACACCCGATTGCCGCCACCTGGGGGCGGTCCGATTTGGCATCTTCTGACATGATGAGCATGGAGACCACCAAACGGGTGTGGCAAGCCCGGCTTGATCCTCGGCGCAACACACCTTCCATTGGAATCTACTCCCATGTAAAAGACCGGTGGGGCATCTTCCATGCGCAGCCCTTTGTGCTCAATGAGCGCCAGGCGGGCGTGGCCATTGAAGGTGTCATCCGCCAAGAAAAGCTGGAGACCAGCCAGCTTGCTGTGGATACCCATGGCTACACCGACTTTGCCATGTCACATGCCCGTTTGCTTGGTTTTGATCTTTGCCCGCGGTTGAAGGAACTCAAACAGCGCCACCTCTTTGTGCCACGCGGCACCAAAGTGCCCGCAGAAATCGCTGCGGTGTGCGAAGCCAATGTCGACGTCGCTTTGATCGAAAAGCATTGGGATAGTCTGGTGCACCTGGCAGCCTCGGTCATGAGCGGACATGCCAGTGCGGTGGCAGCTCTTGCGCGGTTCGGTTCTGCCGCCCAGGGCGATCCAATCTATGAGGCTGGCGTGCAATTGGGGCGGTTGCTGCGTACGGCGTTTTTGGCTGACTACTTTGTCAAGGACGCTTTCAGGAACGAGTTGCGCCGGGTGCTCAATCGGGGCGAGGCTGTTAACGCCCTCAAGCGCGCCATTTATACCGGCCGGATCAGCCCGGCGCAGGCCAAACGTGTCGATGAAATGCAGGCTGT
>NZ_JBXAGC010000086.1:0-735 GCF_058793725.1 Acidovorax sp. GW835-FHT14B10
CTAGTCGTATTCATAGTCCTATTCCTATCTCAAAGATAAGCGATAGAACGGGGCCGGGGAATCAGGGGGCTATCTCACTCTGTCAGCACACGATCTCTTGGCATGTCCCTCACAAGCTCACGGGCCTTCTCGGAAACCAACATGGCAGGACCGACACTGAACCAACAGCCCAACGTGATCGCACGGTGTAGGTCTCGCTTACCGCCAGAAAACCAATGAAGTATCGGAGTCCCGGCTCCCGGGACTGCCGCCAGTCGGTCTAGTACAGCAGATGCCGCGCGACGGCTATGAATGGACATGATCCGGCCTCCGGCAAGGCTACAGGCATTCAAAATGTGATCGAAGACCTTTACCTGCGCTTGCCAGTGCTGCTTGAACTCGGGACCACCGTCGAGGCCAATCTCGCCAACATACATGGTCTCACGCAAGTGCAAGTCAAACAGCGGCAGTTCACCGACTCGCTCATGCGCGATTTGCGGATGCAGACCCAACGCTGTTCTTATGCGAGAGCCCGACGTTGCGAGAGCAGAGGTACCTTTCCAGGCGCTGGGTGTGGTCGTGACGGAGAGAACATACATACCGCGCTTGGCGATCTCCTTCACGATCATTTCCGGATCGGGATAGAGGTCTAGGTGCACGTGAAAGTCGATCACCGAACACTGACCTTGCCCCTGAACAGTGGAGTTCTTGGCCTTGTTGAAAATACCGACAAGGAGTCAAGAGATGACGGCAAAG
>NZ_JBXAGC010000087.1:0-674 GCF_058793725.1 Acidovorax sp. GW835-FHT14B10
CTTAGTCCTGGCCCGGATGCCGTGCTGCTGCATGAGCTTGCGCACCCTGTCTTTGCCCACCCGGATGCCACGGGCCAGCAGTTCCTTGTGCATGCGCGGCCAGCCGTATTCGCCCTTGACCTGTGCGTGGATGGCACGGATGTGGGCCAGCACGGCCTCGTCGCTGTGGCGAGCGCCAGGCCTGCCAGCCATGCCCTTGGGGCGGCGCAGCCAGTTAAAGTAGCCGCTGGCGCTGACCTCCAGCACGCCACACGAGATGCTCACCGGGTACTGGCTCCTCATTTGGTGAATCCAGGCGTACCTCGCAGCGTGTCCTGCGCGAAGTACGCCGCGGCTTTTTTTGCGATGTCACGCTCCATGCGAAGCCGAGCCACCTCAGCGCGCAAGCGCGCTATCTCCATCTGCTCGGGCGAGACCTTCATCGCCTTGTCAGCGTCACCGACGCCGCTCAATGGCCTCTTGGCCGCCAGCCTCACCCAGTTGCCTAGACTGGCCTTGGGGATGCCCAGCACCTTGGCCACCAACGCAATAGCCTGACCCGCGCGTACCTGCCGCACAGCCTCCAACTTGAATTCTTGCGTGTACTGCGCACGCACCTGCTTTGCCGTCATCTCTTGACTCCTTGTCGGTATTTTCAACAAGGCCAAGAACTCCACTGTTCAGGGGCAAGGTCA
>NZ_JBXAGC010000088.1:0-656 GCF_058793725.1 Acidovorax sp. GW835-FHT14B10
GTCAAACGCGTGGTGGACTACAACGTGAAAGTCCGCGTCAAATCGGACGGCACGGGCGTAGACATTGCCAACGTGAAGATGAGCATGAACCCGTTTGACGAAATCGCCGTTGAAGAGGCGGTGCGCCTGAAGGAAAAAGGCCTGGTGAGCGAAGTGATTGCCGTCAGCTGCGGCGTGGCCCAATGCCAGGAAACGCTGCGCACCGCCATGGCCATCGGTGCCGACCGCGCCATCCTGGTGGAGACGAACGAAGAACTGCAGCCCCTGGCCGTGGCCAAGCTGCTCAAGGCCCTGGTGGACAAAGAACAACCGGGCCTGATCATCCTGGGCAAACAAGCCATCGACGACGACGCCAACCAGACCGGCCAGATGCTCGCGGCCCTGGCCGACCTGCCCCAGGCCACCTTCGCCAGCAAGGTTGAACTCACGGCAGACCAAGTCAGCGTCACCCGCGAAGTGGACGGAGGCCTGGAAACCCTGCAGCTTTCGCTGCCCGCCGTCATCACCACCGACCTGCGCCTGAACGAGCCCCGCTACGTCACCTTGCCCAACATCATGAAGGCCAAGAAAAAGCAGCTCGACACCGTCAAGCCCGAAGACCTCGGCGTGGACGTGGCCCCGCGCCTGAAGACCCTGAAGGTGACCGAACCCGCCAA
>NZ_JBXAGC010000089.1:0-631 GCF_058793725.1 Acidovorax sp. GW835-FHT14B10
GTGAAGCTGATGTGGCGCACCACATCGCTGGCGCACAGCACCTTGCCGATGGCAATGGAGTTGGCGGCATCGGCCGAGAGGATGTTGAGCACGCCCGCCGGAATGCCAGCGCGCACGGCCAGCTCGGCGGCGGCCAGGGCGGTCAGAGGGGTCAGCTCGGCCGGCTTGATGACCACCGGGCAGCCGGCGGCCAGGGCCGGTGCCACCTTGCGCGTGATCATGGCCAGGGGGAAGTTCCAGGGCGTGATCGCCGCGCACACGCCGATGGGCTGCTTCAGGACCAGCAGGCGGCGGTTGTTGTCGAACTGGGGCAGGGTCTCGCCGTTGACGCGCTTGGCCTCTTCGGCAAACCACTCCACAAAGCTGGCGCCATAGGCCACTTCGCCCTTGGCCTCAGGGAACGGCTTGCCCTGCTCGGCAGTCATGATGCGGCCCAGATCATCCTGGTGGGCCATGAGCAGGTCGTACCACTTGCGCAGGATGATGCTGCGCTCCTTGGCCGTCTTGGCCCGCCAGGCAGGCCAAGCGGCGTTGGCGGCGGCAATGGCCGCTTCGGCATCCTGCGGGCCCAGGTTGGCCACGTCGGCGAGCTTGGCGCCCGTGGCCGGGTCGTGCACGGCAAAGCGGCTGG
>NZ_JBXAGC010000090.1:0-602 GCF_058793725.1 Acidovorax sp. GW835-FHT14B10
GCAAGCACAGCTTGCCGGTGGCACCAGACCTGGTGCAGCGGCGCTTCAATCCCGAGGTACCTAACCAGCTGTGGAGTGGCGACATCACCTACATCGCCACCGACGAGGGCTGGCTGTACCTGGCTGTGGTCATCGACCTGTTCAGTCGCCAGGTGGTGGGCTGGAGCCTGCAGCCGCACATGCAGGCCAGCCTGGTCAAGGATGCACTGGCCATGGCGTGGTGGCGCCGTCGCCCAGAGCCAGGCCTGATATTCCACAGCGACCGTGGCAGCCAGTATTGCAGCCATGAGATGCAGGATGCCTTGAAGGGCTGGGGCATGCGCTCATCGATGAGCCGCAAGGGCAATTGCTGGGACAACGCACCCACGGAAAGCTTCTGGGGCCGGCTGAAAACAGCAAGTGTGCACGGGCAGAAATTTGCCACCCGCGCTCAGGCCAGGCGGGCGGTGATGGACTGGATGGCCTTCTACAATCACTGTAGGCTGCATTCGACGTTGGATTACCTCAGTCCGATGCAATACGAGCAACGCTGGTACGAGGCACAGCGCAAAAAGGCCGCGTGACTTGTGGGTTAAGAACTCCACCAAGCAGGGGCAAGGTCA